>JBBRZG010000156.1:0-8009 GCA_038236905.1 Burkholderiales bacterium
ATTGTAGGCTTCCGGGGTGAGAGAGGGAGCTACAACGGAAAACCATCAACAACCGCTCGCCTGAATATTGTAGGCTTCCGGGGTGAGAGAGGGAGCTACAACGGATCGCCGGGAATCACGCGGTTTGTCGCAATTGTAGGCTTCCGGGGTGAGAGAGGGAGCTACAACGGTTTTCCGTTCGCGAGCGATAAAGCTGCCCGCAACCGAAAAACCGCGCGCTACGCGCTCACCCGTCAGCAGGAAAACCCTGTGCTGCGACCTAACTCATTTCAGCGATGCAACCAGCAAACCGCTGGATTGGCGGCGAATCGTTTTGCTCGGTTAGAAAACGAGATAAAGTTATCCACGCCATTGAGTCTATTGACTTTCCACCTGATTTTGTATTTTTAATATTTCTCGGTGGAAAAGCTACTTCTTAGCTCGATATGTCACTTCTTGATAGGTCGCATTTCCCCTCAACATAACTACTAGAACCAATATCGGGGAGGTTTATCAGCCAATATTGCTCGTAGATGCCCACCAATATTAGGGTTAGCTCATTTTATTTCAACGACGCAGGAACACCGCAACTCGTATTCAAGCACACCCCCGCATCTCATATCCACGGCCCGCTTGAGGTGTTTTCAGCCTAAAGCGCGCGCAGATAAATGCTTTATGTTCGTTCGCGGCGCAGTCGCCGTGGCTTAAGCTGTCACCACAACCGCAGCGTTTATCAACAACGGCCAACACGCTAGCTAAATATTTTTCAGACTCAAAATAATCAGATGCCTATCACAACACCGATTCCCCTAACCATCACCCCACTCCAAGCCCTCGATCAGTGGGCACCGATTGTTTGGTTAAAAACAAACGTTTACGCTTATCCGACACTCGAAGTAATGCATATCGTGGCAATCGCGTTGGTGTTTGGCACGATCTGGATCGTTGATTTGCGGTTACTGCTGCGTTTGCGGGCGCTGGATCAGCTGGACGTGCAGGTGCTGGCCAAGGCATTGTTGCCATGGACGCTGGTCGGTTTTACGCTGGCAGTGGCAACGGGGCTGACGATGTTTGTTTCGCGCATTGGTGATTTGATTAACAACACAGCATTCATTATCAAAATGTGTTTGCTGTTTGCGGCCGGAACCAATGCAGCGATTCTGCATGCACGTGGCCGGATGGATGCGCAGAATTTGGTGACGCGAGTGCAGGCGGCGTTGTCGATTTCGATTTGGCTGATGGTGATTACCTGTGGGCGCTGGATTGCGTATTTGTGAAGTGTGCCGGTTGCAGATTACTCACGGTGCGGGGTGCAGCCACTGTTGAAAACGCAGGGTAACAATTAATTTCTAGAAGGAGATGACATGAAACGCAGAAACTTTTTGTTGGCGTTGCCGATCTCTGGTTTTGCAATGGGGTTTGCAAAACTTTCGCAGGCGCATCACGGCTGGGACAGCTATGACGAGTCGCGACCGATTTATCTTGAAGGCAAAGTGAAATCGACCAAATGGCAAAATCCGCATGCAGAAATCACCGTCAACGTCGCGAACGATTTGAAACTACCGGCAAATCTAGCCACGCGCATGGCGCCCGCACAAACCAGCGGTGTAAATGGCAGCAAAATTATTTCGGGCGCGGTGGTGCCGACCAAGCGTGGCGATTGGGTGCTGGAGTTAGCGCCGATGACGCGTATTGCGGCTTGGAAAATAGCGGAGCCGAAAGCGGGCGAAACAGTCGCAGCCATTGGCTTTACTTATAAGGACGAGAAGGGCGACGCGCGGGCGCGGATCGAATATTTGATCATGGGCGAGAGCATGTACGGTATCCGTTCGATGCCTGCTTAGCCATATTTTGCCGGGTCAGTGCTGACCTAGAACACAACAAAACCTGCTGCCTGCAATGCGCATAGAATGGTTGTAGGGTAGTCGCAAGTGGGCCGCGCATCCGCGGCAACTCAAGTTCCCGCGAGACGAAAAATCTGCTCTAAATCACCATTTTTATCAACGCTGTCGGGGTGGGGGCGCAAGAGTCGATATTGACAGAGGCTATAGATTTCATAAGAAACAACGATTTGATGAATCGTTGTTTCTACTCCACACTGCATTAGCTCGAAAGCCGCTCACAATCCTAGGAGAGAACCATGTCAGACGAAGCCAAATGCCCATTCCCCGGCGTTGCACTTAAACACACAGTCGCGGGAACCCGAACCAACGCCAGCTGGTGGCCTGAACAATTGAACCTGAAAATCCTGCACCAGCAATCGTCATTATCGAATCCAATGGGCGAGCATTTCAACTACGCCGAAGAATTCAAAACCCTTAATCTGCACGCCGTGGTCAGTGACCTGCATGCGCTGATGACGGATTCACAGGCTTGGTGGCCCGCTGACTACGGCCACTATGGCCCGTTCTTCGTCCGCATGGCATGGCACTCGGCGGGCACCTATCGCATCGCGGACGGTCGCGGCGGCAGTGGCAGCGGTGAGCAACGCTTCGCCCCCCTGAACAGCTGGCCGGATAACGGCAATCTCGACAAGGCGCGCCGACTGCTGTGGCCGATCAAAGCGAAATACGGTCGCAAACTTTCATGGGCGGATTTGTTCATCCTCACCGGCAATATCGCGTTGGAGTCGATGGGCTTCAAGACTTTCGGCTTCGGTGGCGGTCGCCCAGACGTCTGGGAGCCCGAAGACGACACCTATTGGGGCCCGGAGAGCACCTGGCTGGGCGACGAGCGCTATACCGGCGACCGTGAGCTTACCAATCCGCTCGCCGCAGTCCAAATGGGCTTGATCTATGTAAATCCGGAAGGGCCAAATGGCAAACCGGATCCGCTCGGGTCAGCCCGGGACATTCGCGAAACGTTCGCGCGCATGGCCATGAACGATGAAGAAACTGTGGCCCTCACGGCGGGCGGGCACACGTTTGGCAAGTGCCATGGTGCGGTTGACGCAAAGCACATCGGCGTTGAGCCGGAGCGCTCAGGCATTGAGAACATGGGGCTGGGCTGGATCAACAGCTTCGAGACCGGCCATGGCGTAAACGCGTTTACCAGCGGCATTGAGGGTGCTTGGACCAACAACCCGATCAAATGGGACAACGGCTACTTCGAGAACCTATTTGGCTACGAGTGGGAACTGACTAAAAGCCCGGCCGGTGCACACCAATGGAAACCGGTGGGCACGACAGGAGACGGCACCGTGCCCGACGCGCACGATCCGAGTAAGCGCCACGCTCCGATGATGACGACGGCCGACATGGCGATGCGTATGGACCCGGCCTACGAGAAAATATCGCGGCGCTTTATGGCGAACCCGCAGGAATTAGCAGACGCATTCGCGCGCGCCTGGTTCAAGCTGACTCACCGCGACATGGGCCCGATCACCCGCTACTTGGGCCCGTTGGTGCCAAAAGAAGAGTTGATCTGGCAGGACCCGGTGCCTGCTGTCGACCATCCACTAATTGATGTACAGGACATTGCTGCACTCAAGGCCAAGATCCTTGCCGCCGGTCTTTCGACCTCGCAGCTGGTCACCACCGCGTGGGCATCGGCCTCCACGTTCCGCGGCAGCGACAAGCGCGGCGGTGCCAATGGCGCGCGGATTCGCTTGGCGCCTCAGAAGGACTGGGAGGTCAACCAACCGGCTGAACTGGCGAAAGTGTTGTTGACACTTGAGGGAATCCAGAATTCGTTCAATAGCGCGCAGTCCGGCGGGAAGAAAGTTTCAATTGCCGATCTAATCGTGCTGGGCGGCTGCGCAGCAGTTGAAGCCGCGGCGAAGACAGCGGGCCAAGCAGTGACCGTTCCGTTCGCGCCTGGCCGCACCGACGCTTCTCAAGAGCAAACCGATGTTGATTCGTTCGCGGTGCTCGAGCCCACGGCAGACGGATTCCGCAACTACGCCCGCATCGGGCAGGAAAGCAGTGCGGCCGAGTTACTCATAGACAAGGCCAACTTGCTGACACTGACCGCGCCAGAGATGACGGTGCTGATCGGCGGACTTCGCTCACTGGGCGCGAATGTTGGCGGCGCCAAGCATGGGGTGTTCACCGAAAGCACTGATGTGCTGACCAATGACTTCTTTGTCAAACTGCTGGACATGAATACGAAGTGGCAAAAATCAGCCGACTCTGAATTCGTGTTGGAAGGACGCAACCGCAAGACGGGCGAGCTCAAACTCACCGGCACCGTGGTGGATCTGGTGTTCGGCTCGAATTCCCAATTGCGGGCGTTGGCCGAGGTTTATGCGTCGAGTGATGCTCAGCCTGTGTTTGTGCGGGACTTCGTGGCGGCATGGAACAAAGTGATGAACCTTGATCGGTACGATTTAGCATAAGCGTATGTCTGACGCGCGGCCTCTGCCCGGCTCCGGATCATCCGGGGTTGAGCAGAGGCCGCGCGGATTCAAGCGACGCCACTATGCTTGGCCTATTGTCGCGTTCAATTAGCTCAATACCGATTCCGTACAACGCCGTTAGCGATGCGGCGTTTAGCACAACGCTCGTCAGGCCAATTTGAACCTGTCCGCTACGGGCAATGGTCAGTGTGCGATCCGCAATGCGCAACGCATGGTCGGGATGATGCGTCGTAAAAATAACGGATACACCGCGAGATTTTAATTTGGCGATTTCATCCAGAATTAAAACCTGATTACCGAAATCGAGACTGGCGGTCGGCTCATCCATCAGCAATATTTTGGCTTCCGAAGCCAAGGCGCGCGCGATCATCACCAATTGCCGTTCGCCGCCGGAGAGTTC
This sequence comes from Burkholderiales bacterium, assembly GCA_038236905.1. Taxonomy (GTDB): domain Bacteria; phylum Pseudomonadota; class Gammaproteobacteria; order Burkholderiales; family Usitatibacteraceae; genus UKL13-2. The sequence goes on from JBBRZG010000156.1 coordinate 4,737, forward strand.
AGAAAATTCGCGCCCCGCGAAATCACCAATATTGAGTTCCGCAAGTGCGCTTTCCGCAATCGCACGGTCTTTATCACCTGGCGACGAATACCAAGCCAGATGGGGCGTTCGGGCCATTTCGACAACTTCCATCACGCTGAAATTGGCAAAACTTGCCGAAATTTGCGGCACATAGGCGATCAATCGGGCGATCGTATTTGGCTCTAGTGCAACGTTGGCGCGTCCATTCAGCAGGGTTGTACCGTGCAAGGCGGGCAGCAGGCCCAGCAACGTGCGGAACAGCGTGGTCTTGCCGCACCCATTCGGACCTAGGATCGCAATGACTTCACCATCGCCTAAGGTGAACGAAATATCCGCCGCGAGGGTTCGCCCAGCGTAACCAATGGTCAAATTTTGTGCATTAAGCATTAAATACGCCGCTGTTTGAATGTGGCCGCCATCAGCCAAATGAAAGCGGGCGCGCCGATTAACGCGGTCAGCACCCCGGGCGGGATTTCGGTCGGCGCTATACTGCGTCCGATCGTGTCCACGGCCAGCATAAAGGTGCCACCGATCAGCATCGATAGTGGCAGCAACCGTGAGAACTCCGCCCCCACCAGCATCCTCACTGCATGGGGAATCACCAACCCCACCCAGCCGATAATCCCGCAGATCGCCACTGATGCCGCGGTCATAAGCGTGGCGGCAGCGATCACGATCAAACGCATTCGCCCCACACCAAGGCCCAAGGCACGCGCCTCGTCATCCGGCAAGGCCAGCAGATTGATCCGCCAGCGCAACAAAAACAAGGGAACGACGGCCACAAAAATAATCAATGACGCAAAAAAAATATCGCGCGCCGTGACGCTGGTGAAACTGCCCAGCAGCCAATAGGTGATGGCGGGCAATTGATTAAATGGATCAGCCAGATATTTGGCGAGCGCGATGCCCGACCCCAACAGCGAACCAATCACCACGCCGCTGAGCACCAGCGTGAGCACCGGATCGTGTCCGCGAATTTTGTTGCCAACCCAAAAAATAATGGCCACCGCGAGCAGGCCGCCCGCAAATGCCAACCCTTGAATCGCAACCAGCGGTAGCGATAAAAAAATACCCACCACGGCGCCCAGCGCCGCACCACTCGACACGCCGAGAATATCGGGCGAGACCAGCGGATTGCGAAACAGGTTTTGAAACGCCGCGCCTGCCGCGGCGAGTGCTGAACCCACGATAAACGCTGCGGCGATACGTGGGCCGCGAATCTCAAACAGCACAATATTTGCGCTACTGCCGGGTACGCTGGATGCGCCGGACAGCTTCGCCCAAGCCAGCGACGCAATTTCGGCCAGCGAGATCGGGAACTGCCCCACTGTGAAGGCGAATGGGATCAGCAGCAGTGCGCTGACCAAGGCAATCGCAAAAATGAGGCGGGTGCGGGAATTCACGTGATGTGAGCCACGAGATCTGGACGGGGTTTTCAATTTATGAGCGATGCAGATTTAAACAGAAAATCAGGCGTTCCATACTACCTTGCCCAGTTCGCTCATATCGTAACCCGATAACTCACGCGCATACTGGCGAAAAGTATCGGTGTGGGTAAAGGCAAGCAGCGCTTGCATGGGTGCATCAAAGTAAGCGCGACGATTCACCACTAGATCGAGCTCTTCGGTGGCCAGCGGCACAAAGCCCAGATGAAACTGGCGCGCCACGGCGCGTATTGCCAAACCGGCATCTGCTTTGCCGTCGAGAATCGCCGCCGCAATATCGCTCTCACTCAAGGCCGCGAATTTAACCACGTTCAAGTCGGTTAATTTCAGTCGAGCCTGACCCAGCAATTCAAGCAGTAGCAAATAGCTGCCCGCATGCGGCTGGCGTGGAATCACCCGCGCTTTTTTGGTCAGTAAATCCGGCAGAGACGTAATTTTAAGCGGGTTGTCGCTGGCGACCACCAAGCCCTGCTCGCGGCGCGCCCATTTGACGAGCACGATATCCAGATGGCCGAGTCGCTCGCTCACCACACTGCGGTTACGATCCGAGCCTTTGGTCGGCGGCAAGTGAATCGCCGCCGCCGACGCTTCGCCTGACAACATGCGGTCAACACCATCGAGACTGCCGTAAGTCAGCGCCGCCAGCCCGCAGCGCGATTCGCGTACCGCCCAATCAAGCAATGGATCGTGACTACCTGCAATCACCGGCGCTAGGCGGGTGATACTGCGCGTGGGCGTACCACCCATGTTGCGACTGACCCAATCGTCTATCTGGGCACGTGGAAAAAGCAGCTTGCCAGACACGCGGGAATGCGGAATTTCATCGCGACTGACGAGGTCGTAGATTTTTCGCTCTTTCAACCGAAGGTATTCCGCCACTTCCTTGGTACTCATGAGTTGACGCATGGCTTGACCTTGACGTTCGTTTCTTTGGTGAAGCTCGCTAAATATACTGCATTTAATTGCATTAAATTGCATCAATTCCGGATTCTGGAAACAGTGCCAGGTAAACCCAGTCCCCGAACTATACTCATCGCATGTCAGAATTTATGCAGGGTTTCAGCACCGCATTCGCGTTAATCTCCACCGCGAACAGTGAGTTACTAACCATCATTTGGCTGAGCTTGAAGGTCAGCAGCTCGGCAGTATTGATCGCATCACTGCTGGCGCTACCGTTTGGCGCATGGCTGGCCCTGAGCGTTTTCCCGGGGCGGCAAATCTTCATTGCGATACTAAACGGCATGATGGGTTTGCCGCCGGTGGTGGTCGGACTGCTGGTTTACCTGCTGCTATCGCGCGCGGGCCCGATGGGCGCGCTGGGCTTGCTGTTCACGCCAACGGCGATGGTGGTGGCGCAAACGCTGTTGATTTTCCCAATCATCGCGGCGCTCGCCAGACAGGTGATTGAAGATGCGTGGAGCGAATATCGCGAGCAACTGGTTTCGCTTAACGCGAGCCGTCGGCAGTCGATGGCGGCGCTGTTGTGGGATATGCGATTTACCCTGCTGACGGCGGTGATGGCCGGTTTTGGCCGGGCGATTGCGGAGGTGGGCGCGGTGATGATTGTCGGCGGCAATATTGATGGCGTCACCCGTGTCATGACCACGGCGATTTCGCTGGAGACGAGCAAAGGCGATCTGCCGCTTGCGCTGGCATTGGGCATGGTGTTGATCGCGATTGTGGTGATCGTCAATGCGATTGCGCAAATGGTTAAAACCGCGTCGATGAGGCGTTATGGCTAAACCTCGCGAAAATTTGTCACCGGTCTTCAAACCCACTGAAGCTGATAAGGGGGCGGCTTCGAATA
>JBBRZG010000157.1:0-7900 GCA_038236905.1 Burkholderiales bacterium
GATTGATTTTGAAGGCAACGAAACGATGATGATTTTTGATGAAGGCGGCAAGATCGAGCGCATCATCAAAACCACCCGCAATGACGCACATCGTTTGATCGAAGAATGTATGTTGGCCGCCAACGTATGTGCGGCCAATTACTTGGTCGATCACGAACACGTCACGCTGTTTCGCGTCCACGAAGGGCCGTCAGAAGAAAAACTGGTCGCGTTACGCGCGATGCTGAAAGATTTTGGTCTGCAACTCATGGGCGGCAAGAAGCCTGCACCCAGTGACTACGCCGATGTGTTGGCCAAAATCAAGCCGCGCCCTGACGCGCCACTGCTGCAAACCGTCATGCTGCGTTCAATGAAACAGGCCGTCTACAGCCCCGACAATCAAGGCCACTTTGGTCTGGCCTATGACGCCTATGCTCATTTCACGTCGCCGATCCGACGCTATCCCGATCTGCTCACTCACCGCGCGATCAAGGCCGTGTTGCGCGGTGAAACCTATGATCCGAAAGCATCATGGGAAGAGCTGGGCATGCAATGTTCTGCCACCGAGCGGAGAGCAGATGAAGCGACCCGCGATGTCAACGCATGGCTGAAGTGCTTCTACATGAAAGATCGGGTTGGCGACGAATTTGTCGGCACCATTTCGGGCGTCACCAGTTTTGGGATTTTTGTCACGCTCGACGAAGTCTATGTCGAGGGCTTGGTACATATTTCGGAATTGGGCAAAGACTACTTCCATTTCGATCAGGACAAACACATGATTCTGGGCGAGCGAACGCGTAAGAAATATCAGCTGGCGGACCGCGTAAACATTAAAGTTGTTCGTGTGGATATTGAAACCAGCAAAATCGATTTTGCGCTGGCCGGTGATGCGCCGCAGGCGGTTGTACCGCTGGATAAAGTTGACAGCACATTGCCGACAGGCGTCGTCAGGCCATCGGCGCCAACGCAATCGCGGGCTGCGGTTACTGCTTTGAACACGACTGTAACCACCGCGCCGCCGCCAAAATCCACTGGCAAGAATGCGAAGAAGTTTTCAGCTCAACAAGGCGTTGAAGTTGAGCCTGCAGCGGCTAATCAGAAAACAATTGTCACTTTTACCAGCGCCAACCCGCCAACCACGCCAGTGGCAGGGTTTGCAACTGGCAAAGAAAAAACGGCGGTAAAGGCCCGTCAACAGCAGATCAAGCCAGCCGCGGTTCCCGCCGCAGGTCTCAAATCCAAGCAAGTGAAAAAAGCTAAACCTGCTCCTACGGCGACAAAACAATCGCAAGGAAAAGCAAAGTCAACCGGTGCCTTGTTGAGTAAAAAAGTCACAACTAAAACCGCCAATAAAAAAAGCAAAGAGAAATGAAGCCACAAGTTGTGTTTGGTTTCCACGCCGTGACCTCGCGCCTGCGTGCGAGAGCCGAGAGCGTTCGCGATCTATATGTTGATGCGAAGCGAATCGACAAACGAATGCAGGATTTGCTGGATAACGCAAAAGGCAAGAACGTTCGCGTCATGCAAGTCGATGGCGCGAGGCTTGACGGCATGACCGGACACGCGCGTCACCAAGGCGTGGTGGCGTTAGTGGAGCCAACTAAGTTGCCGCAGTTTGTAGAAGACGTGCTGGAAACGATTGAAGGCCCGCCATTATTATTGCTGCTCGACGGCGTCACCGATCCGCATAATTTGGGTGCATGTTTACGGGTCGCGGATGCGGCCGGCGTTCATGCCGTCATTGCGCCAAAAGATCGCAGCGTGGGTCTTACGTCCACGGTCATGAAGGTCGCTTCGGGTGCCGCTGAAAATGTTCCCTACATCACGGTGACCAATCTTGCCCGCACATTACGCGAAATCAAAGAGCGTGATATCTGGATTGTCGGTGCGGATGAAGACGGTGCCACTGACCTTTACGCCGCCAGTCTCAGCGGGCCGCTCGCGATGGTGCTGGGCGCGGAGGACGAAGGACTGCGTCGCCTCACGCGTGAAGGCTGTGACCAAATTATCAGCATTCCCATGTTCGGCTCGGTCGAAAGTCTGAATGTCTCAGTGGCAAGCGGGGTGTGCTTGTTTGAAGCGCGCCGACAGCGAGAAGCAGCGAAGAAATAGCTGCGCCTGAAACTCCAGCATGGGCGAGGAGTTTGAATAAGAATCGCTCGCTGAGGGCCGCCAATGCTAGGGGTTTATTGCTGCACCAGTCTTTATTTATGAGGTACTTGTTTTTTTCAGCTCTGGAAAAACAGATTCCCTATTTACAAAGTCGGATTTGAAATGATGGGGACGGTTGGGGCTTAGTGCCAGATTCGGCGTCACCTGGGAAGGCGTGTTTACAGAGGGCAAGGCTAAGCAAAAATTGCCACCCCACGGCGCGGCTTGCATTACAATCCGTGGTCTTCATTTGCGCGGGTGTGATGGGTGAATATCTCAACATTGATTGCTACGATTTTTCTGTCTTGCGGGCTAATGACCGCGACTGCCGCTACCGCTGCGACGGCGAACTCCTTCGTACTACCAGCCGGCACCACGCTCACCACCTCCGTGGAAGGCATCACTGAATACCGTCTCGCTAATGGCCTCAAGGTGTTGCTAGCGCCCGATCCGTCCAAGCCAACCATTGTTGTCAACATCACCTATCTCGTCGGCTCGCGTCATGAAAATTATGGCGAGACGGGCATGGCGCATCTGCTTGAGCACATGCTGTTTAAAGGCAGCAAAAATCATCCAAAAATTACCGAGGAATTCACCCAGCGCGGTGCGCAATGGAATGCTTCGACATGGACAGATCGCACCAATTATTACGAAGTCTTCACCGCGAGCGAAAAATACCTCGATTGGGCTTTATCGCTGGAAGCAGATCGCATGGTGAATTCAACCATCCGTGCAACTAATTTGGCCAGCGAAATGCCGGTAGTGCGCAACGAATTTGAGATCGGTGAGAATAGTCCGGTCGCCATCATGACCGAGCGGATCGTGTCCACCATGTTCCTTTGGCACAACTACGGTAAATCGACGATCGGTGCGCGCTCCGATATTGAAAATGTGCCGGTGCCGCGATTGCAGGCTTTTTACCGGACACACTACCAACCAGACAATGCGGTGTTGCTAATCGGCGGCCAATTCGACGAAGCCAAAACGCTTGCGATGGTACAAAAACATTTCGGCAAAATTCCCAAGCCAACGCGCAAGCTGCAAACGCTTTACACCCAGGAACCCACGCAGGACGGCGAGCGCAGCGTCACGCTGGAGCGCGTGGGTGACGTGCAGGCGGTCGGTGCAGGATTTCATGTACCGCCGATGGCGCACCCGGAATATGCGCACGCGCTGCTGTTGACTGATGTGCTGGCCAATCCAACCTCGGGACGCTTGCAAAAGTCGCTGGTGGAAACAAAAAAGGCGACGAGTGTGGAAAGTCAAAACTTTGAGAATCGCGACCCCACGGCCATGCTAGTATGGGCGGAATTACGCAAGGAACAATCGCGGGCAGAGGCGAAACAAATTTTTTTGAGCACGGTTGATGGCTTTCAAGCCGCGCCGGTCACAGCCGAAGAAGCCGCGCGCGCCAAATCGGTGGCCTTGAAAAGTTTTGAGCTGACAATGAATTCTTCCGAGCGGCTCGGACTGCAGTTATCCGAGGCTATCGGCGCGGGCGACTGGCGCTTGTTTTTCCTGAATCGCGATCAAATTCGTAATGCCACCGCGAAAGATATTCAGGCCGCCGCGCTGAAGTATTTGAAGCCGAGCAACCGCACGCTGGGTGAGTTTGTGCCGAACGCCAAGCCGGATCGAACCGAGGTGCCAATCGTGGCTGACGTTAGTGCCGTACTCAAAAATTTCAAAGGCGACCCGCCCATTGCGCAAGGTGAGGCATTTGCCGCCACCCCAGAAAATATTGAAAAGCGGGTGAAGCGTGGCGAGATCGCAGGCGGCATGAAAACAGCGCTGCTGCGAAAGAAAACGCGCGGCGAAACCGTCAACGCGCAAATCGTGTTGCGCTTTGGCGATGAAGTCAATTTGAAAGGGCAGCGGGTTGCGGCTCAGATGTTGGGTCAGATGTTAATGCGCGGCACGAAAACGAAAACCCGCGAGCAATTACGTGATGCGATTAACAATTTGAAAGCCAACATTTCGGTTTCAGGTACGCCGACGCGCGCTACGGCGAGCATCACGGCGACCCGACAGACGCTGGCACCTGCGCTGAAACTGGCGGTCGAAATGCTGCGTGAATCTGTGCTGCCGGAGTCTGAATTCGAATTGGTGCGCCAGGAAATTCTCGCCGATCTGGAGCGTTCGCTATCTGATCCTGCATCACTTGCCGAAGAGGCGATGGCCAGTCACTTCAATGTTTTCGCGAGCGATGATGTGCGTTTTGTTCCAACCTTGAAAGACAGCATTGCCCAAACCAAAGCGATCAAGCTGGATGATCTGAAACGTTTTTATGCGGACTTTTATGGCAGCAATCATGGCCAACTGTCTATAGTCGGCGATTTTGACGACACGCTCATTGAGCCCATGTTGCCGCAAATTATTGGCAACTGGACGTCGAGGAAAGATTTCAAGCTGTTGGTTTCGGACTTCAAAACAGTCGCGCCGACAACAAAGGCAATTGAGACACCGGACAAAGAAAGCGCCACGTTTATTGCCAGATTAAATGTGAATATGCAGGATGAAGATCCTGATTACGCTGCATTGACGATGGCAGACTGGATGTTGGGCGGTGGCGCGGGTTTCTCGGCAAGGCTGGTCGCGCGCATTCGGGTCAAAGAAGGCCTGAGCTACGCGGTCGGCTCGGGTCTCGACGTGCGCCCGGTAGATCGGGCGGGCGACTGGATAGCGCAGGCACAATATGCGCCGCAAAACCGCGATAAAGTAATCGCCGCATTTAATGATGAGATTTCCAAACTAACCAAAAATGGCTTTTCGATGGCCGAGCTGGCGGCTTCTAAATCCGGCTATGCACAATCCCAGCAGCTGGCGCGAGCGAGCGACGCGACGCTCGCATCGATGCTGGTGTCGCAGCTCTACTTGGACCGTGACATGCGTTGGGAAGCTGCCCTTGATAAAAAGGTGGAAGCAGTAAAAGTCGCCGACGTATTAACCGCCATGCAAAAACATTTGAATGTGGGCCAGATGACGTTGATCAATGCCGGCGATTTTGGCAAGCCGGCGGGTTCAGGGAAAACGCAGTAGGGTCCCATCAGACTTTATTGGTTGCAAAAAATTTCAAATGGCAAAGCACGGAAGTCGATTGATGAACGACGCCAACGGTTCTATGCCTTGCTTGATCGGCTTCATCGGAAAAAAACGGGGTTTTGTCGCGCGACGCTCTGGCGCACCTGCTTTAGCGCTAACATCGCGAGTCCGTAATGTCTCGCTTGGGTCTCGAGCGTCGGAACTTTCAAATTCATAACAGGCCTATCGGATCCTGCCCTTTAATAATTTAGTCCGCTGTTAGTTCACCCTTCATTAACTTTCTTGTTCGCGACACTTCGTCACTATTTGTATAAAGGCAACATTACATGATTCGAAATTCTTGGAAGCTTCAAAACGCATTTGCTGGTGCCGTTACCGCGCTCGCTCTGCTGTCAGGCGCGAGCAATGTTTACGCGAAAGAGGCGGCACCCGTGGCCGCGCCTGCCAAAGTGATTGCGCCGACAAAAACAATGGTCGGGTCGGTGGTTCCTCAGAAATTCACCTCGGTCGAAGGCATTACTGAATATCGTTTGCCCAACGGTCTTAAGGTGTTGCTTTTTCCCGACGCCTCCAAACCCACGGTCACTGTCAACATGACCTACTTGGTTGGCTCGCGCCAGGAAAACTACGGCGAAACCGGCATGGCGCATTTGCTGGAGCATTTGGTTTTTAAAGGGACACCAAAGAACCCGGATATTGACAAGAATTTCAACAAACGCGGAATGCGTTTTAACGGTTCAACCTGGCTGGATCGCACCAACTATTTTGAGCTTTTTCAGTCGAGCGACGAGAATCTTGAGTGGGCGCTGCAGATGGAAGCCGATCGTATGGTGAATTCGTTTATCGCCAAAAAAGATCTGGATTCCGAAATGACCGTGGTGCGCAATGAATACGAAAGCGGCGAAAACCAACCGTTTGGCGTGTTGCTGAAGCGCATGCAGAGTGTCGCCTACGACTGGCACAATTATGGCAATTCGACAATCGGCAATCGCAGCGATATTGAGAATGTAAAGATCGAAAATTTGCAGGCGTTCTACCGTAAATATTATCAGCCGGATAACGCAGTGCTGCTAATCGCGGGCAAATTTGACGAAGCAAAGGTATTGGCTTGGGTGGGCAAATATTTGGGTGCCATTCCAAAGCCAACGCGGGTATTGCCCAAGCTCTGGACGGTTGAGCCCACACAAGATGGAGAGCGCAGCTTTGTGGTGCGCCGTAAGGGTGATATCCAGATCGTCGCGCTTGGCTATAAAGTGCCATCAGCATTGAACGCTGATGCGGATGCATTGGGATTTTTCAATTTTGTGTTGACGGATTCTCCGTCAGGCCGCCTGCATAAAGCCTTGGTCGAGACCGGCAAGGCCGCGCAAATTATCGGCTTCCCGTTGCTGGCCAGTGACGGCGGTTTGCATATCATCGGTGCGGTGGTGAAAAAAGGTGAGGCCATTCAACCCGTTCAGGATGAGCTGACGAAAATTGTCGAAGACTTTTATAAGAATCCGCCCACCGCGGAAGAAATGGAACGTGCGCGCAAGAATTTTGCAAATGATGCAGAGCGGGTGCTGAACAACCATGAAAATATTGGTGTTCAGATGTCTGAATACATTGCGCTTGGTGATTGGCGCCTGTTTTTCCAATCGCGTGATCGCGCTGAAAAAGTGACCTCGGATGAAGTTAAAGCGGCAGCGGCAAAATATTATCGCCGCGACAATCGCGTGGTCGGTTTGTTCCAGCCTGAAGATGCCCCCCTACGTGCTGAAATCGCCGCCCCGCCAACCATCGCTGACGTCATGAAGGATTTCAAAGGCAAGGAAGTCATCTCGGTCGCCGAAGCGTTCGATCCTGACAATGCGAATATCGACAAACGCACCAAGAAAATTGAAGTGGGTGGCCTGACCATTTCGTTGCTATCGAAAAAGAATCGCGGTGAAGTGGCTAACCTCAACATGCGTCTTCGCAGCGGTGACGAAAAATCATTGTTTGGCAAAGCAATGATTGCGCAAATGACCGGGCAAATGCTGTCGCGTGGCACCACCAAATTGACCCGCACGCAGATCGCCGACGAGTTTGAAAAGCTGAAAATGTCGGGCGGCGTGAGTGGCTTGTCGGCCAGCTTCCAGACCAATCGAACCAACATGGTCGCAGCCATCAAGCTTGCCGCACAGCTGATGCGCGAGCCGTCATTTCCAGAAAGTGAATTTGAGCAATTGCGCAAACAGTCGTTGACCCAGATTGAATCGCAAAAGAGCGACCCGCAGGCCGTCGCCAGTGTTGCGATGAGCAAACAATTCAATACGTTTCCTCGTGGCGACGTGCGCTATGCCAATAGCTTTGAAGAGACCGAAGCAGATTTAAAAGCGATTAAGTTGAGCGACCTGCGCGATTTCCACAAAACCTTCTACGCCGCTGCCAAAGGTGATATTGCGATTGTTGGTGACTTTGATGAAGCCGCCGTCACACAAGCGATTCGCGAAGCGTTTGGCGATTGGAAAGGCGGCGTACTTTATGTGCCGATTTCAGTCCCCTACAAAGATATTCCGCCCGTAGACCGCGCGCTCGAAACACCGGACAAGGAGAATGCGTTCTTCGCGGCGCGTATCAACGTTGATATGCAAGATTCCGATGCGGATTATCCGGCGCTGTACATAGCGAATTACATCATGGGCGGCGCGGCCGGTTTTGACTCGCGTCTGACCGCCCGTATCCGCGTAAAAGATGGTCTCAGCTA
>JBBRZG010000158.1:0-7896 GCA_038236905.1 Burkholderiales bacterium
AACCATTTCAGAAGATGAAGAAAAGCGCGCGCAGGATGACATGCAGAAGCTGACCGATAAATTCATCGCCGAAATCGATAAATCGATTGCTGAAAAAGAACGTGAGCTGATGGCAGTGTAGGCTGCCTTCGCCTTCCCCTCCGTCTTCACTTCATTTCCCTCCACGCGTCCATGTCCGAACCGGCCCGCATCCCAAGCTCCACCGAAGCCATCCCGAGCGTGGGGAGGGTGCCGCAGCATGTGTGCATCATCATGGACGGCAATGGTCGCTGGGCGCGTAGCCGTTTTATGCCGCGTGTGGCGGGGCACAAGCGCGGTGTCGAGGCAGTGCGCGAAGCCGTAAAAACCTGTGGCGAGCTGGGCATCGAGTATTTAACGCTATTTGCGTTTTCATCCGAAAATTGGCGGCGGCCTGCGGACGAAGTGTCGGTGTTGATGCAGCTTTTTTTGCGGGCGCTTCAAGGCGAAGTGGAAAAGCTGCATAACAATGAAGTGCGCTTTAAAGTGATTGGAGATTTGACGCCGTTTGATGCCCGCATTCGCGAGTTGGTCGCGCGTGCCGAAGATCTCACCCGCGACAACAAAAAACTCACGCTGACGGTGGCGGTCAATTACGGCGGGCGCTGGGATATTTTGCAAGCGGCAAATAAAGCGGCGGAGCAGAAGCTGAATAGCAAACTCCAGCACTGGCGGGCTTCACAGGATAATAATGCCTCAGAAGCGCCGCCACTACTCGGGTTTACCCGGGAGGATGCTATCTCTGAACAAGATTTGTCGCCCCATTTATCGATGTGCTATGCGCCTGAGCCGGATTTATTTATACGCACCGGTGGTGAAGAGCGCGTGAGTAATTTTTTGCTGTGGCAACTGGCCTATACCGAGTTTTATTTCACCCAAGAACTTTGGCCGGATTTCAATCGTTTGAGTCTTTTGAAAGCGGTCGATTCGTACCGGGATCGCGAGCGACGTTTCGGTCGCACCAGCGAACAATTGCAGGCGGCCAACGCAGCAATGTCCAACGACGTCACGGTTGCCTAGTTTGCGCATATTCATGCATTGCCTGCCATGCTGAAAACGCGCGTCATCACGGCGCTGATTATTTTGCCGATTGTCCTGCTGGCGTTGTTCGCTTTTCCAAACTGGGCTTGGGATATTTTTACCCTTGGTATCGCACTGGTCAGCTGCTGGGAGTGGAGTCGGTTTTGTCAGTTTTCAATAAACGGCAAGCGGGTCTATCTGGCCGTGTCGGCAATAGTCGCAGCCGTCATTTTTTTTGCGTATCTCGATAATCGCTTCGTTGATTTTCAGCGGCTCGCGTTTGTCGGCTTTATTATTTCATCGCTGTTTTGGTTTGTTGTGGCGCCACTCTGGCTGGCTAATTTATGGCGGCCTCGTTCACGTGCTGTTGTCGCACTGGCCGGATGGATTGTGGTGTTTCCGACCTGGCTTGCGTTCCTGATTCTGCACGATCTTAGCCCGTGGATTTTTTTATCGTTTGCTTTTATTGTTTGGGTCGCGGATGTGTTCGCGTATTTTGTGGGCAAGGCGATCGGCAAACAAAAACTGGCACCCTCGATCAGTCCGGGCAAAACCATACAGGGCGCGCTGGGCGGGCTCGCGGGCGTTGCCCTCTATTATTTTGTGTGGAAATTGTTAGCAGAAAATTCGATCACCCCAGTCGCGACTGGGGCCGCACTACCGGGCGCAACTTGGGCTACGGGCCTGCTGTCGCATGGCGCGTGGTTGCTAGGTTTTTTCTTAGTGCTTGGCGTGCTGTCCGTGATCGGTGATCTGTTCGAATCGTGGATGAAGCGCGGCGCGGGCATGAAAGACTCGAGCGGATTGCTGCCCGGCCACGGCGGTTTTCTGGACAGAATTGACGCACTCACATCGACGTTGCCGGTCGCTGCGCTGTACATCATGCTGATGCCGGTGAGATAACAAAATGAAAAAAATCACGATCTTAGGCTCGACCGGTTCTATCGGCGTTTCCACGCTCGATGTGATCGCGCGTCACCCGGATCGCTTCGAGGTTTTCGCTTTGTCAGCACACTCGCGAGTGGAAGCATTAGCGCAGCAGTGCAAAAAATTTCAGCCACGCTATGCGGTGATGCCGCCGACCAATCACGCTGCGTCGCAACTTGCGAAGCGCCTGGCCGAGTTGGGTGTCGCCACCCAGGTGCTGGCGGATGCGGGCGCGCTCGAAGCCATCGCGTCACACGATAGTGTTGATTTTGTAATGGCCGCGATTGTCGGTGCAGCCGGTCTGGCGCCGTCGCTGGCCGCCGCGCGGGCGGGCAAACGCGTGCTGCTCGCCAATAAAGAAGCACTGGTCATGGCGGGCCAGTTGTTTATGGATGCGGTCAAGCAAGGCGGTGCAACATTGCTGCCGATCGATAGCGAACACAATGCAATTTTTCAATCGCTACCACGCGATTTCGAAGATGGTCTGCATAAGGTAGGGGTTAAAAAAATCATTCTCACGGCGTCAGGCGGGCCGTTCCGCACACGCTCGGTGAGCGATTTGGAAAACATCACGCCGGATGAAGCTTGTGCGCATCCGAACTGGGTCATGGGCCGCAAGATTTCAGTTGATTCTGCGACCATGATGAATAAAGGCTTGGAAGTCATCGAAGCGCGTTGGTTGTTCGATGCCAAGCCCGAGCAAATTGAAGTCGTGATTCACCCACAAAGCATTATTCATTCGATGGTGGAATACTTGGATGGCTCGGTCATCGCGCAATTGGGCAACCCGGATATGCGCACGCCGATTGCGTATGGCTTGGGGTTCCCGGAGCGCATTGATGGTGGTGTGTCCACACTCGATTTGGCGCGCGCCGGTAAGCTGGAATTTGAGGCCTTGGACGATGCGCGTTTCCCATGTGTGCGCCTGGCCTACGAGGCGATGCAGCGTGGCGGCACGGCAGCCGCCCATTTGAATGCGGCAAACGAGATTGCGGTGGAGGCATTTTTGAGTCATCAATTGGCGTTTGTGGAAATTCCGGCGGTGATTGAAAGCGTACTTTCTAAAGTCTCGTTCACGAACGCGAACTCGTTGGATGAAATAATCGCCGCGGATGCAGATGCGCGCGAACTTGCCCGTCAAGCGGTGATTGAACGCCGCACGGTTTCTAGGCTCCAAAGCACATGACCCTGATCATTACCATCCTCGCTTTTCTTGTTGCCATCGGTATTTTGGTGACGTTCCACGAACTCGGCCACTACTGGGCGGCAAGGCTTTGCGATGTCAAGATACTGCGGTTCTCGATTGGTTTCGGCAAACCGTTGCTGATCAAACACGCGGGACCGGATCGCACTGAATGGGTGATCGCCGCGCTGCCGCTGGGTGGTTACGTCAAAATGGCGGATGAGCGTGATGGCAGCGCCGAGCCGCAAGACCGCGCCCGCGCGTTTAACAACAAGACAGTGTGGCAGCGCATTTTCATCGTGATCGCGGGACCGCTCGCTAATTTTGTTTTGGCCGCGTTCCTCTACTGGGTATTGCTGGTCACCGGCATGCCCGGCATCAAACCCTATGTGGCCTCGCCCACGCCCGCCAGCGCGGCGGCGAAAGCAGGGTTTGGCGACTTCGACCTGATTACCAAAATCGACGGCACGGAGGTGCAAACCTGGAGCGATGCCAGGTTGCTGCTGGTTGAGCATGCCGCGAAACGCGATATCGCGGAAATCGAAATTGAACCAATCACCGGCAAAAGTCGGAGCTTGCAATTCAGCATGGAAGAATTGTCAAAGGATGATTTAGAGAAGGATTTTTTGGCTAAATTAGGACTTAACCCTTATCGGTTAAAGGTTGCACCGTTATTCGATACCGTACAAGCCAATAGCCCTGCGGATCGAGCGGGAATCCAATCGGGAGATATCGCGGTGGCAGTTGCCGGGAAATCGATTGCGCAATGGGAAGATTTGGTAAAGGAGATTTCATCGCGGCCCGGCGAACCGGTGGCTCTTACGTTGAATCGGGGTGGTCAAGAAATCGCGCTGACGGTGACGCCCGATAGAGCCGAAGTGAACGGGAAAATCATCGGCCGAATTGGGATTACGCCTAAAGTGGATCGGGCGATGGCCGACGAGCTGGCGGTAAAACTTTCTACCACTGTGCGCTATGGCGTCCTTGAATCGATACCGAAGGCGCTCGGCAAGGTCTGGGAGATGTCCGCGTTCAGCTTGCGCATGATGGGCAAAATGTTGACGGGCGAGGTAAGTTGGAAAAACCTGTCGGGGCCCGTGTCAATCGCCGATTATGCGGGTCAATCGGCGCAAATGGGCTGGATTCCCTACGTTACGTTCCTCGCTTTGATCAGTATCAGCCTGGGTGTCTTGAACCTGCTGCCCATCCCCGTCTTGGATGGGGGGCAGTTGATGTATTATATGGTTGAAATTTTCAAGGGTAGCGCCGTCTCTACGCGCACCATGGAAATCGGCCAGCAGGTTGGCTTGACACTTCTGTTAACCCTTACCGCGTTTGCCTTTTATAACGATATCCATCGCTTGGTTGCCAGATATTTTATTTAATCTTCCTGCGCAATCCTTCCTCAGAATTTCTAGGTTATTTATTGATGCGTTTTCGCCCTCATTCTCTTAGTGCGCAGCAAACTGTTTGCCGTTTTGGTGCCCCGTCTAAAATAATTGCTTCTTTGATCGGCGCGATGTTTTCGGCGGCCGCGTTCGCGATTCAGCCGTTTGTAATTAAAGATATTCGCGTCGAAGGTGTGCAGCGTACGGATGCGGGCACTGTGTTTAGTTATTTGCCGGTCAAAGTGGGCGACCGGCTGGACGACGACAAAGCAGCTGCTGCGATTAAAGCGCTTTATGCGACAACTTTCTATACCGATATCCGGCTTGAGGTCGAAAACGACATATTGGTGGTGTTCGTGGTCGAGCGACCGGCGATTTCCCAGATCGATATTAACGGTTCCAAAGAATTTACCAAAGAAAATTTGAAAGACGGCTTGAAGCAGGCGGGTATATCGGAAGCGAAAATTTTTGACCGCTCTATTCTTGATCGGGCCGAGAAAGAAATTAAGCGCCAATACACCAGCCGTGGTTTTTACTCGGCTAAGGTCACGGCCACGGTGACGCCAATTGAACGTAACCGTGTATCGCTCGCCTTCAATATCGAAGAAGGCGATGTGTCGAAGATTGTCGACATCAACATCATCGGCGCGAGCGCGTTTTCCGAGTCCACGCTGATTAAAGAGTTTGAATTAAGCACCGGCGGCTGGTTTTCGTTTTTCACTAAAGATGACCAATATTCGAAGCAAAAGCTTTCGGGTGATTTGGAGAAGCTGAAATCGTATTATCTAAATCGTGGCTATCTGGAATTCTCAATTGATTCGACTCAGGTTTCGATCACACCTGATAAAGAAAAAATCTACATCACCATCAACATCACCGAGGGCTCGCCCTACAAAATCGCTGACATAAAGTTTTCCGGCGACTTGAAAATTACCGAAGATGAAATGCGTTCACTGCTGCTGGTCAAATCCGGTGACACATTTTCGCGTCAAAAGGTGGTCGATTCTGTGAAGCAAATTACGGATCGGCTTGGCAATGATGGCTATTCGTTTGCCAATATCAACCCGGTGCCGGAACCTGACCGCGACAAAAAAACGGCCACGTTTACTTTCTTCGTAGACCCGGGCAAGCGCGTCTATGTGCGCCGCATCAATGTGCAGGGTAACTCCCGCACACGCGACGAAGTGGTTCGCCGCGAGCTACGGCAATTGGAGTCTGGCTGGTATTCGATTGAAAAAATAAATCGTTCCAAAGAGCGTCTCGAGCGTACTGGCTTCTTTGAAGATATTTCAGTCGAATCGCCTCCTGTGCCCGGTACCAACGATCAGGTGGATTTGAATATCAGCGTAAAAGAGCGCAATACCGGCAGCCTGCAGTTCGGCGTGGGCTACTCTCAGAGTGACAAAGTAACGCTGTCTGCGTCAGTGTCGCAGGCCAATATTTTCGGCAGCGGCAACCAGCTCTCGTTTACGGTTAACAACAGTCGGGTCAGTAAAATTTATCAGGTGTCCTATCTGAATCCGTACTGGACGCCGGACGGCATTTCGCGCGGCTTTGATTTCTATCGCCGCAATTTGAACACGCAAACTTTGACCACCGCTGACTACAAGTCAGAAACCACGGGTGGAGGCATTCGATTTGGTGTGCCGGTGACCGAATATGATTCCATCAATTTTGGTGTTGGTTTTGAAAACACCAACATTCAGCTGGCACCGGATAGCCCGCAGCAATATGTGGATTACACCAATACCTTTGGAGCGAAGAGCAATACGATTCGAGGCTCGCTCGGGTATTCACGCGATACGCGCGACAGTATTTATTTCCCTTCGCGCGGCTATTTGATTGAAGTCGGTGGCGAAGCCGGCCTGCCGGGTGGCGACATTAAATACATTCGCGGGCAGGCGAAAGTACAATATCTGCGACCGGTATGGGGCCCACTCGTGCTCAGCTTAAATGCAGAGTTGGGCGCGGGCGTGGGTTATGCGGGCAAGCCACTGCCGTTTTTCAAGAATTTCTATGCGGGGGGTGTGGATTCGATCCGCGGCTTCGAAGCAAACTCTTTAGGCCCACTGGACCCCAATGGCAATTTCTTGGGCGGTAACAAGCGCTTCGTAAGCAACATAGAATTGCTGTTTCCATTGCCAGGTGCCAAGCTTGAAAAGTCGGTGCGTTTATCCGCGTTCTTTGATATTGGTAATGTGTTTGGCGCGAAAGAAAAAATTACTTACCGGGATATGCGCTCCTCGGTCGGCGTGGCGGTAAGTTGGTTCTCGCCGGTGGGCCCGTTGAAATTCAGTTTGGCCAAGCCAATCAAGAAAGAGCCTAACGACAAAGTAGAGCGTTTCCAATTCTTACTGGGTCGGGCGTTTTAATGGGTGAATCTGGTTGGAGAATTTTCGTTAAATCTGCAGCAACGTAGTGAAAGTATTCGAGGTGAAGTCGATGGCAACATTAGGCATGCGTTTGCTGGTCCCCATTTTGTTTGGCTTGGCCATTTTGTCGAGTGCTTCAGCCACGTTTGCGGCGGAACTTAAAATTGGCATAGTCAATCAGGAGCGGTTGCTGCGCGAATCCGCGCCCGCCAAGCGCTCGCAAGGACGCTTGGACAAAGAATTTGCGGCTCGACGTGCTGAACTCGACAGGATGCAAAAGCAGGGCCGTGACCTTGAAACAACGCTTCAAAAAGAAGGGGTCACGATGCCTGAACCTGACCGCATTGCCAAAGAGCGTCAAATTGCACAACTGACACGTGATTTCCAACGCATGCAGCGCGAGATTCGTGAGGATCGCACTTTGCGCCAGAACGAGGAATTAGCCTCAATCCAAGAGCTTGCTCAAAAAGCGATTTCCGAAATCGCAGAAAAGGAAAAGTTCGACCTTATCCTGCAAGATGCTGTCTATGTGAGCCCGCGCATCGATATTACCGACAAAGTAATCAAAGCGTTGGCGGATAAATAGGCTGACCCAAAGGTTACTTTCATTCAAAATGCTGGCTTAAAAAACGGTCTTTTCGACACGAAAAGGCCGTTTTTATTTTAGCGCCGCTTTTATTTTTGATGCGCCGACCCAGCGTTTGTCGAATTGTGCAACCATCGTGCACGTATCATGCGCGCGCCGTGAGAAAATAATGAAATGTTTTTACGGGATCTGAAAATAAAATTTGGCGGTGAATGCGTGGGCGAGGTCTCACGTTCGCTGACAGGCGTCGGCTCGATTGAGCGTGCCGGTGAGTCTGAAATCACTTTTTTAGCTAATCCAAAATACCGTGGTGCCTTGGCTGGAACCCATGCTGGTGCGGTCATAGTGGGTGCGAACGAACGCGATGCTACCGACAAACCACGACTCGTGGTGAGCAACCCT
>JBBRZG010000159.1:0-7812 GCA_038236905.1 Burkholderiales bacterium
ATCTGATAACGTTGCGCTTCGGTGAGGGGTTTCAATGCGGTTTCTCCTTTTGTCTTAGCAACTCAAGGGTACCGCATTGGCTACTTCTCACCCCTTCCGATTCAACCTGAGGTGCGACAAGTCGAACGCCCGGATTCTTTTGTGCGCCAGGCCCGCCGCCTGTATAGGGTTTCTCCAATGGCTTCAATCCAACATCGACCGTCCAAAGGTCGCGCTCGTCTGTTACCATCGAACCGCTCGAAACAATAGACCTATAACGTAGCTTAAGTTTGTAACTGCACCGTACTTATTCCGGGAGAGAAAACAATGGTGATTGATCTAAATAGTGGCTTGCTGATTGCGTTTGTTTGCGCAATTTTTGCATTGTTCTACGGCGCTTGGCAGGCCAAATGGATTATTTCGCAATCTGATGGAAACGAGCGTATGCGCGAAATTGCGGCGGCTATTCAGGCCGGTGCCAAAGCGTATTTGAACCGACAATACGCGACGATTGCGATTGTGGGCGTGGTGCTGTTCTTTGCACTTATTTTTATTCCAGGGCTAGGCGTATTGACTGCGGCAGGTTTCGCGGTCGGTGCGATTGCGTCCGGGCTGGCGGGCTTTATCGGCATGAATGTGTCGGTACGCGCAAACGTCCGAACCGCTGAGGCGGCGCGTCGCGGTATCAATCCGGCGCTTAATATTGCATTCAAAGGCGGTGCGGTCACGGGCTTGCTGGTGGTTGGTTTGGTCCTGTTGAGCGTGGTGGGGTTTTTCTATGTGCTCTATGGCTCGGCGATCAACGGCGCGAAGATGAGCGACATCATCAAGCCGATGATTGGCCTGGCGTTTGGCTCGTCGCTGATTTCGATTTTCGCGCGTTTGGGTGGCGGCATTTTCACCAAGGGTGCGGATGTGGGTGCTGATTTGGTGGGCAAAGTTGAAGCCGGCATTCCCGAAGATGATCCGCGCAATCCTGCGGTGATCGCGGACAACGTGGGCGACAATGTGGG
Organism: Burkholderiales bacterium; assembly: GCA_038236905.1. GTDB lineage: Bacteria > Pseudomonadota > Gammaproteobacteria > Burkholderiales > Usitatibacteraceae > UKL13-2. The sequence continues at coordinate 993 of JBBRZG010000159.1, forward strand.
TGATTGCGCGGGTATGGCGGCTGATTTGTTTGAGACCTACGCGGTGACGATTATTGCAACGATGGTCTTGGGCGCGTTGATTTTGGATGCGCCCGGCTCAGTGGGCAATGTCGTCGTATATCCGCTGGTGCTCGGCGGCTTCGCGATTATAGCGTCGGTGGTGGGTTGCTTGTTTGTGAAAACCAACGATGGTGGCAACATCATGAACGCACTCTATCGCGGCCTGGCGGTGGCGGGCGTGTTGGCGCTCATTGCCTTTTACCCGATCACGAAATGGATCATGGAACCGGTGGTGGCGAACTATCCCTATCTGTCGGTGAATAGCCTATATGGCGCCGCCGTGGTGGGCTTGGTATTGACGGCGTTTTTGGTGTGGATTACCGAGTACTACACCGGCACCCAATATGCGCCGGTAAAGCACGTGGCCGAGGCATCGACCAAGGGCCACGCGACGAATATCATTGCCGGCATTGGTGTGTCGATGCGCTCGACCGCATGGCCGGTGCTAGCGGTGTGCGTGGCGATTTATGCCGCGTTTGCATTGGCGGGTTTGTACGGTATTGCCGTTGCGGCAACGTCGATGTTGTCGATGGCCGGTATCGTGGTGGCACTTGATGCCTATGGCCCGATTACGGACAACGCGGGTGGCATTGCCGAGATGAGTGAGATGCCAAAATCGGTGCGCGATGTGACCGATCCACTCGATGCAGTAGGCAACACCACCAAGGCCGTGACGAAAGGTTATGCGATTGGCTCGGCGGGTTTAGCCTCTCTCGTATTGTTTGCCGATTACACGCATAAGCTCGAAGAAACCGGTCGTCATTTAACGTTTGATCTGTCGAATCCTGCCGTGATTATTGGCTTGTTTGCGGGCGGCATGATTCCATTTTTATTCGGTGCCATGGCGATGGAAGCAGTGGGTCGCTGCGCAGGCGCGGTGGTAGAAGAAGTGCGCCGCCAGTTCCGCGAAATCAAGGGCATCATGGATGGCACGGGCAAGCCGGACTACTCGCGCGCCGTGGATTTGTTGACCAAGGGCGCGATCAAGGAAATGATTATTCCGTCGCTGCTGCCGGTGTTAGCACCTATTTTGATCGTGGTGATTGTCGGACTGCTGATGGGCTGGGATTCGGGCTTGCAGGCGCTCGGCGGGATGTTGATGGGCACCATTATCACCGGCTTGTTTGTGGCGATTTCGATGTGTACCGGCGGCGGCGCGTGGGATAACGCCAAGAAATATATCGAAGAAGGCCATCACGGTGGCAAAGGTTCCGATGCGCACAAAGCGGCGGTTACCGGCGACACCGTGGGTGATCCTTACAAAGACACCGCCGGTCCGGCCGTGAACCCGCTGATTAAAATTATCAACATCGTGGCGCTGATGATTGTGCCGGTGTTTGGTACGGGTGATTTGGCGGTGAAGGCGGTGGCCGCGCCGGCGAAGGTTGAGGCGAAAGCTGTTGCAGTACCGGCGTCTACAGCGGCACCGATGGCAGCGCCTGTTGTTGCAGCTGCCGCAACTGCACCAGCAGCGCCCACAGCTCCCGCCGTCATCGCATCCGGTGCGCTCGCAAAAATTTACTTCGCAACGGGTGCCAAGGATCTGCCTGCTGATAGCGCAAAATCACTTGAGCCGGTTATTGCAACAGCAAAAGCCAATGCAGCCGCGAAGGTCACGCTTTCCGGTTTCCATGACGCGACCGGTGACGCGACAAAAAATGAAGAGCTCGCCAAAGACCGCGCCAGAGCCGTTCGTGAAGCATTGAAGGCTGCGGGTATTGCGGAGGAGCGCATTGAAATGAAAAAGCCTGAGGTCGTGACCGGCAGCGGAGACAATCCGGAAGCACGTCGCGTGGATGTTTCGGTGAAGTAACGCAGTGAATTAAATCTTACAACAAGCCGCATAAAAAACGCCGACGATTCAAACCGTCGGCGTTTTTTATGTTGTAACGACGATCTACGCGGGCATTCAAGCCGGCAATTTGTAATCCTTGTATTCGTCTCGTAATTTGGTTTTTAGTAATTTTCCGGTCGCCGTATGCGGCAGCTTATCCACAAACACCACATCATCCGGGATCATCCATTTCGCGATTTTACCGTCGTAGAATTTGATCAGCTCATCGCGGGTCACCGCCGCATTCGGCTTTAAGACGGCCAGCACCAGCGGTCGTTCATCCCACTTCGGATGTGGCACGCCAATGACGGCAGCCTCAAACACAGATGCGTGCGACACCGCAATATTTTCAAGGTCAATCGAGCTGATCCATTCGCCACCCGACTTGATCACATCCTTCGACCGGTCCGTGATTTGCATATAGCCATCGGCATCGATATTCGCCACATCACCGGTCGCAAACCAGCCGTCGATCAGGGCCGACTTTTCTTCTTTGAAATAAGTATCCACCACCCACGGGCCGCGCACCATCAAGTCACCGGCTGCCTTGCCGTCATTGGGCAGCGTGCGGCCTTCATCGTCGACAATTTTCATCTCGACGCCAAAAATCGCGCGTCCTTGTTTGGCCTTCACGGCATCTTGCTGATCAGCCGACATTGTTTGGTGTTTCAATTTCAAGCGGCACATGGTCCCCAGCGGCGACATTTCGGTCATCCCCCAAGCATGAACCACGGTCACACCAAATTCATGCTCAAACGATTTAATCATCGCTGGCGGACACGCCGATCCGCCAATCACGGTTTCTTTGAAGGTGCTGAATTTTAAATTGTTCGACTTCACATAATTGAGCAAACCCATCCATACCGTCGGCACCCCGGCGCTCATTGTCACGCCTTCGCCTTCAAACAGCGCATACAAACTTGCGCCGTCGAGCGCCGGACCGGGAAACACCAGCTTCGCGCCCGCAGCAGCACAAATGTAGGGTGTGCCCCACGCGTTGACGTGAAACATCGGTACCACCGGCAGCACCACATCGTGCGACGATAGGCAAAATGCCTCAGGCGACATGGCCGCAAAGGTGTGAAAAATAGTGGAACGATGTGTATACAACACACCCTTCGGATTACCGGTCGTGCCGGAGGTATAGCAAAGTCCTGAAGGCGTATTTTCATCGAACTGCGGCCATTCGAAATCAGCCGCTTCAGCTGCAAGCAAATCTTCGTAGCAGAGTAGATTCGCTATCTTCGCATCCGGCATATGCGCTCGATCCGTCATCGCGATGAAGGCTTTGATGGTGGGCAGTTTCGGCGCAAGCGCTTCCACCAGCGGCAAAAAAGTCATATCGAAAAACAGATAGCCGTCCTCGGCGTGATTGACGATGTAGGCAATTTGTTCCGGGAAAAGTCGTGGATTGATCGTGTGGGTGATGGCACCCATACCCGACACGCCGTAATAAATTTCAAAATGACGATAACCGTTCCAGGCAAGCGTGCCGATGCGGTCGCCGACCTTCACGCCCAAATGTCTCAGCGCATTTGCCAGCTGCTTGGCCCGGCGATTGGCGTCGCGATAGGTGTAGCGGTGAATGTCGCCTTCTACGCGGCGTGAAACGATTTCTGTATCGCCGTGATTCGCTTCAGCGAATTCGATGAGCGCAGATATGAGCAGCGGACGCTGCATCATCGACTGTTGCATGGACTCCTCCAGTTATTGAATTGTTGTGCGCTTATTGTGGCACAACAAAATCAAGCGCTGAATGATCGCTGCAGAATGGCCAGACGTCGTGAAACGTAGTGCGTATGCTGAAAATAAGATGTTGATGGTCGCTAGTGCGGCAATCAGTACAACGGCGCGGGCTCGATATAGGCGTAGGCGTTGTGGCCATCAACGGCCACCGCACCCGCAGCTCGCGGAAAATTGACATCATCGCGAATGAAATCGAGTGCCGATTGCACTACTCGTGCGCTCCGCAGAATGCGCCGATGGCCTAATCCCTCGGTGGCTAAAAACCGCGCATCGCGCCATGTTCTGGCCAGTTCCAGGCCGCCGCTAAATCCGGTTTCTTTATCGTTGCGATCATGAATAAACAGCGCGGCTGAATCGATAGTTTCCACCGAATGCGGCAATTCAAACTCCTGCCAATCCACGCCATAACGTTTTTCAAATCGCCACTGCATCGCCGCGCGAATACGTTCAGGGATGCCCATATGGCGCGAGAACATTTTCGAATAACCGATCAGCGAGGAGGGTGGCGCAATCAGCACAGCGCGCGGCTTGCCCGCATGCGCCACACCGGATAATGGCCTGCGCAGGGCGCTCGCGATGGCGGCCGCACCGAGCGAATGACCGATCAGGCCCGCCACGGTCAGCCCGTCCGCGCTGGCGTAATCCCATACCGCATCCACACCCCGCCAGAAGTCCGCGAGCGCGGCCTGGCGACCATCGCTCATGCCGTGACCGATGTGGTCAAAAATGATGACCTGATAACCCGCAGCGGTAAGTTTGGGCACAAACGCACGAAACTGCGCGCCGCGCCCACCCCAGCCGTGGCTCAAGATAATGACTGGATGTGATTCATCACCAAAGCGCCACGTCGCGATATGGCCGGCGGAGGTGGCAACGTTACTGTGCAATCCGTCATCGAGCAAACGTTGCTCGGGTGCCGAGTGAGCGAACCGCGGCGGCGTCAGAAAAAGGTCGCTCGCTTTTTTCAACACGAATCGCGGCGCAACGATAGATGCAACTCCAACGCCTGCGCGAACGCCGACGCGCTTGAGCGATTGCCCACATCGCGGATAATTATTTAATAGCACGAATGTGCTATTTATGAACGAGAAAAGTGATGAGGATTTAATGGGTGCGAAGTTCATGAAAATTCCTTTATCGCGTGGAAGGGGTTTTAGCGCGCGCGGTGCGGCTCGAGTCTTTGCTTAATTTGGGCGTTGCTTTAGGGCTTGCCATCGGGTGTGCCACCGCATCAACAACCAAGCGATCAAATGCCCGCTTGGCCCGCATATTTGCGTCTTTGTCGCGGAACAAATTACGTGACCGATAGCAGGACGAAATAACGCCAAATACCTCAAACGCGAATTGCTCTGAATCAGTGTCGGCGGCAAATTCGCCGTTTTGAATCGTCATCTCAACCGATTTCACCAGGCTTTGATGCAGGCGCTGCATATGCTCGACCACGGCATCGCGCATCGCGCCTTCGCGGTCATGAAATTCAGTCGACGCCACCATCATCGGGCAGGCCGATAAATCCGCGCGCGCCGTCCATGCCAGCCAGTTATCAAACAGCGCAATCAACCGCTTTAAGCCGCGTGGTGCGGATAGCGCGGGCATAAACGCCGCCTCGTTAAATCGCCGCACCGCCTCATCGAGCGTGGCGATCTGCAATTCTTCTTTGGAACCGAAATGCGCAAACAAACCGCTCTTCGACATCCCCGTTTGCTCCGCCAACACGCCAATCGTTAATGCGTCATAGCCTGCCACGCTGGCATGCCGCAACGCGGCCTTAAGAATCACCGCGCGGGTTTCTTCGCCTTTGCTTGGCTTTGATTGAGTCATCGTCATGGCGTGATAATAGAACGAACGTTCGTAAATTGTCAAATGTTGCTTTCACCTGATTTCAAAACAACAACACTAGATGCGGCGGGGCTTTAGCAGCAAAAATGGCTGGAACGGATTGCTATATCGTGGGTTTGGTGGGTTTGAAATACGGGCAAACTATAAAACATGCGCTGCGCCAACACAATTTAGGCGCAATCATTTAGTCCGAAAGACCGCTAGTTGGTCTACGCCATTCCGGGCCGATCTCGCTCAACCAGCGACAAATATTGCTCCAGCGTGCCGCCTGCTGGTGGCTTGACCATGACGCGGATGGTGTTAACGCGTTTGCCCATCACCACACCATCGCGTGTTCGCGTCGGACAATAACCGAGCGCCTCCCAGAAGCGTTCCGCTCGCCCGTTGCCTTGCACAACACCGAGTCGCATCCACTGCGCGCCGCGCTCACGCGTCCAATTTTCCAAGCCACGATAAAGCAACTGAGCGTCACCTGAACCGTGGCGTGAGCTTGCGATCATGAACAGACCAATGTGCCAGACGCTGGGTGCCAATAAATCAGAAACGATGCCAGCGAATGCGACTAAATTGTTTTGCGTATCGATATAGCCGATCAGCCATTTCTTGGAGAAGCTCCAACCCTGCGGCAGCGCACCGTGAATTTCGTCGTGCGCTTCGCCCGGTTCGGCGGGCTCGCCTTGCACGGCAAGAAAATAGTCTGGATTGGCGTCGAAGAAGCGCTGCAGCATTGCCTCATCGCCGGGTGTTACTTCGATGGTGCGAAGGCCCTCGCAAGCACAAGCCGGTAATGTTGATAACGACCTACGTTGCTGTTCGGATCCCATGAGTTTTTCTGGTGTTGAAGCCGCGGTATTTCATTGAACGCTGGCTAGATTAGGGCTAACAATTTCAGTGGATAAAAGCCGCTATCTCAATTTGCCAAAAGTCCTCAACTAAAAGTGTGAAGCCTAGCACCGACAGCCAAAATCGAACAAAAGTGCTTGAGAATCCGCGTCAGTATTGGTGTTTTGTTCGGATTCATCGCTAATTGTGGAAAATTCTGCTGTGTAAAACGCTATAGAGGTTAAATCATTTAGCTCATCTTGTTGCCAAGCGCGCTCAAAAGCTTTCGCTCCTCCATTCATCCTCAAATAATTCCGCCCATCCCAAATCAATAGAAATCGCGTGCTTGAACGCCTAAGCTGGGTTCAGGAGGTAACACCATGAACCCATTTTTTATTCGTCAGAGTTTTATTGCATTGCTGCTTTTGTTTTCTGGATTTGCATCCGCATCTCAGTCCGCATCTCAAACTTCATCTGCATCCGCCACATCCGCGCCCGCCACTTCCTTTACCGTTGAAG
>JBBRZG010000160.1:0-7807 GCA_038236905.1 Burkholderiales bacterium
CAAGACATCACCCTCGATATCGCAGAGGGCGATTTTATCTCGCTTATGGGCCCGTCTGGTTCGGGTAAGTCGACGCTGTTAAATCTGATTGCCGGCATCGATAAACCTGATTCGGGAATATTGAAAATCGCGGGCGAGGACATCACAAAGCTCAGCGAAGGCGAATTGGCCGACTGGCGCGCCTCAAATATCGGGTTTATTTTCCAGTTCTATAATTTGATGCCGGTCCTCAATGCGTTTGAGAATGTCGAGCTGCCGCTGCTCTTGACCAACCTTTCAAAATCACAGCGCCGCGAGCGCGTTGAAATGACCCTCGGCATGGTCGGCTTAAGCGACCGCATGGATCACAACCCGAATGAATTATCTGGCGGCCAGCAGCAGCGGGTTGCGATCGCGCGAGCGATTGTGACCGATCCCACAATTTTAGTTTGCGATGAACCGACCGGCGATCTGGATCGCCAATCCGCGACCGATGTACTGTCGATGCTGAAAACGCTGAACGCCGAAATGCGCAAAACTATCATCATGGTCACCCACGATGCGCATGCCGCTGAAGCCGCGCGACGAATGGTACATCTGGAAAAAGGCGAGCTGATCGATGGCTAGTCATATCGTTTTGGCGCTGACCATTTAGATGGGAGAAGTTAAAAGATGTATTTTCTTAAACTCGTTTTCAAAAATATTTTCCGCGCCAAATTGCGTACCGGGTTGACCATTCTTGGCCTCGTCATTGCGATCGTCGCGTTTGGCCTGCTGCAAACCGTGGTCGGCGCTTGGTATGCCGGCTCCAACTCAGCGTCGTCATCGCGCATGATCACACGCAATTCGGTCTCGTTGGTTTTCCCGATGCCCATGTCATACCGTGACCGTATCAAAGCAGTTGATGGCGTACGTGCAATTACGATTTCAAACTGGTTTGGTGGCATCTATAAAGAGCCGAAAAATTTCTTTGCGCAATTCGCAGTGGATTCAGATAATTTTTTTGATCTGTACCCCGAATTTATTATGCCGCCCGAAGATCTGCTCGCCTTCAAGCGTGATCGACAAGGCGCCGCGATTGGGCGCAAATTAGCGGATCAATACGGCTGGAAAATTGGTGACACCATCCCCATTCGCGGCACCATCTATCAGGGCAACTGGCAATTCAATATCCGTGCGATTTTCGACGGTAAGGACGAGACCACGGTCGTAAAGCAGTTTTACCTGCATTTCGACTATTTGAATGAAGAAATTAAGAAAAAAAACCCCAAGCGCGCAGATCAAACCGGCATTTTCATTGTTGACGTAAACGATGCGTCACGCATTGCCGATATCGCACGCGCCATAGACGCAGAATTCAAAAACTCACTGGCAGAAACTTTGACCGAGACCGAGAAAGCGTTTCAGCTCAGTTTTGTTGCGCAATCAGAATCCATCGTCGGTGCGATTCAGGTGGTGTCTTTCGTGGTGATTATTATCATCATGGCGGTGGTGGCCAACACGATGGCGATGACGGCGCGCGAGCGGCTCTCTGAGTATGCGACCTTGAAAGCGCTCGGATTCTCGCCCGGTTTCGTGGCGGCACTGGTGTTTGGTGAAGCGATGATGCTCTGCTTTATCGGCGCAGGCATCGGAATTTTGCTCACCTACCCGATTGCAGCCGCGTTCGGCAGTTCGCCGGCGGGCGCAGCATTCGCATCATTCAATGTAGCGCCGGTCACGCTCGCCTTACAAGCCGCGTCAGCGTTGGTGGTTGGAGTGGTGGCATCTTTGGTGCCGAGCGTGAGGAGTGCGCGCGTAAAAATTGTGGACGGACTCAGACATGTCGGCTGACGTATCCCCGGTGGGGCAAGCCATATGAAGATTCCTTTATCCTATGTTTTCCGAAATCTATGGACACGGAAACTCACCACGATTTTGACCGCGGCGGGCATGGGCCTGGTGGTGTTTGTGTTTGCGGCGGTATTAATGCTGGACGCGGGCCTGAAGAAGACGATGGTGGGCACCGGCAGTTTCGATAACGTCGTGATGATCCGCAAGGGCTCGGAAACTGAAATACAGAGCAGCGTTTCACGTGATCAGGCGTCACTGGTAGAAAGCATGCCGACTATCGCCCGCGGCCCGGACGGCAAGCCGGTGGTATCCAAGGAATCGCTCATTCTGGTCTCGCTGACCAAAAAAGGCCAAGAGCGCGGCTCTAATATCGTCACGCGCGGCATCTCGCAGATTGGTCTGACGATGCGCCCTCAGGCAAAGATTATTCGTGGGCGCTTGTTTCGCGAAGGCGCATCAGAAGTTATTGTCGGACGCAATGTGAACGAGCAATTTGACGGCGCAGAAATTGGCCAGTCGCTTCGTTTCGCGGGCCGCGATTGGCTGATCGTGGGTATTTTTGATGCGCAAAAAAGTGCCTTCGATTCCGAGGTATGGGGGGATGTTGAACAACTGATGCAATCGTTCCGGCGCGTGTCATTTTCGTCGGTGATCGCCAAGCTGTCGCAAAGCGAAGGTTTCGACCGGCTGGTTGCGGATGTAGACGACGATATCCGCCTGAATCTGCAGGTTAAGCGCGAGCAAATTTTTTATGAGGACCAGTCTCGCGCGCTATCGGCGTTCATCACTATTTTAGGCACGGTGCTGTCGGTGATTTTTTCGCTCGGTGCCATGATCGGCGCAGCGATCACGATGTATTCGGCGGTCGCCACCCGCACCGGCGAAATCGGCACACTGCGCGCACTGGGATTTCGGCGGCCTTCAATTCTAGCGGCGTTTTTAATGGAATCGTTGTTGCTCGCGTTGGTGGGTGGATGCGCTGGATTATTCTTTGCCACATTCCTGCAAGCCATCACCATTTCAACGCTGAATTTCTCTTCGTTTTCCCAGCTCGCGTTCAGTTTTCTTCTAACGCCCAAAATCATTATTCAAACGGTTTTATTTTCGCTACTCATGGGATTCATTGGCGGATTTCTGCCCGCAATAAAAGCCGCGCGCATGAAAATTGTCGACTCACTCCGGGCCGCCTGAAGCGACTTAGAGGCGAACGAAGCGACGCGGAGATTACCCAGAGCAACGTTTTAAAGGGAGAAAAACAAGCTCTAGATGGGACGGGCCGTTTGCGCCATTTTCGTGTCAGAAAGCACGCCCCGCTTAGATCTACAAATGAAAGCATTCCCAGTGCGATATCCTGTGTTATGCAGCCATGTCGGATCGCCATTCACTTATCAAAATAGTCAGGCGCGACCTATTATTTGATTTAAATTCACAAGGATTGACATATTGCGTTTTATGATGAAAAAAGGACTATAAACCATTGAATTAAATAGTTTATTTGAAACCTCCCTGAGATCGCTGTATGCTATTCTCTTACAAACGCGGTCATCCAGTGACCTACTTCACACATTAGTAGTGAAAATGTCGCTAACCTACGCTCATCGATAAACCAATCGGACTTCAACAAGCCTTTTGCCAACATCTTTTCCCAACTTTTTTACGAGCCTTATTTCCACTTATCTTATTTATCGGACGCCAAATGAAAAACTTTAATCTTATTTCAAAAATTTCGTTAATTGCGGCAGCCGTTGCGGCAACGGTGCCGATGTTGGCGCAAGCTGAATCAGCTACCGTAACGGCAGTGGCCGGCGCGCTCAGCACCAATGCCCGCCTTGATTTTCGTGTCACCGTGCCGAAGGTGTTATTTCTGCGCGTGGGTACCGGCGGACTTTATGGTACTGCGGCCAATACGACCGTTGATTTAATTGACTTCACCGTGCCGGCCGCTAACGTGGGTGATGCAACTGTCATCAACGCCACTGCTGCCAGCGGTGATTTAGGCAATGGCTCCGTTACCGCATTGCTGCGAAGCAATGCAGGCGCGGTCACCTTGACCGCCAATACCGTTGGCGCTTTGGGTAACGGCGCGGGTGATACCATTCCATGGTCACAAATCGCAGTTGCCAGCGCCAACCTGGCCGCGCCTGCGTTTGCAAACACGTTGCCGCACTCGGTCGCTCTACCCGCTGCCGGCGCATCAGCAAACTTTGCACCAGCCGCAGTGGCAAAAGTCACCAACGTAGGTTCACAATGGACTTACACCTACCTAAACGCGGCAACCGTCCCCGCCGGCACTTACGGTGGCGTAAACGTTAACAACAGCCGCGTTACTTACACCGCTTCGGTGTTGTGATTAAGTTGCAGGCGGTTACGCATTTCGGCTTTGCCTAATGGAGGATATAAAAGATGAAAAATGCTAGATTGAAACTACTCGTTACGGCAACCGGAGTTGCGGTTTCAATCCTACCGATGTTGGCTCGCGCTGAGTCATCAACACAATCGACGACCGTCGGCGCGCTGACGGCGAATGCGCGGATTGATGTCAGGATTACCGTGCCCAAAGTATTGTTTTTACGCGTCGGAACGGGTGGTTTATTTGGTGCAGCAGCCAATAACACCGTTGATTTAATCGACTTCACTGTACCGGCCGCTAACGTAGGCGACGGATCGGTTATCAGCGCATCGGCGGGCAGCGGCGACTTGTTAAACGGAAGGGTCACGGCACTTTTGCGCAGCAATGCCGGGGCGGTAACACTAACGGCTAATACGCTGGGCGCATTGAGCAACGGCGCAGGCGACACGATTCCATGGTCGCAGATTGCGGTTGCCAGCGCTAATTTGGCTGCGCCCGCTTTTGCAAATACGCTGCCGCACACCGTAGCGTTGCCTGCGACCGGCGCATCAGCGAATTTTGCACCTGCAGCTGTGGGCAAAGTTACGAATGTGGGCTCGCAATGGACCTATACGTACTTGAACGCGGCAACGGTTCCGGCTGGCACGTACGGCGGCGTGGGCGTTAACAATAGCCGCGTTACTTACACCGCGTCCGTTTTGTAGTAGATTACTGCGATGGTGGGCAACACACAATCTCAACAGCGCCCGGTCGCAACCAAATGAGAAAAAGGAAATGGGCGCAATTTGTATTGCATAAATAAAAATGCCAGCCGCAGGCTGGCATTTGTTTTTAACGGAGCAAACAACTGCGTGAAAAATCAACGGCAGGATCTTAAAACTTCGTCGTCCGACATCAATTTTTTGATAGCGTTGATCGTTTTGTGCGCGCTCATATTGACGAACACAGGGTCGGCCAGTGCCTGGGTTCTGACCGTCACGCCCGGCCCGCGCACGATCGGGCTTACGGTCGGTAACAACGTTGCGGCCGGTACGCCGAATATCGTCAGCGTCACTGTGCCAGCGGCGGTCTTGGGCACTGGTGCCACGCAAGCCATGACCAGCGACAGCACCCAGGCCGTCAGCCCGTTTGATAACTTTACGGTCTGCGTGCCGCCCAATCAGGTCTATGTCGGCGGCTACTATCGCCAGCCGACTACAACGGCCAACACCGCGACGCTGTCGGTCACCACGCCTGCGACTTTATCAAATGGGTCTGAAACAATTCCGTTTACCCAGATCAGCTGGACGAGTACGTCAATAGGCAATGGTGGCGCAGCCGATATTCCCGCGGGGACTTTTAATGGTGGCAACCTATTTCTGCGCACGATTCGCTCGAATCAATATATCGAAAACTGCCATACCTTTAGTTACGCGAACACGAATTTTGTCGCGGCTGGAATCTACGCAGGACGCGCGACTTACACGCTGGTCGCGCCATGAAGCTGCTGACGCGGCGCGTTGTCTTTTTGTGGGCGCTGGCGTTGATCTTCATTTGCGCGGCGAATGTTGCATCTGCGGCCAGCGCAAAAACGGCAATTGTCGATGATTCTGCAACGGTCGTGCTGGATGGCGCACCGGCAATGAACTGGCGCGCCATCACCCCCAAAAGCAGAGATAACGCGATTGTTGGCCGCACACGCGTAAATATCAAACTGGCGACCAGCCCTTGGATGGGGAAAACCGGCAAGATCTATATGTTGCTGCCCGCAGAATCAGCATCATCCATCAAAATAAAATGGCGTAGCCAAGGCCGTCTTCTCGAAGGTCAGCTCGCTCCTGGCGGACGCTCGCTGGTGTACGCGGGCATCATCCGCGATGCGCGGCTTGAAGATGTATTTGATATCAATATTGAAGCCGATGGAACCGCCCTCAGCAGCGTACAGCGACTGCGCTTTTATTTTGAAATTGATGTGGACTAATTGAGTTTAGTTACACCATCCAAAGAGGAGCCTCCCAGATGCACCGCTTCCTTCTACTGCAATTGCTGCAATTGCTTCACTTAATTCAATCACCACAAACAGCGTTGAGAAAAAATTTGTTCACCCTGCCTAAACGAAATCGAAATCTTGAATCTCTTTTCATCCTGGCCACGTTTTGTACGGGGCTGATTCTTGCAACGCCCACGATGTTGCATGCGCAGAGCTTTTCTGCTGTCGTTTCGCCGCCACGATTCGAGGTGACCGTACAGCCGGGAAAAACTATCCGCCACGTGTTTGAAATTACTCAGGCGTCAAATGACAAAGGCAACTACCGGCTCTACACCAATGATTGGGTTATTGGAGCAGACGGCAACGCCGTATTCAGCGATAAACTTGCACCGAACAGTTGTCGTCCATGGGTGAGTATCGAAAAACGCGAACTCAGCATTGCAGGCAACGCCAAAATACGGTTTCGTTTTGAGGTCGCCGCCCCTGCGGATGCGGTCGCGGGCGAATGTCGATTTGCCATCATGATCGAAGGTGCTGAGCAAGTCGTCAAGGCTGTCGGCGCATTGAGTTTTCCCGTTAGCGGCCGGGTGGGGGTAGTGGTGTACGTGGGTGTCGGCGACGCAGCCCCTAAGTTAGAAATTACCCAAAACGGGACGCGTGTTAGCGACGGCGTGGTGGTGCCTGTATTCAATATTAAAAATACCGGCAATGCCCACGGCCGCCCTGTTGGCTTTTTGAAAGGCAAGGATTCACAAGGTCAGCAAATTGATTTTTCACCCGAGCCATTGCCTGTTCTGCCGGGGCAGACGCGCCTTGTTCCCTTGATTCCTCAACTTGAAGCCGGTGCCGCTACTAAATTAGTCTACCCGCTGACCATTACTGGAGCAGTGGAATGGAGTGACGCGCCTGGCAGCAAAAGAACCGAGGTCGATTTTCGTTTTGAAGGCCCGCCAGCAGCCCTGCCTACAACACCACCGAAAGAGACTGCACCAGCACCGGTGCCTCCATCGAAGCCGCTGGAAATCAAGAAGCAAGATGCTTTGGCACCCACTGGCTTGAAATCCGTCACTACAGGGGCTGTGCCGAAATAACATGGGCTTCGCTTTTTTGAGCCCTGCGCGCTTGCGCCCTACTGCAAGCTTGATGTCGAACTTGAGCTCAAGCACCGGGCTGCTGATATTTGCGGCATGCCTTGCAGCAAATGTATTTGCCGAAACCGCCGGAACGGCTTCTCCATTACCTTCAACATCGCCTCCCGCCTCAGTCCCGACTTCGACTTCGGCAGCCGCTGCGCAACCTGAAGTAAAGGCTTATGTGGATCGCGTAATGGCTGGAATGAGCCAGCAAGACCAAACATCGGATACCAACGACGCATATGACCCGCAGGGCTGGGCGCGCGGCTTGAGTGTGCAATTCACGCGAAATGTACAAACTTCAAAAGGTAACAGCGCTTTTTTGCGCGATACGCGCAACGAGACACAAGGCTTTCAGCTGGACACTTATCTCGAAGCACCCAACTTTGGAACACTTTCTTTACAAGCGTTGGCGCTAGGCGGAAGCAATGTCAGCGGATTATCTAGTTGGACAATCAGACAATCTGGCTTGCCATTCGATAACGGCTGTCGTGTGGACAATGCGTTGGGGGCGACCAATTTGCTGATGCCAGAATTATCGCG
>JBBRZG010000161.1:0-7746 GCA_038236905.1 Burkholderiales bacterium
ATTCAGCGAGGCATTTTTGGTGTTACGCGCCCAACAGGGCGGCATGTCGCTCGCGTTGGTGCCGCTCATCATGGTGGCGATGAATCTAATCTATGCGTTATCCGCGTATCCGTTCGGCAAGCTCTCAGATCGCATGAGTCACCGCAAGCTGCTGGCGCTCGGCATGGCGGTATTAATCGCGGCGGATCTGGTGCTGGCTAGCAGCAATCATTGGAGTGTTGTGCTGGTTGGGGTCACGCTTTGGGGCATACATATGGGCATCACCCAGGGACTGCTCGCGACGATGGTTGCAGATACCGCGCCCGCTGATTTAATCGGCACGGCATACGGCTTCTTCAATTTGGTCAGCGGTATCGCGATGCTGCTGGCCAGTATCGTTGCCGGCCTGTTGTGGGATCAGCTTGGGGCATCAGTCACGTTTTATACAGGGGCCGTGTTCTGCGTGGTGGCCCTGGTTGGCTTGGCGTGGCGGCCTGCTGCCCAGACCGCTAAACCCTAGCAGGAGTTTTTACGAGCGTCGCTTACCGCGCTGATCCGCGGATCTTGCCGCGATCGGGCTCGTCCCGACTCGGGACTTACAGCACGGCGTCGCCCGAGGCTTATAGTTCGGTCGCGATTACTAAAAGCCCAATACGGGCGGGCTTCTCAGAGCATAAGTGCTTCAAACAACGCATGGATGGTAGGGTTTGGTTGACCAGTTTTTGTGATGGCAGTGACTGGCAGGAAAACAACCCCCGAAGGCGCTGCGTTTGTCCGGACTGCGCTCGCTGGCAATGATCATCAGCGCGGTGTTGATTCACAGCAGCGGGTGCACATTTTTTGGCAGGGCGTTGCAGGCAAGGAGACTTAAAAGGCATTTGCTAAAACAGCGGCTCAGGTTTGTGAGGGGCGATTTTCTTTCGGCTCATAGAGCGAATAGCCGTCGACGCTTTTCTTCGCAACATACATCGCCGTGTCGGCATTTCGAAGGATATCCGCAGCCGATGTGCCATGCGCCGGGTAAAGGGCAATCCCGATACTCGACGACAAAAATATTTCCTTATCGTTGATCGTATACGCGGATGCCACCTTGGCATTTATTTTTATCGCCAGGTTGATGACGCTGGTGACATCGTTAATATCGAGCATCAAAAATAAAAATTCATCACCGCTGCGGCGGGCCACTGTATCGCCGCCGCGAACCAGTGCCTGCAGCCGTTGCGCGATCAAACGGAGCACGTTGTCACCGTCATCATGACCGTAGGTATCGTTGACCTCTTTAAATTTATTAAGGTCGATAAACATCACCGCTAATGATCGCTGGTGACGCTGTGCCTGACTTAATGCGATCGCTAGCCGGTCGTTGAACAGCGTCAAATTAGGCAGCCCGGTCGCTGCGTCATGCAATGCCTTATGCGCCGATGCAGCTTCCAACGTCTGGCTTTCGGCAAGAGCGGCAGCGGAAATATCAAGCGCCGTATGCAGGGTGCTGCGCACTTCAATTTCGTTTACCAGAGAACGATTCACCTCGGCTAATTCGTCCACACATTCCTGCACTTTGCCTTCAATGATTTCGTTTTCTGCAATGGCCAGTTTGACTTCATGAGCCGCTGTGCTTAACGCAACATCGGCAGAGAGCACCGCGTTGATGGTTGATAGTCCGGCGGCGCACTCCTCAACTTTATCTTTTACTTGCACCGCCTGATCAAGTGCATTAATCAGAACCACGCTGCTTTCTGCTGGGGACTCTGGTGGCGCTATTGTGGGTGCAAGAACCACCCCGGCCATGGGCGCACTGGCAACGGGTAATAGTGGAAGATTGGGTGGCAGTGGAAGGGCGTTTGGAAGCGTGGATGGCAGTGTTGATGACAGGGTTGACGAAAAAGGCGATTGTGGGGGTTTAATCATTTTGACTTTGCCAGATTGATAAGTGAGGATGTGCTGAGCACACAGTATTTCACGTTGGAATGTAGAAATTTTCGGTGATTCAACGTCGTCAGTCTGTTCGTTAGCGCACCAAGTTTGTTGCTTAAACCGATGCGTAGGACGATCTGGAACTAAAGGCTTGAATTCAGAAGCTAGCGAGCCATTTTTCACTCGGGTGGTAACCCCCTTTTTTAGCGGCGTCCCGGCCCAGCTTTCAAAGGCATTCAAACTTTCGATGGCGGCGTTTGGTAATGTGGCGACGTCAGCCCCGCGACAGTGCGCGGATGGATCCGGAAAAATTCTGAGCGAGGTATGCGGAAAAAACGCGGACTTGGTCCCGCTAGCTTATCGATCCACAGATCTCGACGTCAGTCTTTTTGACAAGGGCATTACATTAATCTCCCGCGCCCATCCCTCAATCGAGGGCTATCTGGGCGCCGGCGTAAAGCGTAACGTTCGCCACTGATGTTACTAACTTAGACTACCGCTCAGGTGGTTCAGGTAATTCGCATCCAAACGCAAAGGGAAAAGTTCGACAGAAAGTACTGCAAAGAGTACGTGCGTTTGTGCTGATTTAACTAGCCTGAATAAGGCGGTGTTGAGCAATGCCGGTGGGGATCTTAGTTTTAAAATTTAAAGGGGTTGAACATGAAACAAGTGCATAAAGTAGCAGGGATGCTGGCGTTAGCGGTTGCCAGCACGTTGAGCCAAACAGCAATGGCAGCAGACACGGTAGTCGTGAAGTGGGATGAGGCCACGCTTCAGGCGATTCGCACCACGCGTCCGGGCCCGACTATCGTGGCGCGTGCATTGGCGGTGGCCCATACATGCATGTACGACGCATGGGCAGCGTACGACGATAAAGCCGTCGGCACGCAGCTTAAGGGCACGCTGCGTCGCCCCGGCTCCGAACGCACCGCTGCGAACAAAGATAAGGCCGTGAGCTACGCTGCGTATCGCGCTGTGGTTAACCTCTTTCCGACTCAAACGGCGGCCTTCGATGCACTGTTAACCAGTCAAGGATACAGCCCGCTGGATGCATCCGTTGACACAAAAACGCCCGCTGGCATCGGTAATGTCGCCTGTAAAGCGGTGCTCGATTTCCGTCGCAACGATGGTTCAAACCAGTTCGGCGACAAGAACGGTGGCGCGCCGTATAGCGATTACACCGGCTATGCGCCCGTCAATACGCCAGACATGATCAATGATCCGGCTCGCTGGCAGCCGCTGCGCATTGGCGCGAACACGCAAAAGTTTCTAACTCCCCACTGGCGCGAAGTAACCCCGTATGCGCTCAAACGCGCGTCGCAATTCCGTCCCGCCCCACCGGAGCCTTTTCCTTCTTATGGTTATACCGAGCAGGCAAAGCAAGTCGTCTCCTACGGAGCGGTGCTAAACGATGAACAAAAAGTGATTGCCGAGTATTGGGCAGATGGCCCCAGCTCAGAATTGCCGCCGGGCCATTGGGCGCTGTTTGCACAGTTCGTATCGCGCCGCGACTCCAACACAATTGATCAAGATGCCAAAATGTTTTTTGCGATGACCAATGCAATTTTCGATGCCAGCATTGTTTCGTGGGAGGCAAAACGTTTTTACGATTACGTGCGGCCCGTTACTGCCATTAATTTTTTGTTTAAAGGCAAAATGATCCCGACCTGGGGTGGCCCAATGGGTGGTACGAAAATGATTCTGGGTGAAACATGGCGTCCGTATCAAGCGGCAACCGTGGTGACGCCGCCTTTCCCTGAATATATTTCGGGTCACAGTATTTTCAGCGCGGCCGGTGCAACCACGCTGCGTCTATTCACCGGCAGCGATGTGTTTGGCAATCGGGTGACCATCGCTAAAGGCACCTCTCTCGTGGAGCCTGGGCTAGTGCCGGCCAACGACCTCACGCTGGCTTGGGCAAATTTCACCGATGCCGCCAATGAGGCCGGTATTTCGCGCCGTTACGGTGGTATTCACTTTATTGAAGGTGACCTGGTATCACGCGAACTTGGCGTTGAAGTTGGCTATAACGCCTATAAAAAATCACTCAAATACTTTAATGGTAAGAGCGGTGAGGGTGACGATGATTGATCAGTTCACTTATCATTGATGAATGTTGCAGTAATCAAAAAAAGCCCCGCAATTTGCGGGGCTTTTTATTTATCCAGCGGAGCATATGCTTGTCCAGCCCGAGTTGGTATACGGTGGTTGAAATTAGCGCGAAATTGAATAATTTTTTGCTTCACTTATCCGCGATGATGCCGTTATAAATTTAAACAGGCGGTCAATTCGAGCTGTTTCGGTGGTTCAGTGCGGAATGAGAATCCGCGCCATGCCTGACTTCGAAATCGATAGGTAGATACCAAGCGTTGACTGTCACAAAGATTACCGGCACATTAACGTATTCCATTCGGCCTAGCATTCCATCCCATTTAGCTGCTTGAATACTTTGCCCGCGCGTCACCGGCCGCAACGTTTACTTGCGAGACCTTTACTAAAGAACTCAACAATGTTTTCTCATCGAGGTTTTGAAGTGAATTTAGCAATATTTTTCGCATGGTTCTTTCTTCGCACCCGTGTGTGGTTAAAAGAATGGTTGTGCGATGGGTTTAACGGCAGCGCTCGCAATTGATGGAAAAGCTTGCCGAAAAGGCTGTCTTATTTGTAGATGTCAGCGGCAGTACCCGCCTTTATGAAAGTGCAGGCGATGCTGTTGCGCACGCGGCGATCGATAAGTGCATCGTGGCGCTAAGGCAGAGCACCACGGACCATGGCGGACGTGTGGTCAAGACCATCGGCGACGAAGTCATGTCCGTATTCCCCGACGCAAGCTCGGCGACGGATGCCGCCGTCAATATGCAGGAAATGATTGGTGAATTGCCCCCGGTCGGGACGTGGAAGCTGGGTGTGCGCATTGGATTTCACTACGGGCCTGTGGTGGAACACGAGGGCGATGTCTTTGGCGACGCGGTCAACCTGTCCGCAAGACTTGCCGGACTGGCAGCCAAAGGCCAGATAATGACTTCGCGTGAAACGGTTAATCGGATGACGCCGACACAAAAAGTATCAACGCGCCGACTATATTCGATTCAGGTAAAAGGAAAAGAAAACGAAGTTGATCTTTACGAAATCCTTTGGCAGTTAGGCGACGACCACACCATGCTTTCTTCTAATCGGACGCTTGCAAAGCAAAAGCAATTCACGCTTCGTTTAAAGTACCTTGATAGAGAGCTCGTGCTCGCAGGCACCAAGACCTCAATAACCTTAGGGCGTGAAGCCTCTACCGATTTGATAATCATCGACCGCATGGCATCGCGTTCGCACGGAAAAATCGAATGTCGTCTCGGGAAATTTGTATTTGCCGACCATAGCGCAAACGGTACGTTTGTGACGATAGGTGAAGAACCAGAAATCACCCTTCGTCGCGAAGAGATTATCTTGCGCGGTCGCGGGTACATTGCGTTCGGCCAGTCACGTGCCGCCGCCAACGAATCGGCTGAATTCATCTGCGAATGATGATTCACATTGAGACGCCAGCCAAGCGGGCTCGCGCAAGCGTTTGGAAACGCGCCTTTTTCGGGGCCCCGATAGATGTTCATTTTTGCGCGCTGAAAGACTGATCAGTTGCGGTGCTCTTTGATACGCGACGCGTGGCTTCAGAGTAAGCGAACGATCGAGCATCCAGTGGCGGCCCACTAGGCAAGTTTGTTGCAAGCCCAACACTCACGGCCAATTGCGGCATATTCGGTAACCTGAGCAGCGCCCGTATTCTTGGTCAACTTATAGATTGGGTTGTCAAAAATTGGCGCTTGCGTTTCGTTGGCAAGCGACGCAAAATTGAATGTGGACGTCGAGAAAATATGTTGGGGCCAGAATTTGATGCTGAGCGCATTGACCTCGACATTCACGGCGAAGAGCAAAAAAATTAGCGGATTCGGCAAGTGGATCCCGATCCCTGGCGCAGAGACAGTACGGGTGAATAAAAACGACTGAATCGATATGGCGGAACACCCCCAATTTCTTGGAAACTACACGATCAATCGCGTGATCGGCAGCGGTGCCATGGGTGTCGTTTACAAAGGCTTTGACAATCGACTGCGCAGGCCGGTCGCGATTAAGACAATTCGTAAGGCCGAGTTTGGCGATTGGTCCGCAGAAGAGTGTTCAGCCCGATTCTTGCGCGAGGCACGGGCAGTTGCACTTTGTAACCATCCCAATATCGTTCAGGTTTACGATTTCGGGGAAGAACGGGACATCTCCTTCATCGTGATGGAGTTTGTAGATGGCGGCAAGGATTTAAAGGCTTACATCAAAGAGCACGGTCGCCTTGAATTGACCGAAGCCGTGCGAATAATTGCCGAGCTTTTCGATGCGCTCGATGTGGCGCACGAGGCCGGCGTGGTTCACCGGGATATCAAGCCTGCCAACGTAATGTTGGACACCCGAAAACGCGCCAAGCTCACGGATTTCGGCGTGGCGCGACTGGTGGACAATGAGCGTACGCGCCTTGATCGTACGCAAGCCGGAACCATGGTTGGTACGCCGGCGTATATGTCACCTGAGCAAGTCTTGGGACATCACATTGACCATCGCACCGATATTTTTTCAGCTGGAGTCGTACTCTACGAGTGCCTGACCGGAACCAAGCCATTTGAAGGTGGATCGTTTACGCTGGCAAAGAAAATTATTGAATCAGAACCTCCCCCGCCGTCATCTGTGGAGCATTCTATTTCCCCTGAACTAGACAAATTCACGGCGCGTGCCATGTCGAAGGATCCCCGGCAGCGCTTTTCGACCGCGCGCGAGGCCGCTGAAGCTCTCAGACGCGTGCTCGACAGCAACGTCAGTCCGGCGTTCGACAACGACAAAACTTTGTTGATGCCAGAGCCGCTGAATCTCGGCCGAGTGCCTCCCTCACCCAAGGCCGACGAAACGTATCGCGTTTCAACGAAGCCGAGGCAGGTTGAACCCGCTGCAATGCAGACAGATCTGGAGTTTTGGCGCTCAATCAAAGACAGTGACGATGCCCTCGACATGGAGCTGTACGTCGAAAAATTTCCGACGGGGATATACGTCGATCTCGCCAGACGCAAGATCGGTAAGCTGCGTCGCGGTTCATCGATTTCTACGGATGAAGACACGGGTGTTCGTGACCGCCAATTCGATGAGGAATTCTGGCGCTCAATCAAAGAAAGCGATGACCCCGACGACATGGAGTTGTATGTCGAGAAATTCCCGCAGGGAATCTTCGTGGATCTTGCATTGCGCAAGATAGCAAAATTGCGACGCGGTATTCGGGGTTTGAGTGACGATAGTGGGACACACGCCGACTTTAACAAGACTAGTGCTGCACAGCGACAAGTGGAAGCCAGGCGCGACGCCGAATGGCGTATACAACGTGATGCCGCCGAGAGGGCCGAGCGAGAACGCGCACGACGTGAGGCTGAGGAAGAAGCGAAACGTGTTGCAGTCGCACAAGCCGAGCGGGAACGAATGCTGCGGCAGGCCCAAGAACAAGCGAGCATAGCCGCAGCCGCCAAGGCCAAGCGCGAGGCGGAAGAGCGGGTGCGACTTGAGGCTGAGGAAGAAGCGAAACGTGTTGCAGCAGCACAAGCCGAGCGGGAACGACTGCAGCTTCAGGCGCAAGAACAAGCAAGCATAGCGGCAGCCGCCAAAGCCAAGCGCGAGGCGGACGAGCTGGCGCGACGTGAGGCTTTGGAAGAAGCGAGACGCGTTGCAGCAGCACAAGCCGAACGGGAACGACTGCAGCTTCAGGCGCAAGAACAAGCAAGCATAGCGGCAGCCGCCAAAGCCAAGCGCGAGGCGGACGAGCTGGCGCGACGTGAGGCTTTG
>JBBRZG010000162.1:0-7618 GCA_038236905.1 Burkholderiales bacterium
CCACGGCAGCGCCATATCATTAATCGGGCGCAGGAGTGAGTCGCGAGTATCAGCCGAAAGTGCGCGCATCGGCGTGATCCACAACACCGTGAGTGGTGGTGGCTCTTTAAATCCAGCATCGATGGATTCAATCACCGGCCCCAGCCATGCGGCGAGCGTTTTGCCAGTACCGGTGGCGGAATGGATGAGTCCGCTCTCGCCCCGCAAATACGCATCCCACACTTCTCGTTGAAACTCAAACGGCTGCCAGCCCACTTGCGCAAACCATTGCTCGACTTGCTTAAGACCGGTCAGGCCACTAGGGCCACTAAGGCCACTAAGGTCACTAAGGCCGCTCAGCGCACTGGCCTGCACCTTTTGCGGGCTTTTCTGCGGAATGATTCGCGTCACTTTTTTTGACGCTTGGGGTGAAACTTCAATGCCCAGTGATGCCGTCGCCTCCACCACGGCCGTGTCTTCACCTTGCTTTTTTCGTAGCGCCCTTAATGCTCTCAGCGCACCTGCAGCGGTTTGGCGCTTCTCCTTAACCATGCTAACCATAAATCCTGTGCGCCGCGATCACCGTGTTGGCGTGAATTTCAACCGTGTCGTGAATATTTCGGGCATATCCTCCGGCCATCGCAAAAGCGACGGGAACACCACGCGCCCGGCAGTATTCGAAGACCATTTCATCACGCTTAATCAATCCCGCTTTAGTAAGCTTGAGTTTGCCCAGCTTGTCATCTTCAAACGGATCTGCACCCGCCAAATAGATCACCAACTGCGGCGAATTGGCCGCAAACGATTGGCTCAAACCCCCCGCCAGTGCTTGCTCGTAAACGATATCACCGGTGCCGTCCGCAAGCTCGATATCAAGATCACTGGTTTCTTTTCTGAAGGGAAAATTATTTGCGCCGTGGATGGAAAACGTAAAAATATGCGCCTCATTCGACAAGATAGATGCCGTGCCATTGCCCTGATGTACATCGCAATCCACAATCAAAACGCGCTCTAAGTTCGATTCCGCAACCAGCGTTCTCGCCGCAATCGCCGCATCGTTGAATACGCAGTAACCTTCTCCGCGATCATAAAACGCGTGATGCGTGCCGCCGGCCAAATTAGCGGATGCACCTTCCTTTAACGCCGTTCGGCAAGCAGCTAACGTGGCACCCGAAGATCGTTTGGAACGCTCGACCATTTCCAGCGACCACGGAAACCCGATCACGCGGATTTCTTGCATGCTCAACTCGCCACGTTCTACACGCAGCACATAATCCGGCGCATGCGCGCGGGTGAGTTCGGCAAATGTTGCCGCCAGTGGCGTTAGAAAATCATCCGGCTGAAAAAGCCCGCTCATCTGCAAACGCTCGCGCAGCAACCGATACTTATCCATCGGAAATCGATGTCCCGGCGGGAGCGGCAGGACGAATTCGTCACAATAAAAGAGTTTCATCTTTCAATAGACGAGTGAAGCGCTATAAGTACAAAAGCTAATACCGGCGGACGTTCACAGCTATTTATGCTCTGAAACGGTCGCCAATCCTAGGGTTTCAAATTTTCTATCGGGGCAGGCGGCGCGACTTTCAACACTTCTTCCATCGTTGTGACCCCCTGCGCGACCTTCATCGCACCCGCTAACCGAAGTGGTCGCATGCCGGAACGATAGGCTTCTGCGGTAATGGCCGTCAAATCTGCACGATCGACAATAAGCCGCTTCAAATTTTGATCCAGCGTCAAAATTTCATAGATGCCGACGCGACCCAAATAGCCGGTATTGCGACACTCCAGGCAGCCGACGGGACGATAAATATCCTTCGGTGCCTCGCCTTTCCACGGCGCCACCATGTCATGCCACAACTTGATCTTGAGAGGATCGTCGAACGGCACTTTTTCTTTGCAATGTGGACACAGCGTCCTGACCAAACGTTGCGCCATCACCCCCAGCAATGTTGAATTTAACAAGTAAGAGGGAGCACCCAGATCAAGCAAACGCGCTATCGCTGTCGGCGCATCATTGGTATGCAAAGTGGACAGAACCAAATGTCCGGTGAGAGCGGATTGAATGGCCATTTCCGCTGTTGCCAGATCGCGAATCTCGCCGACCATAATGATGTCGGGATCTTGCCGCATCAGCGCGCGCACGCCCTCGGCGAAGCCTAGATCAATATTGGTTTGCACCTGCATTTGATTGAACGCGGGCTCGACCATTTCAATCGGGTCTTCAATCGTGCACACATTGACTTCAGCGGTTGCCAGTAGCTTCATTGATGAATACAAGGTCGTGGTCTTGCCCGATCCAGTCGGCCCCGTCACGAGCACGATGCCGCCCGGCTGATAAATCAATTTTTGCCATTTTTCAAAATCATCCGGCGCAAAACCCAACTCTGAAAAATCGCGGACCAACACATCAGGGTCAAAAATCCGCATCACCAATTTTTCACCAAACGCCGTCGGCAACGTCGACAAACGCAGCTCGATTTCTTCGCCATCCGGCATCCGCGTTTTGATTCGCCCGTCCTGCGGGCGACGCTTTTCCACCACATCCATGCGCGACAAAATTTTGATGCGCGACGTCATCGCGGTCGCCACCGTGGCGGGTACCTGATAAACCTGATGCAATACGCCATCAATGCGAAACCGGATCGTTGCGACATCGCGGCGCGGCTCGACGTGAATATCGCTCGCCCGTTGGTCGAATGCGTATTGCCACAGCCAATCAACCAGATGCACGATGTGATGATCGTTGGCGTCCAGCGTGCGCCCCGCTTTGCCGAGCTCAACCAATTGCTCAAAATTATTGAGGCTATTTTTTCCCGCGCTGGCGTCGCTCTTTTCGGCCCGCTTAACGGATCGCGCCAGATTATAAAATTCGCCCACATAGCGTTCAATGTCGACCGGATTCGCGATCACCAGCTGAATATTCAGGCGCAACATTTCGCCCAGATCGCGCTGCCAGCTCGTCACAAACGGCTCGCAGGTTGCAATCAGTGCATCGCGGCCTTTGACCTCTACCGGCAAAATGTTTCGCTTCGCCGCGTAGTCAGACGACATCACTTCTGTGACCGCGCGCATATCAATTTTTAGCGGATCGATGTGGTAGTACGGCAGCTCGACTCGCCCTGCAAACCACTCGGTCAAACGCTCAATATCCAGATTTCGCAACGGCGGCTTCAGCGACTTTATTTTCAGCTGCGCCACAATCGCCAAGGGATGTCCGTCTGACCGCTGCGCCCGCTGGTCGTGAATAATCTTTTCGCCGTCGGCCGGCGCAATATAGGCGTCCTCAACCAAGCCATTGATGACTTCGCGGAACGTGACTTTTCGATCATTTTTAGCGCCCTTGACAAGCGGGGCGAGGCGGTTGGATGTATCGACGATTGCAGATGCTGAGGATGCCATGGCGAATCACTATGCACGTAAATTTACAAGCGCTTATGTTACCGCTGTTGGAGGCAATGCGCTATGCACGCCTTTCTTCTGGCACCCGCTGCATGATTAGACCGGCTGTGCTGCGCCGTGTTGGCCTCGCGCTGTGCGGTGTTGGGCTCATGATATGTTGTGGCTCCACGTGATTGAAATACTTTCAACGAATGAAATGTGGTCATCATCGACAACACCCAAGGCATTCAGAAATGACGCGCGGATCATTTCTGAATGAATATAATTTGTCCTATGCAATTTTTAACAACATTAATCATCGTGTGTGTTCTGGCCATGGCGGGCTGCACCAGCCTAGGCCCGGGTTCGCGGGCATCCGGAACACCTTCAAGCGATACAGTTTTCCGCGATTGTGCTGATCATTTTAATCGCCTCGATGCGGCCATTGACGATGCTGGCGTGCATGATGGCGCTGAAGCGCGCGTGCCAGGGTTCCCCTATTTGCGTGTGAATCGCTTTCTGGCTTCGTTTGTGCCCGCGTTGGCGGCTTCTTTTGGGGCCGATCCAAAACTTTCACAACCCGGGGCTGAGACCACATTTCAAGCATGGATGGGCGCGATGCGGGAGCTGGATCGTGCTTCGCGCGATGTAGAGATTTCAAATCTTCCCGCCGCTTCAGGCGTTGCCATTGCAGGATTATCGAAGCAAGAATTAACTGCCAGAACTGGCGAATGTGCGAAGCTGATGATGGGCGCTGATGCAGGGCAGAGACATGATTCAGCAAAACGCAACGCGATCATCGACGCTGTAAACGTGCCTGATGACTACTCAAATTTTAAACGCGCGTTGGGCATTTATCCGCTGGCAAAGTATCCCTTCTTTCGCGGTGTTGAAGGATGGCAACGTAATGCGGCAATAACGATAAAAAGCGTTTCGCCACAAGCGCCCGCAAACATTGGCATCACCAGATATGTTCCATCCACTCAACCGTCACCACGCCAACCTTCGGAGAGTATCGTTTCTAAATTCAAGCGTGCCGAGAAAAATGCGCTGGGTGTGGTGACTGCTGCGGCATTTTCAGATGCAGATTGGCAACAACTGTTCGAAGCCTATGCGCCCATTTATGAAATTGAAACCACAACCGAGAATGATCGTATCGGCGCACTGCAATGGCGCGTTGACAGTGAAACCAAGCGAGGCCAAGAAAATACGCCAGCCGTCAATACGGACCGGCCCACCAGTTATCGGCGCGTTGCCTACACGCGAATCAACGGTAAATCTTTTGCGCAACTTGTTTATAGCGTCTGGTTTCCGTCTCGCCCGCGCCGCCACCTGCTGGATCTACTATCTGGCTCGCTGGACTCGATTATTTGGCGCGTGACGCTAGATGAGGATGGCACGCCGCTCATCTATGATTCAATCCACGCCTGCGGTTGTTATCACATGTTTTTTCCGACCCCACGAATGCAACCGAAGCCTGCGCCCGCTGCCAATACGGAATGGGTGTTTGTGCCAAAGTCGATGCCGACACTCGGCGTGACGCAGCGAATCACGCTGCGAGTAGCGGCCGAAAGTCATTACATCCTAGGTGTGGACGTGGGCATCGCGTCAAGCAGAAATTCCATCACTGATAATCCCGGCGTAATTTACGAGTGGCGTGATGATAATGAATTGCGTAAGCTCAACGCGGGCCGCGATTTAACCCGCAGCATTTTTCAGTCAAGCGGAATAATCGCGGGAACAGAGCGCGCAGAACGCTTCCTTTTCTGGCCGATGGGTATCGACAGCGCCGGTGCGATGCGTCAGTGGGGCCGCCATGCGACAGCGTTTGTGGGCGTAAGGCATTTCGATGATGCCGATTTATTTGACCTGCGTTTTAACCTTGTCCAAGCACCCGGTATGGAATCGCCAGTTTTGAACAAGCGTTGATTTTTATACGCACGCAAACGGCATCAACCCGCTCGCCTGTAAAGCGTCTTTTGTAATGAGGCATTTGCTCCTTACGGCTTGGAGCAACGCTCAAGAAAAAGATCAACCTTGCCATTTTTGCCGCAACCTTATTGACCAGCGCGATCGGTTTTTGCACAAGCGCCTATGCCGTCAACGGCTCCGGTTATGCCGACCGCACCCGCGGCAGCGGTTACTGCATCTGCCCCCACAGCGGCTTCTGCAAAAGTCACCAAGACCAGTATCCGGAGAACCAGGGCAAAGCCCAACAATGCTTTGACAAAAGCTCACAAAAAGCATACTCACAAAACAGCACACAAGACCGAGCATAAGGCGAATAGGTCAATCGCAAAAGCCTAACCTTTAGCGGCCGCCATAAGAACGGTCGCAGAAGTACGGCACGAAAAGGACGGCGCAAAAAAGCAACGTTAAAACGTTGTCTGTTTCTATTGATGCAATATTGTGTTCGCTGAGGGTGCGAAGTTTGCTTCTAGCTCTGCGCGAGCAACTCGGCGCACGTCACGCTCGCCGCCCGTTTGGAGATGTAGCGCAAACCAGACGAGAGCGTAATCAACCCCCGATCTTCGGCTGTCTTGGCATCTTTCACCGCCTCAATCTGCACAATATGAGTCGAAAATAGATAAACCGTAAGAGCACGCCTGTTGTCAAATGAGACAACACGCACCCCATCCTTGTCGCGCGAATCTGCCGAGAAATCATTTTCAACAGGATTCACTGCTTCGCAAACATAACCGTGGGGCATTTTTTTCCTTTGTTAAGCCTTTGCTAGGCAATAGGCAACTTAATTTATTTAACAACTTAGCTTGATGTTAGCACTTGCCGCTTCCGGTATGTGTCTCCGACCTCGTTCATCATTCGATGCCCAACCGATCAAGGCGGTAGCGCAGCGATCGGAACGTGATTCCCAGCACTTTCGCTGCCGCTGTTTTATTGAACCGCGTTTGCTCCAGCGCCTTCATAATTTGTTGGCGCTCAATCTGATCCAGATATTCATGCAGGGGTTGGGTGCGCTCGCCAGAAATACTGCTGCTGCCGCCACTCTTGCCTGAGGAATGCGTCTCGGTGAGATACAGGTCTGCTTCACGGATCAGCTTGCCATCACATAGCGCCAACGAGCGCTCCAGAATGTTTTCCAGCTCGCGCACATTACCCGGATAGTCATAGCTGATAAGTGCATTCATGGCGTCATCGCCGAGCTGCGGCAGCGGCACGCCACTTTGCTGCGAGAGTCGTTCCAGCACTAACTTGACCATCAACGGGACATCCTCGGGAATCTCGCGCAGGCTCGGCATCTTCAGCTCGATTACATTCAATCGATAGAATAAATCTTGCCGGAATTCACCTGCCGCAACCTTATCCACCAAATTTTTATGGGTCGCGCTGATGATGCGGAAATCAACGGGTAATTCGGCGGTGTCGCCCAGTTTACGAACCTTTTTTTCTTGAATCACGCGCAGTAACTTTACCTGCATCAAGATCGGCAAATCACCCACTTCATCCAGAAACAAAGTGCCGCCATCGGCTGCATGCAGAAAACCGTCCTTCTCGGCATCAGCGCCGGTAAACGCGCCTTTTTTGTAGCCAAAGAATTCGCTCTCCATCAAATTTTCCGGGATAGCACCGCAGTTCACTGCGACGAATTGCGCATCGCGTCGGGCAGAGCCGGAATGAATGAGTCTTGCGGCAACTTCTTTACCGGTGCCAGATTCGCCCGCAATATAGACCGGTGCCTGGCTGCGAGCCAACTTGCCGATCATGTCGCGCGCTCTCACGATCGGCTGGGACTCTCCAATCAGCCGTGGCCCTGCATCTGTGCCGCCGGCGAGCTTATCTGCACCGCTGGTGCGTTTTGCTCTCTCCGCGCGCTCGGGCCGTTCTGCCAATGACTTTGGCAAATTCATGGCGGACGTGATCACCTCGCGCAATTGTTTTAATTGAATCGGCTTGGCGATGTAATCAAACGCGCCCTCTTTCAGCGCCGCCACCGCATTATCAGTGCTGCCAAAAGCGGTGATTACCGCGACCGGAGTATTGCCGTAATTTTCGGCTATGTGTTTGAGAATCATCAGGCCATCACCATCCGGAAGACGCATGTCTGTCAAACAAAGATCGTAGCTTCGCTCCGACAAGCGCGCAAAAGCATGTTCAACCGTCGCCGCTGTATCCGCCTCAACGCCCATCCGCATCAGTGTGAGTACCAGCAATTCGCGAATATCAGATTCGTCATCGACGATAAGTACGTGTTTGTCGGCCATAAATTAGCTCGTTCTCGTTTTAATTTGAAATGCGCTCA
>JBBRZG010000163.1:0-7559 GCA_038236905.1 Burkholderiales bacterium
CTCGGTAGCGTCGTTGCGTGAATTGCTGGGCATTATCGGCGCACATGAATGGCGGCGCAAAGGCGTTGATGTTGCCGCACTTCACGACAAGGTTCATCCGCATTACGGTGTGTTTGCGCCGATTCGTGGTGAATATGTAGGCTTGGTGGCGGCAGCAATGCTCTCAAGGACCGCGCCAGTGCTAGCGTTCGACGTGGGTACGGGCACCGGTGTGTTGGCGGCGGTACTTGCGCGGCATGGCGTTGAGCACGTTATCGGCACCGATCAAGACCCACGTGCCATTGCCTGCGCGCGTGAGAATTTATTGAGATTAAAGTTAAATGATTGCGTCGAGGTGATCGAGGCAAATTTATTTCCTGAGGGCCGCGCGCCGTTGATCGTATGTAATCCGCCGTGGCTGCCGGCGCGCCCGTCGTCGCCAATAGAGCGGGCAGTGTACGATCCGGATAGCGGCATGTTGCGTGGTTTTTTGAGCGGGCTTGCTGCGCATCTTGAGCTCGATGGCGAGGGCTGGTTGATACTTTCTGATCTCGCCGAACATTTGGGTTTGAGATCGCGCGATCTGTTGCTGGATTGGATTGATGCGGCGGGTTTGATTGTAGTGGAGAAAACGGATGTGCGGCCCACCCATCGGCGCGCGTCCGATTCTGATGATGTCCTGCACGCTGCGCGGGCAAAAGAAATGACGTCTCTTTGGCGGCTGAAAGCGAAGTGAAAATATTTTCGGTTAAAAAATGAAAATAGAATTTCTAAGGGCTCAACGGTCATGCGCCAATTTTCTTTAGCAGTTTTGTTAATCGCTTTCATGCAGTTGAGTGCAGCCGCGCCTTGCGATGCACCCGCAAAACTTGCCGACGGTTGGGATGTTGAAGCCAGCGCAACATCCGCTGGATTTGATGAGGCGCGATTATGCGACGTGCTCAAAGATTTCGCCGACAGTAAGGTGAATTTTCACAGCCTTGTTATAGAGCGCCACGGCCGACTCGTGGCTGAATCCTATAAGCGCGGCAAAGACGAAACCATCTACTCACTATTCGCATCGTCAACTGAGTTTGACGCGTCGACACGCCATGATGTGCGCTCCATCAGCAAATCTGTGGTGAGTTTGTTATGGCGCATCTCACAAGCCGACGGCAAGACGCCGCCTCTAAATACGCCGGCGCTTGAATTGTTGCCCGCGCTTGCCGATCTCAGAAGCCAAGGTCGAGAAGCCATTACCGTCGCACACTTATTGACGATGAGTAGCGGCTTGGATTGGAATGAGCCGAGCACTTACAACTCTCGAAATGACGAAATGGGCCTCTACTGGCGCTCGTCACAGTCCCGATATTTGTTCGATCGTCCGATGGCCGCACCTGCCGGTACTGTTTACAACTATAACGGCGGTGGCACTGCTGTCCTCGCGCAAATATTAAGCGAGCGGGTAGGCATGTCGTTGCCCGATTACGCGCGCAAAGCATTATTCGAGCCGCTGGGCATTACCGATTGGGAATGGATAAACGATGTTCGTGGCCGACCCCTAGCGTTCGCTGGTTTGCGTTTGCGTTCACGCGATATGGCGCGCATCGGTCGCATGGTGATCGGCGAGGACCAGATACGCGGCAAGTGGCATGGCAAACAAATCGTTCCCGCCGCTTGGTTGTCTGATTCCCTGCACGGCCACATCGACATGGGCGATGAACCGGGCTGGCAGTACGGCTATCAATGGTGGGTTGGTAAGATGGTGGCAATGGGCGAAAAGCGTGACTGGAGCGGAGGATTTGGCAACGGCGGACAGCGGCTGTTTCTCGTGCCGGAATTGGATCTAGTCGTTGTGATCACCGCGGGTGAATACAACAAGCCTGCTATCGGTCGCGAGGCTTATCAACTATTTAAGCGGGTAGTGTCGGCGGCGCGTGAGGCGAGTGACCAAGACCGAAAACAGTAGATTCAATACAAGCGGGCATTTGCGAGCATTTATGCTTATAGACACCCGTCAATGCTAGGGTTTGCCTTTCTCATTCTTATGCCGCTTGGTCATAAGCTTGCTTCAACCACAGCATGATGTCTTTGTTGATTTCCGCTGCTGACTCAAGTTTGACGCGATGGCTGATCATGCCGTTCCATGTGCCCGAGGCTTCTAGCTTGCCGATAGGTGCGACGCCTTTCAGGTTGATGCCAATATCGAACCGCTGCGCGGTGGAGGGCTGCAAGATCGCAAATTGTTTTGCGCGGCGTACGCTGACATAGGTTTTTTTAGGCGCGAATTCGATATCGCGTCCAAATGTGTTGATGGTTTTTGAAATCGCATCGTAGATCGGCTTTAGCGTGATTTTGCTGCCGGCGAAGAGGGCGTCAATCGGGTCTTCTTCGGAAACGACATCGTTCTTACGGGATTCCAGCGCGATCATATTGGCGTAGCCGTGGCCCATCGGCCCGGCGGTTTTTAAATAGGCAACGATGTCGCTATGTTTTGCGTTGCCGAGCGAACGGGCGATGTTGATCCATGCTGCGAACGATTTTCCGGTTCGCTCTTGCAAGTTCGCGCGCATTTTTGCCAGCGCATCGTCAACAGTACTCATCAAAATTCCTTAAATAGGTTTTGTCCGACATCTAACGGTGTTGCGCTTAACCGCGCTCCGGCTGTGCTTTAATATCGCTGCAAAAATATCACCGCCCAGATTGGTAACTCGGCGGCCAAACATTTCCTGAACCACGACAAAAACGGAGCCGAATACAACATGAAACGCACTCTGAAATGGTTTGCCCTGATTCTGCTTGGGCTGCTGCTGATCGTTGCAGCATTGGCGGCACACACATGGTATTCCAAACCGTTAATGATCGGCTGGTTTTATAACCGCGTTTTTATGCAATTTGCGATTGATAACCCTGAGTTGTTGACGCAATTGAGGATTCTGGAACAAGTGGGTATTCGTTCGCATAACGCCAAGCTGGGCGATTCGTCGATTGCGCACGAGGATAAAGTGTTCGCCAAGCTGGTGGCGGATGACGCGACTTTGCGCAGTTATGACGCCAGCAATTTTAAAGGCCAAGATAAAATCTCATACGACATTTTGGCTTATTTTTTGGGCAGTCAGGTGCAAGGTGGGCCATGGCGTTTTCACAACTATCCGGTCAATCAACTGTTTGGGGTGCAGAGCGAATTACCGAATCTGATGACGCAAGCGCAGCAAGTGAACGATGCTAAAGACGCGGAAAACTATATCGCCCGGCTCGGTGAGTTTCCGCGCAAGATGGAGCAGGTGATTGAGAGCGTGAAATTCCGCGACGCGAAGGGCATCATCCCGCCCAAGTTCGCTGTTGAAAAAGTGATTGAGCAGGTGAAGGGATTTGTCGCGCCTGGCGCGGCGGCCAATCCCATCACGATCAGCTTCAAGGAAAAAATCGGCAAGATTCCTGCTGACAAAATGGACGAGGCGAGCCGTACTGCGTTCATCGCGCGGGTCGAGCAGGCAGTGGCGAGCAGTGTTTTGCCTGCTTACAACCAGCTTAACGTCTACTTGGAAACACTGCGACCTAAAGCGCTCAGAAATGATGGCGTGTGGGCGCTCCCGGATGGCGACAAATTCTATCAATACGCGATCGAATCCAACACCACCACGACCATGAAAGCGGATGAAATTCATCAGATCG
This sequence comes from Burkholderiales bacterium, assembly GCA_038236905.1. GTDB lineage: Bacteria > Pseudomonadota > Gammaproteobacteria > Burkholderiales > Usitatibacteraceae > UKL13-2. The sequence continues at coordinate 3,634 of JBBRZG010000163.1, forward strand.
GCCTGAAAGAAGTGGACCGCATTGGCGTTGAGATGGATCGGATTCTGGCGGAGGCTGGCTACAACGAAGGTAGCCGCGCCGAGCGTATGCAGAAGCTTGCAAAATCGCCGGAACAGCTATACCCCGACACAGATAACGGCCGTGCGCAAATTCTGAAAGACTATCAATCGATCATTGATGAGGTCATTGCCGGACTTGATAAAAGTTTTGCCACTAAGCCGAAAGCCGTGGTGGAAGTAAAACGCGTGCCGGTGTTCACTGAAAAAACGGCGCCGGGCGCGTATTACAACTCACCACCGATGGATAACTCTAAGCCCGGCGCGTTTTTTGCCAATCTGCGCGATGTCGCAGAGACACCGAAATTTGGGATGCGTACCCTCGCTTATCACGAAGCTGTACCCGGACATCACATGCAGATTGCGATTGCGCAAGAACTAAAAGGCCTGCCGGTTTTTCGCGGCATCGTGCCGTTTACCGCATACGTTGAAGGCTGGGCGTTGTACGCTGAAAGGCTTGCTTGGGAAACCGGATATGAGAAAAATCCGCTCGACAATTTAGGCCGCTTACGGGCTGAGATGTTTCGCGCCGTGCGTCTGGTCGTGGACACCGGCATGCACTCAAAGCGCTGGACGCGTGAACAGGCGATTGACTACATGGTGGCCAATACCGGCATGCCGGAAGGTGAAGTGACCACCGAGATTGAACGCTATTTGGTCATGCCTGGTCAGGCGCTTGCTTACAAGGTGGGTATGCTGAAAATTCTAGATCTTCGAGAGCGCGCTAAAACTGCGCTGGGCGCCAAATTTGATATTCGCGAATTTCATGATGCCGTACTGACGAATGGTTCTATGCCGCTGTCAGTCTTAGAAAACGTGGTGGACGCTTATATTGCGCAGAAAAAAGCGGCTTAAATTTTCAGCGCGCGGATCATGCCAGCAATATTTTTGAAGCAAAACGTTTTGCGATCCACCGCGAAATAGCCTCAACTTCGTCTGCACACACCGAGTGTTGCATCGGGTATTCGCGCCACTCAACCTGATAATTTTGTTGGGTGAGCGCGTCTCGCGATGATTTCGCGAGCGCTAAAGGCACGATCGGATCTTGTGTGCCATGCGCCATTAAGATCGGGATATTCGCGTTGGCAATTGTTTTTTCTTTCGCGAGTGAATCGCCGAGCGTGAGGTAGGTGGAGAGCGCCATGATGCCGCCCAATGCATGTTTGCTGCGAAGTCCGACTTGCAACGCAATTGCGCCGCCTTGCGAGAAGCCAGCCAAGATGATTTTGTCGGACGTGATGCCTCGATTTAACTCTCGTGCAATGAGCTCATCAATTGCGGCCTGCGATTCGCGCACGCCAATTTCGTCCGGCTTGCGGGCGATATCCTGCATGGAAATGTCGTACCACCCCGGCATCACATGACCGTTGTTGATGGTGATGGGCCGCATCGGTGCCTGCGGAAAAATGAACCGTAGCGGCAGTGTTCGTGGCAGATCCAACTCTTTCACGATAGGCACGAAATCCCAGCAGTCTGCCCCGAGTCCGTGCATCCAGATGACGGTGCCTTCAGGGTCAGTGCCGGTGACGAGTTCGATATGTTGAATGAGCGTGGTCATTTTTGTGAGATCCAAATTAGAATTCATAGGTCTAGCACGGGTGCGGCTTTCATGGCAAAAGTATCCGTGAAGCCGCTCTAATGCTGGAGTTTTAAAAGCTATGTTGCGGTGGGGCGAATCGCGGATTTGGGCCGAAATGCCTTGATCACCTCGTCATTGGTTTCCAGATAAGGCCCGCCAATCAAATCCAAGCAGTATGGAACCGCCGCAAAAATGCCGACTTCAACCGGTTTGCCATCCGCATCTTTCAGGCCTTCCAACGTTTCTTTGATCGCTTTCGGTTGGCCTGGTAAATTGATGACGAGCGATTGTTTACGAATCACCGCGACTTGGCGTGACAAAATTGCCGTCGGCACGAAGCGCAGCGAGATTTGCCGCATGCGCTCACCAAAACCATCCATAACGCGATCAGAAATAGCCAGTGTTGCGTCTGGCGTCACATCACGCGGAGCGGGGCCGGTGCCACCTGTCGTCAACACCAGTGCGCAGCCTTCGGTATCGATAAATTCTTTAAGCGTGGCTTCGATCAACGCTTGTTCATCCGGAATCACACGGCGCACGACAGTAAGTGGATTCTTCAGCGCACCCTTTAGCCATGACTCCAGTGCGGGCAAGCCTTCGTCCTGATAGATACCTTTTGATGCGCGGTCGCTAACGGACAGAAGCCCTATTTTTACAGGATCAGTCATTAGTATTCCGGCGGATTTTGCTCGCGCTCAAATTGGCTGACGATGTGTTTGTGGAGGGTTTGATAGAGCAATCGGAAATTTTTCGGCGGCCGCTGCTTGGCATGATCGTCTTTTGCGTCCGCCAAATACTTCTCAAGCATGGCTTGCTCAGCCTCGGGAAACTCGCGCACGAACGCAGCAATTGAGGTCGCGTCGGTCAACATTCTTTCGCGCCAACGCTCGGCCAAGTGATGTTGCGCGGTTTGCTTTTGATTCGGCGCTTTGAGCGCTTGCAGTTGAACCAGGATTGGCGCGGGATCAACCTCGCGCATCAGGCGACCGATATATTGCATTTGGCGCTTATTACCCCCATGTTTGCTACCGGGAATACGCTTCGCATCAAGCACCGCGACCCGGAGCTCATCTGGCAAGTCGAGTTTATTGATGACGTCGGTTGAAAGAAGCACTAATTCCGCGCCCACCGATTGCAAAGCCAGCATGTTCCGTTTCTTCTGGCTTTTGCTGATAGAATTTTCAGCCTCGTCGAGAGTGTCATCTTTTTCGATGTCCTCTTTTGAACGCGCCAGATTTTCAATCGCCTTTGTTTTCTGTGTTGTTTTATTCCGCACTGTTTTTCCGCGTATCTTTAGGTTTGTTTTCCGTTATTTCTTCACTATTTTACCCTAGGCTGGATATCCCCCCGTGACCCAAACTGCGAATCAAATTAGTAAGTCAAACGCGCCTCAAAGCGCCCTGAACAAAGACACGTTGAGCGACCTCGCGGCTTTCGCGCTGGAACGGGCCAAAGCGCTTGGCGCCACCGCTGCCGATGTTGAGGTTTCCACGTCGGTCGGCCAATCAGTTACCGTGCGCCTGAATGAAGTAGAAACCATTGAGCACAATCGCGACAAGGGTCTTGGCATTACCGTTTATTTAGGTCAGCAACGCGGCAATGCATCCACCACGGATTTTTCGCGTGCCGCTATTGAGCGCACGGTGGCGGCGGCACTGGCGATTGCGAAATACACGGCCGCCGATGAATTCGCCGGACTGCCAGATGCGGCTCGATTGGCATTGCCGCCCTACAACAGTGAGGGCTTGTACTACGCCTGGCCGTTGAGTGTGGAGGCCGCGACCGAGCTGGCAAAACGTATGGAGGCCGCGGCGTTCGCGGTGGACAAGCGGATTAATAATTCGGAGGGCGCATCGGTTTCGACCTCGGAGTCTGATTTTATTTATGCCAACTCGCTTGGCTTCATGGGTGGGTTTCCATCGTCGCGACATAGCGCCAGCGTCTCCGTAATTGCCGGTACCGATGATGGCATGCAGCGTGATTATTGGTACGACGTGGCACGTTCGAGTGACAAACTGGGCACGCCGGAAACAATCGGGCGATTAGCGGGTGAAAGGACCGTTGCACGTTTGAACGCGCGCCAAGCGGCGACTTGCGAAGCGCCGGTGTTGTTTGATCCGATCATGGCCTCCGGCTTGATTGGCAGCTTTGTGGGGGCGGTGAGTGGATCGTCCCTATATCGCAAATCGAGTTTTTTGCTGGACAGCTTGGGTACCCAGGTTTTTTCGCCGCTGGTCTCCATATTTGAAGACCCGTTTGTGGTCGGCGGCTTGGCAAGCGGGCCGTTTGAC
>JBBRZG010000164.1:0-7527 GCA_038236905.1 Burkholderiales bacterium
CACGCCGTTGCCGATATAGCAGGTCACATGGGGATGCAACATACCCGACGGCAACAAACGCAGCACGGTTTTTTTACCATTCACCACCAGGGTATGCCCGGCGTTGTGGCCGCCCTGAAAGCGAACCACGCCCGCCACTTCGTTGGTGAGCCAGTCGACAATCTTGCCCTTGCCTTCATCGCCCCACTGCGTACCGATTACAACAACGTTTTTTGCCATGATTTTCCTGACCGCTTTCCTAAAAATTTTGTAGCGAAACAACGGCATATCGGCCGTTTACTAAAACCAATTCCCGGTCGCAACCGAGTTCATGCCTATGCTCATCGTGGCCGGGCAAACGTGCGATCACAATTTCGCCTGCAGCACGCAGTTTCGCCATTTCAACGCGTGCATCAGCATCTTCTGTGACCGGCGCAAGGATTGCGCACCGGGTGCGCGCAGCAGAAATGAGCGGCAACAATGATTTCAGATCAAGGCTGAATCCGGTTGCCGCGCGCGCGCGCCCAAATGCCTTGCCGACTTCGTCATAACGACCGCCGCGCGCGACCGCGTCGGATGCGCCATCCGCGAATGCTGCAAAGACGACACCGCTTTCGTAGTTAAAACCGCCCAGTTCGCCCAAATCAATGCTGACGACGACGCCCTGCTCGCTGAACTTAGCATGAATCGCCTTGAGTTGAGCAAGCGCGTCCGTGATGCGGTTATCAACTGGCAACGCGCTCAAGGCACGTGCAAATACTTCTTCACCTCCATATAAAGTTGGCAGCGCAAGCAAGGCTTTTGTTATCTTGTCGGCGTGTTGTGAAGGTTGGATTGATCGGCTCAGATAAATGAGTGCCGGAAGATCTTTGGCCTCAGTCGCTGCGAACATCGCTTCTGCCGTATCGACACTCACACCGGCCAGATCAACAAGCGCACGAAAAATGGCCGGATGACCAATATCGAGTTGTACCGCATTCACGCCAATCGTCCTTAACGCATCGAGCATCAGCTGCTGAATCTCAATATCCGCCTCCAGCCCCGAGTGGCCGTAAAGCTCGGCACCCGCCTGAAATGGCTGCCGACTTTTTCCCAGTCCGGACGGCAATGTATGCAGCACGCTTCCGGCATAGCAAAGACGTGAAATGCCCTGACGATTCAACACATGTGCATCAATGCGCGCGACTTGCGGTGTGGTGTCGGCACGGATACCCATGGTGCGGCCCGACAGCTGGTCGATTAATTTAAAGGTCGCCAGATCCATGTCGTGGCCACTGCCCGAAAGCAATGAATCCACATATTCCAGTAACGGCGGTACCACGAGCTCGTAGCCGTGGCTCGCAAACAAATCGAGCGCAATGCGCCGCGCACGCTCCAGCTTCTGCGCGTCGTGCGGCAGCACGTCTTCAATATGTTCGGGTAATGCCCAAGTTCTCATAATTTTGTAGTGCGCTCGATGACCGGGAAAAGTGCCAGGGCACTGGAAGAAGACATGAATATTTTTATCCAATTGAATCGTTGCGCGTGGCTAAACACCGCCACAAAACCCGCACGCAAAAACGGCGCGCCCATTTTGGGACGCGCCGTTGTCAAATTATACGCGAACGAATCGCGAAAGGCGGGCGGTGTGTCTTTAATGCTTGATACTTCGCAACAAATTTAAGCTGATGCTTGCAGCCCAGATTCTAAGCCCGCTTATTTCCCCGTCTTCCCAGGGCTTTTCAAATATTTAAAGAAGTCAGAACTCGGGTCGAGCACCATGACGTCACTGCGGTTTTTAAAGCTTTTTTGATAAGCTTCCATGCTTCGATAAAAAGCATAGAACTCTGGATTTTTTGTAAATGCCTGGGCATATATTTTTGATGCTTCCGCGTCACCCTCGCCCTTAAGTTTTTGCGCATCGCGATTCGCCTTTGCCAGCAAAATGCCGCGCTCACGTTCAGCTTCGGCGCGAATTTTTTCAGCTTCACCTGCGCCGGTTGAGCGTAATTCATTCGCCACGCGCTTACGCTCAGAATCCATCCGCTGATAAACAGCCGCGCTAATTTCAGGCACCAAATCGACCCGCTTCAAGCGCACATCAACGACTTCAATACCGATGCTGCGCGCATCTTTATCTGTTTTGACCCGCAAGTTGCCCATGAACTTGTCACGTTCCCCGGAAATCACCTCTGCCAGCGAACGTTGGCCAAATTCTGCTCTGAGGTCATCGTTAACGCTCTGTGAAAGCCGTAACTCTGCTCGCGTCAGATCCCCACCGGTCGAAACATAAAATTGTTGAAAATCGACTATGCGGTACTTGACATATGAATCCACCAAAACGTTATTTTTTTCTTTGGTCTGGATTCGTTCGGGGTCCTTTGTATCGAGAGTTTGAATGCGGGTGTCATAAACACGAATGTTTTCGATCATGGGTAATTTGAAATACAAACCCGGTTCCTTTTGGATGGCTCGGACCTCACCCAATCTGAATTTGATAGCGGCTTGCCGCTGATCAACGGTGTAGGCCGACATGACCAGAATGACTAGGATAAGAAGGACAACGATACCAATAAAGGGAAGATTTTTTTGCATAGTATTTTCCGAAATCTTTGTGGCGTATCTGTTTGGCGGTTTAGCCGGAATATCAAATTAATAATACGGGTCAGCGCTGCCTGACTTAACGGTTTTCACGCGCGCGCGGATCGCGTGCGCGCGTCGCGTCCACCACACCTGGCACCGTCGGCGATGTCTGGCCGGCAATGGCCGCTGCGCGTTGTGCCGCTGTGTCAGATGAGATGGCTTCAGGCAGCGTGGATTGGGTTTGCATTTGCATAATCTTGTCCAGCGGGATGTAGAGCATGTTCTGACCGCCTTTCTGATCGACCAAGACTTTGCTGGTGTTTTGCATGATCTGCTGCATCACGTCCAGATAAATACGCTCACGTGTAACACCCGGCGCTTTTTCATACTCGGTTAAAATTTGCGAGAATCGCGATGCATCACCTTGAGCATTCGCGGTTACGCTTTGCTTGTATCCTTCCGCCTCTTCGAGCAGACGGGCTGCCGAACCCCGCGCTTTGGGCAGGATGTCGTTCGCATAAGCTTCACCTTCATTTTTCAACTGCTCACGGATTTGTTTAGCCCGAACCGCGTCGTCAAAACTTGCCTGTACAGGCTGTGGAGGCTGCGCATTTTGCATCGTTACCGTGGATATCTGAATGCCCGTTTTGTAACGATCCAGCAACAACTGCATCAATGTTTTTGCCCGCGCGCCAATATCGGCGCGGCCCTCGTAAAGCACAAAATCCATCTTGCTTTTCCCGACGATTTCCCGCATTGCGGTTTCTGCAACCTGCTTTACCGCTTCTTTTGGGTCTTTGTTGTTGAAAAGATAATCTTCGGGACTTCGGAGCGTGTACTGAACCGCAAATTGGACATCAACAATATTCTGATCTTCGGTCAGCATTTGCGCTTCTTCGGGGACTTTTGATTTTTGATTGTTGCGGTGCCCGATCTCAATGACTTCGACGTTATCGATGTTCACGATTTCGTGGCTCTCGATCGGATACGGAAGCCGCCAGTTCAAGCCTGCGCCCGTCGTCTGCTTGTACTTTCCTAAACGCAGCTCCACCCCTTTGCGTCCGGTTTCAACAATATAAAAGCCGCTCGCAAGCCATACCGCCAATGCCAAAATAATCGCGAACAAAAAACCACCGCCCATGACGGCTTTGCTCGGGCCGCCAAATTGGCCGCTTCCCTTATCGCCACCGCCGGTTGAGGGATTTTTGTTACCGAACAATCCGCTCAATTTTTGATTGAATTTACGAACGATCTCGTCGAAGTCCGGTGGACCGCCTTCATTTTTATTGCCGCGCTTGCCCCATTGCGGATCGTTCATCGACATTTCCGCGCCCGCAGTGTTGCGAGGTTGCACACTGTCACCATGCCGGATGTAGCCGGGCCTACCGCCAACGGTTTGGGGGCGATGCTTAAAATTGTATTTCAATCTGACCACTGGGTAGATCAATGCGGCAAGTGAAATTGAGAACAGTTTGGCAAGCATGGCTGAAATAGGAAACCGTGTTGGTACAAGGGATGACATAGAATTAATGAACCTCGAGGTACGCGCGATGATGCGCTTGGTCTAGTAAGATTACTTCGTCTTGATTTTCGTTACGAACTTCACTAACTGGATTGTTAAAGGTGAGTGCCGCATCTGCGATGGCATGAACTTCTTCATCTTCAGTAAATGTGTCTCGATCAATTCCGGTGCCTTGAACAGATCGCGCCGACTCTGCCCGCTCCCGCATTGCGTTGCGTAATAAGTCCAGTCCCGCTCCCAATTTGGCGCTCACCCTGACTTCGGTGATTTTACCATCCTCATCGCGAATCATGGCACCGAGTGGAGTACTAATCTGTCCCAAGTCGAGCCGGTCAATTTTGTTGTGGACGATGACTTGTGGAATGGCAGCCGCACCAATTTCGGCCAACACTTTGTTTACTTCAAATATTTGTTGATCGCACATCGGGTTCGATGCGTCTACTACATGCAACAACAAGTCAGCTTCAAGCGCCTCAGTCAAAGTAGCGTGGAAGGCCGCCACCAGACCATGCGGCAAGTTACGGATAAAGCCTACCGTATCGGACAACGCCACATTAAGTTTGGGCGGTACATAATTTTCGTCACGAGGGCCGTCACAATTTGCAGCTCGATCGCCCACGTAAATACGACGCGTGGTGGTATCGAGAGTTGCGAACAATTGATCCGCGACATAAGCCGTCGCGCCTGTTAGACGATTGAACAAGGTCGATTTACCGGCGTTGGTGTAGCCGACAATCGAGACTGAAAAAGTGTCAGACCGGGCACGGCCAGAACGCTGCGTATCGCGTTGACGCTGCAATTTTTTGAGCTTGTCTTTCAATCGTTTAATGCGATCGCCGACCAGACGGCGATCAATTTCAAGCTGGCTTTCTCCTGGACCACCGCGCACGCCGATTCCGCCGCGCTGACGTTCCAAATGGGTCCAACCGCGAACCAGGCGGGTCAACAGATGTTGCATCTGCGCCAATTCAACTTGTAGCTTGCCTTCCGCGGATCGAGCACGCTGCGCAAAAATATCCAGAATCAAATCCGTGCGATCAATCACCCGCACGCCAACACTTTTTTCAACGTTACGGATCTGGATCGGCGTAAGCTGGTGATTGAATACCACCAGCGACGCATCTGCGTCTTCAACTGCCGCAGTAATCTCTTCGACCTTACCGCTGCCGACAAAGGTAGCAGAATCAGGTTTGTGCCGCCTGCCTGTAATAGTGCTCGTGACCTTCGCTCCCGCACTGGCGATTAGCTCGACTGCTTCTTCCAGCTGCGCTTCAAAGAGCGGTTCGCTAAAGTCTATGCCGACTAAAACTGCAGCACCCTGCGGTTGCGCCGAGGGCGCGTAATTTGGCTTCATGGATTTGAGGTAATGGGCATCGTCTGGCGCGACTTGGCTTTGAGTTTGATATTGCCAGCCAAGAATGGCGTTGCGTTAAACAAGGTGATTTTTGGCAGGAGCTTGGAACGATCATGATCTGAACATTGAGAGCCTCCCACATTCCCGCCAAATTGGAAGTATGACTCCAAAGTACAAGTCTGACGATTTGGAAATACCAACACGCAAATATTGCCGTCGTGGTGCGGGCAGCAAGAGCAAACCCTAATCTAGGAGCCTCGGATAACCCTTCCGCCGGAACGCTCCCGACGACCGACTATGCTTCGTTCGGATTCTCAAATGGTACCGTGACGGCACGAGCCGGGACGACCGTCGAGATGGCGTGTTTGTAGACCATCTGCGTAACAGTATTCTTGAGCAACACGACGTACTGGTCAAAAGACTCAATCTGGCCTTGAAGCTTGATTCCGTTCACCAAATAGATTGAGACGGGGACATGTTCCTTACGCAAAATATTCAGGAACGGGTCTTGTAATAGTTGCCCTTTTGCACTCATGTTTTTATTCTCCAGCTTTAGGTTGTATTTCAGATAAAAATCAGCGATTAAAAAGTGATGGCTGACGAAGTGGAACAGTGTGGTACAACTTTAACTTACTTTGAAAAAATGTGCGCTCGTGATATGCAGACAAGTAAAAAACGACCAAGTTCCAATAACCGGTTCAACCCACGAAGTATTTGTAGTCCCACAAAGGACGGACAGCCGAAAGCCTTTGGTTAACAGGTTCGCTCGCATAAGATAAGGGGTTAGCCGCTATATTCAAGCCCCACGCACACCTATCAAGCGTATTTACGCTTCATCCTGATCCTGCCACGACGACGCTGATTTTCCTGGCTTGCGGTCAATACTTGTGGTTTCTTATCCGCATATGGATTGTGTGCGCTGTTTAGTTGCACCCGCAGCGGTGTGCCGCGAAGCTTGAACGCAGTGCGAAATGAGTTTTCTAAATAGCGTACGTAGCTGTCGGCGACGCCGTCCAGACCCGATCCGTGAATCACCACGACCGGCGGATTGTGCCCCCCTTGATGCGCATAGCGCAATTTGGGACGATGCAGGCCGTTCATGGGCGGCTGATGGGCCGCGGTTGCCGCCATCATCGCCCGCGTCAGCTTGGGCGTAGACAGCTTGGCCATCGCCGCCGCAAACGCCTCATCAATTGACTGGAACAACGGCGCCATCCCCATGCCGTCCTTGGCTGAGACCGTGTGCATGCGGGCGAAGTCGAGGAAATGCAGCTTGCGGTCAAAGTCAGATTTGGTGCGCTCGCGGGTGTAATCGTCGAGGTTGTCCCACTTATTGATACCGACCACCACCGCACGCCCCGATTCCAGTATGAAACCTGCAATATGCGCATCCTGATCCGAGACCTCCTGGCGCGCATCAAGCAGCAGAACGACCACGTGGGCGTCTTCAATCGCTTGCAAGGTTTTGATCACCGAGAATTTTTCAACCGCCTCAAACACTTTTCCCTTGCGGCGAATACCGGCCGTATCGATCAGGGTGTAATCCTTGCCGTGAAAATTAAGGGGGATATAGATCGAATCCCGCGTGGTGCCCGGTTCATCAAACGCGATGACGCGCTCTTCGCCCACCAGCCGGTTCACCAGCGTTGATTTGCCGACGTTAGGTCGACCGACAATCGCGATTTTGGGCGTAGATTCATCGGTCGTTTCTTCCGCTTCCGGAAAATGCACCAGCACATCTTCAATCAGCTGGCGGACGCCCTCACCGTGCGCCGCCGAAATCGCCACCGGTAGGCCGAGGCCCAGTTCGTGGAATTCCGCGACCACCACATCCTCATTCATGCCTTCGGCTTTATTCACCGTAATAATGAGCGGGATGCCGCGTCCCTGCGCATCGCGGCGCAATCGCTCCGCAATAATCTTGTCCTGCGGGGTCAGCCCCTGACGACCATCGACCACAAAAATAATTGCATCTGCCTCAGCAACAGCCTGCAACGTCTGCTTGGCCATTTCATGCAGGATGCCCTCGGTTACCACCGGTTCAAAGCCGCCCGTATCCACCACCAAATAGGGCCGAGAGGCACCTTTACCGTGGCCATAGTGACGATCC
>JBBRZG010000165.1:0-7524 GCA_038236905.1 Burkholderiales bacterium
GTCTGGATACCGCCACCGCCCGCACGGTCGCCGCAATGCTGCGTGACTTGTGTCGCGAGCAGCGCAGCACCTTGATTGTTGCCACGCATGATCGCGACATCGCATCGACGTTCGATGCTATTTACGATATGGCTAACGGCAAGATTACGCGGCGATGATAAATAAACTGCCCAACCCCTTGCCATTAGCGATTTCTGAATTGCGCCGTCACATTTTTGGTGTAGTGATCATCGTGCTGCTGATCGCGGTGGCGGTTGCATTCGGTATTGCGGTCAGCGCCAGTGAGCGGGCCTTGCGCGAGGCCAGTGCGCGCGCCGCAGATCGGTTCGATCTGGTGATTGGTGCGCCAGGAAGTTCGGCACAACTGGTGTTGACCACCGTCTACTTGCAAGGCGCCGCCATCCCGTTATTGGCTGATGATGTATTGCCCCGCCTGCAACGCGAAAAAGGCGTCGTCTACGCTGCGCCGATTGCGCTGGGCGATTCTGTCGGCCAATATCCGGTGGTGGGCACCAGCAAAGATTTTGTAACGGATGGGGCGCGACTTCGCTTGGTGGAGGGGCGCGTATTTTCAACCCGCGGCGAAGCGGTTATCGGGTCGGCGGTCAAGCTGGATGTGGGTGCCACGTTCCAGCCGACACATGGCAGCGCTGCCGATCAATTGATCGAGGAGCACAAACACGGCTTTAAATTTAACGTGGTGGGTCGCTTACCCAAAACCGGCACCGCATGGGATAACGCGATTCTGGTGCCGATCGAAGCTGTCTGGGGAATTCACAGCGGCGCATTAAGTGGACGTCAGGCTGAATCACAAAGCGAACCACATGACAAGCCAATCGAAACACTCGGCCCGCCCTGGACGAGCGACGATATCAAGGGCGTGCCCGCGATCGTGGTTCGGGTGAAATCTCCCGCCGATGCGTATCGCCTGCGTGCACAATATCAATATCGTGCTGCCGATTCGTCTGGCGGCGGGGGTGGCAACCGCGTTGACAGCGGTAGTGGCAACAACGGCAACAACGGCAGCAACACCATGGCGGTGTTTCCCGCCGAGGTGCTGGTAGAGTTGTACGCGGTCATCGGTGATGTGCGCAAAGTCATGACGACCATGTCATTTGCCACCCAGCTAATCGTACTGCTGGCCGTATTATTGGTCATTATTTCGGCACTGGCGCAGCGTCGCCAATCGATCGCGGTATTACGCGCAATGGGCGCGCCGCCAACGTTTATTTTTGCGCTGGTCTGGATTCAGGGGTTTTTAATCATCGGCCTGGGAGCCGCTCTGGGTCTAGTGTTTGGCTGGGCTGGAAGCGCCATATTGGTGAACACCTTCGGAGCCGAGATGGGCCTTACCGTTGCACCGACGATCAGCTATCGCGAATGGCTTTGGGCGGCAAGCGCGGTATTGACGGGCTCAATTCTCGCCACGATTCCAAGCGTGATTGCGTGGCGACAAAATATCGCGGCGACCCTTCGCTAGTAGTCCGTCCACGACACCAAGCCGGCACGCAACCCGCCGTTACCATCAACCCTCAACGCTCAAGCCGCTAGCGAACTATCAGCACCGGAATCTTAGACATCGCTAAAACCTTCTGCGTTTCACTGCCTAAAAACAGCGCGGAAACGGCGCGGCGACCGTGTGATGCGAGCACGATGATGTCTGCCTTGACCTTGCGGGCCTCGTTGATAATCGCCTCATGAGGCCGGTCATTAAAAGCAAAAGCAACATCGGCAGTCACACCCGCCTCCGACGCAATTTTGGTGACCCTGCCGAGAAGTTTTTCACAAGACAAGGCCACTTCTTTTTTGTAGTTGGCCGGTGTCGGCCAGTCGTAATACGCACCTTCGGCAACATACGGCGTCTTGTACTCGCCTGCCGCGTAGAACCCAGTCAAATGGCCGCCGCTGCTTTTCGCCAGCGCGGCCGCCAATTTAATGGCCTTATCAGAAAGTTTTGTGCCATCAGTCGCGACTAAAATACGTTTGAACATGTCGACTCCTCATTTACTTACTTGGGATTTTCAACTTTATCGAAATCTGGATGGGGTGATTTGATATTCATCAAACTGCATGTTGAGAAGCTGTCTCACTGCCAAATGTCAAATGTCAAATGCCAAATGCCAAACGTCAAATGCCAAATGCCAATTGCCAATCGCCTCGCTGACAACGCGAACAAAAACGCCGCATCATGCACCGTCGCGTGCAATCAGGTCTCTTCGCGGTCCTCCGCCAACGCTGCAGCATCGGGACGTCCCGCATGCCGACGCGGATCATGTTTTTCGAGTACCGTGGCCACGGCGCGTTTCAGTTTGGCAGCGGCACCTTGAATGGCCTGATGAGCATTACTGGCGCGGTCTTTCACGACCACAGGTTCATGCCTGGTCAGCCTTGCTTCCAGCGTGCATTGAATCTCATCAGGGGCTGCTTTGGCGTGACTATGCTCATCGGCAATATGCGCCTCGACGCGGGTGATGTGCTCGCCAAATCGACCGAGCGCATCCTCCACCACTTTGGTCAAATGCTCACCCATTTGGTGGCGCCCATCGACGTGCGTATCAGTGTTTAGAAAAACTTGCATTTGAATGACTCCTCGCTTGGTTTGGCAACATAGAGAATGTTGCTATGAATTTGTTAGATCGCTCGAACTGATTTGGTTCAGCCAGCTCGAGGGGTCGTAACAAATGATGTTCCGCTGAAACGCGGATGACGATTACTAAGTCTTGCAAACACGACTTCGCTCAGCTGGTTACCCTGTCACGGTGCCAAAGACCTTGCCTACACCAGCAGTGATGGCCATTGCCAGCGCACCCCAGAACGTGACGCGCGCGATGCCGGCCAGCATAGGCGCGCCGCCCGCGTAGGCCGCCAACGCGCCGAGAACCACCAAAAATAGCATCGATATTGCGCTGACGATGATGGGGACGCTGCCAATGGGCGTCATGATCGCGGCCAACAGTGGCAACAATGCACCGACCGTGAAAGCCGCCGCTGACGCCAACGCGGCCTGGATGGGCCGCGCACTCAATGCCTCGGTTAAGCCCAATTCATCACGGGCATGGGCGGCCAAGGCACCTTTGGCGGTGAGTTGCTCGGCCACTTGGCGGGCGAGTGTGACATCCAGCCCGCGTTCAACATAAATATTGGCCAGCTCGTTTAATTCAAACGCGGGGTTATCTTCATTTTCCTTGCGTTCGCGCTCTAGGTCAGCGCGCTCGGTGTCCGATTGCGAACTCACTGACACATATTCACCAGCCGCCATCGACATTGCTCCCGCGACCAAGCCCGCAATGCCGGCGACCACGATGCTGCCGTGGGTGGCGTTGGCGGTGGCCACGCCGACGATCAGGCTGGCGGTGGACAGCACGCCGTCATTCGCGCCCAGCACCGCCGCCCTCAGCCAGCCAATGTTGTGGGTGCGGTGCTGCTCGCGCGTAGTGCTGGGACGCATATCAGTTCTCAATCAAAAAAATCGACGCTAAATCGGAACTACTTTCATTGCACATCGTTACCCGAGCCGCCGCTTCAGTTCAGCGATTTCTTCCAATAAATCGACCAACAACGCCGCGATCTCAGGATTTGCATCAAAGTCGCGTTCAAACGCAACCAGCTTGCGGGCGCGGATCAGTTGGCGGCTGGCAAATCTCCAATCGGGCCAGCGATCTGCGTCATGCATGGCAAGCGCGACCGTGCATTCTAAAAAACCGTCCTCGACATGCTGCTGGATCCATAGGCGCTCGACGGAACACGCCTGCGCCAACTCGTCGATGGTCAGCGCCGCATCGTCAATAAGTACGCCCGTTATCGGATTAAATGGAGTCATATTGTCTTCCGTTCATTTCGCGTGCGTTGAAGATTGGGCTGTCACGTCGCGCGGATTGAAAGCCAACTCACGTGCCATCGTTTCGTACAATTCGCGCGCTTTATCAGTATCAGCGGGCGGCAGCACCACTTTAAGTTGCAGATACAAATCACCCGGCGTCTCGCCCGGAATACCGCGCGCTTTCAGCCGTAGCTTGCGGCCCGTTTGGGAATTCGGCGGCACTTTCACCTGTACGTCGCCGGAAGGCGTGGGCACCTCAATCGCCGCTCCCAGCATCGCCTCCCATGGGGTGATCGACACCGTTTGCGTTACATCACGACCATCAACGTGGTAGCGCGGGTCCGGCGTAAATTGAATCTCTAGAAAAAGATCTCCGGCCTGACCACCACCGTAGCCGGCACTTCCCTGCCCCGCAAGCCGAATATGTTGACCCGCCGCGACACCTTTGGGTATTTTTACATTCAGGGTCCGTTCTTCATTGACCACACGACCCGCTTCATCGAGCTTGGCCGCACGCAGGGTGATCATCCGGGCGCTACCGATATAGGCATCAGCCAGACCAATCAACACCTTGGCATGATGATCCTCACCCTGCATTGGCTGCGGGCCGGCACTGCGCCTGCCGCCACCTGCGCGGGATGAATTGCCAAAAATACTTGAAAAGAAATCACTGAAGTCTTCAGGGCCGCGATGACTGTTGCTGCCGCTGCTACCCGAAAATTCATAACCCGCGTCCCAGCCCGGAGGTGGATTGAAATTTTGACCGGCCTGATGACCACTGCCCAAGCTGTCGTAAGCGGCGCGCTTTTCAACGTCCGAGAGGACTTCGCGCGCTTCGTTAATCTCCTTCATGCGCACTTCGGCGTCTTTTTCTTTACTCACATCCGGATGATATTTGCGCGCCAGTTTGCGATACGCTTTTTTAATTTGCGCATCATCGGCAGTTTTGGCGACGCCGAGTATTGTGTAGTAATCCTTAAATTCCATTCTGTTCCAAGGGGTTCGCGAGCTGATAGCAGATCCTCTGCTGCCTATACGTCAAGCATAGGCCGTCCCCGTTATTTCGTTTTGCGAAATATCAAACCCGGGAAATCTCTCGACCGGACTTTTTCTACCCGCGGAATAGCACTTTTACCCGCGAGACTACGAACTCAAACGATTACAACAACGACCACACAAGGGAAGTGCGCGCGGCGGCGTTGATAACACCACTGGCCAGATTTCTGGCGGGCGCGGGCAATGCTAATGGGGCCAGAAGCATTTTAGAAGCCGCATTAAGCGGATAGTGAGCACGCAAGCGGGCGGTGACCAATTTATGCATTTCAACCGCATCTGGGAGCACCTGCCGCGCGGCTACTGGGATACCAATCTGACCATCGCGAATGTGGCTCAGAGCACAAATCGTATCGCTATCCCGAATTTCGCGGACCCGGGCAAGCAGTATTTTGGCAACGGCCCAACGGCTGGTGGCACCGTCGGCGTTATAGCGACGGAAAAAATTGTAGAAATATTTGTAATGTCGCACCTCATCGCGCTGAATGTGGTCTGCAACCTGGCGAAGCGCCGGATCTTGAGTCGCGTCTCGGATGGCGCGATAAAGGGTTGAGGTTCCGGTTTCTATCACGCAGCGTGAAGCGAGTTCGAGGGTGTGCGTCGGTCCCAACACTTCAACACTGCACAGCTTTGAATAGTCAACCAGAAAAGCTTTAAAGGCCGCTTCCCAATCGAATCCCGGCCATGCTGCTTCGACATAGGCCCGCAGCGCCCGGCCATGCTGGAGCTCTTCAGATTCCCAATGCGATGCCAGCCAGCCTGAAATCTCCTCGTCGTCGTCAAAGTATTCCACCAAATTGACCGTGTAAATGTCAGACGCAGACTCAATAAACGAAGAGGCCGCAGCCAGCCACAGCATGACGGGATCTTCCACCGAGATCCGGGTATTTGCCGCAGAAAAATCAATATCCTCAATGCGCCAGTGCGCAGACGCGGCGGCGGCATGACTTACATTCATTGGTACATCATCCATGGCTACTTTCTGGTTTGTGATTCGCAAATGCTATCGGTAAAGAAACTTAAAGGCAAAAGGATCTAGATAGACCTTTCCCTCCGCAGCAAATTCCAACATATATTTTCACTTACAAACCCTAACGCCAGCGCACCTTTCAAGCCATTTTACGGCCACTTAACCCGCCAAATGGCGATGTTGCATGCGCTGGGTTGCTGCGTTTGATTAAAGGGCGAATAGAACTGATCCCTAACAAAATACATTATGAATATGTAACACCATCATTACCAAACAGTGACTGCGCGGCCGCGCAACAGTTCCCGGACGAGGTGCCGGACGAACGCTACATGCGGCAATCAAGTGATCAGCAGAGTGATGTAGATTTGTAAATTTTTTTGGGCATGTTCCGAGAGCTCGATATCGCAACGCCACTCGCCTGCGCATTTATGGCGTTATAGGGTTTACAACACCAACTTCTACCTGCACCGCTAAGACTGAACCTGTTTACGGTCGTACCCGTCGTGGAAAAAACTCATCATGGCGACTACAGCCACACCGTGTTTGGGACCGTCACAATTAAATTGGCCCAGCGTTTTGCCTTTGTGTTTTGCTGTTGTTTTTCGCACTTTTTTCATCTCAGCCTCGACCAGCACCGCTTATTCCACATCCACCATCGGCACTCTCGCCGTAATGCCGCAAAAAAGCTCATACGCAATCGTGCCCGCCGCCGCCGCGACCTCATCCGCAGGCAGGCCTTCGCCCCATAAGGTCACCGGTGCACCTTTGTGGATATGGGACATATCGGTGATGTCCACCGCCAACATGTCCATCGACACGCGGCCAATCGTGCGGGTGCGTTTGCCGCTGACGTTCACCGGGCTACCCTGGGCGTTACCGCCCGGCGCGTGGCGCGGATAGCCATCCGCGTATCCACACGCGACAATACCAATTCGCATTTTTTTCTGTGCCACATAGGTTGCGCCGTAGCCGACACTGTCACCCGGTTCCAATGCCTGCACGCCGATAATTTCGCTGCGCAGCGCCATCACCGGCTTCAAGTCGAGCGAGGCAGCGGACTTGTCCGCGAACGGCGACGAGCCGTACAGCATGATGCCGGGCCGCACCCAATCGCGATGGGTTTCGGGGTAGCGAAATATCGCGGCGGAGTTGGAAAGACTTTGAGCGAAGGGTTTGGCTTTGAAGATGACGGTCGCTGATTTCGTGATTTCGTCGAAGCGGCGTAGCTGTGCGGAAATGCCGAGTTTATCGTCTGCCGTGGCGAAATGGGTCATCAATGTCACCGCGTCGATATTGCGATGAGCCGCTGCCGTGTTCAGCGCAAAGCCCACCGCCCCGCCCTGCAAACCGAGCCGATTCATGCCGGTATTGAACTTCAAAAATACATCAAGGGGGCGCGTCAAATCGGCGGCGGCGAGTTGATTGACTTGTTCCATGTCGCGGATTACGGGCATCAAATCGTGACGCGAAAAATACGGCAATTCTTTGTCGTCAAAAAATCCCTCAAGCATAAGGATCGGTGCGCGCAGGCCGAGCTCACGCAGCTTGATGGCGGAATCGAGTTCGAGTGTGGCGAAGCCGTCGGCATCGCTCAACGCGCGCGCAACGCGTTCGAGACCATGACCGTAAGCGTTGGCTTTGACCACCGCGAATGCCTGCGATTCAGGGGCGAGTTTTTTAA
>JBBRZG010000166.1:0-7467 GCA_038236905.1 Burkholderiales bacterium
CCGCGACCCGCTGCCCAAACTCACGCCACTGTCTGCCACGCGTAACGGTATCAAACTCATCACCGGCACCCACTACGGCCTGCCCGTGATCGCGTTCGCGTTTCAGAATTTCAACAAGGCCGGTGTGGCCTCGCAATACGGCGTTGTGCAGCAAGCGAAATACAACGTCAAGATTGATCCTTAACCAGCCTGCTTGGGCTCAAAAGCAGTCGGTGTTCGAGGATGGAAGCGCGGGCAGGTGTGCTCGCGTTTTTCTCGCGTCCGAGTTGCAGATCCGGAATTGCAGGAGCGTGTCTATTAATTTAAGAAAGAGGCATCAGCGTCCAGCTTTCGGCGTTTTAATCATGGGACTAGGATCAAGTAAAATTTAGTTTTAGATCGATACGTGATGCCCTCTAACTCCCGACGCAAACAACAACACCCATGTGCGGCCTGAGCGGTTATTTTATTAGCCAAGGCACCGCGCATCATTACGATCACGCCGACGTATTGCGCCGCATGAACCGTCGCCTCGCCCATCGCGGGCCTGATTCAGAGGGCTACTTTGAATCGGGACCAATCCATTTGGGCCATCGTCGTTTGTCGGTGATCGATATTGCCGCCAGCATTCAACCGATGACGACAGCAGATCAACGTCACACATTGGTATTCAACGGCGAGGTCTACAACTTCAAAAAACTTCGGGCTGAAATGGAAACCGCCGGTCGGGTATTTCGCACTGCGGGCGACACCGAAGTGGTGCTGCAAGCCATCGCATATTGGGGCGAAGCCTCTCTGCAAAAATTTGAGGGTATGTTTGCATTTGCGGCATGGGATAGCGTGGAGCAAACGCTGTTCTGCGCGCGCGATCATCTTGGTGTGAAGCCACTGTACTATTTTTGGGACGGAAAATTATTTGCGTTTGGGTCCGAATTAAAGGCGCTACTGGAACACCCGCAAGTAAAGCGGGAAATTGATTTAGATGCGATGGGATTGTTTCTGGAATGCCAATATATTCCGACGCCGCTGACGATCTACAAAGGTATTCGCAAATTGGCTGCCGGCTCTGCCCTCAAGTTAGAGCACGGCAAGCTGCGCGAATGGCAATACTGGAATCCGAGCTATCTCGATAAACCGGATTGGACGGAACAAGAATCGCTGGCCGCACTCGACAGCGAGCTGCGCCGTTCAGTCGAATCCATGTTGGTTGCGGATGTGCCGCTAGGTGCATTTCTGAGCGGCGGCATTGATTCAAGTTTGATCGCGGCATTGATGACCGACATCACCGGCACGCCCATCGAAACATTTAATTTGGGTTTTCAAGGCAACGACAAGGTTAACGACGCCACGCAAAGCGAGCATGCGCAAGCCGCGCGCGTGGCGGCACATATTGGCGCAAAGCATCATGCGCTGATGGTCTCGCCAGACGATGTGCTGGCGGCTTTTGATAGCTGGGTGGATGTATTCGACGAGCCGTTCGGTGATCAGGCGGCGCTACCCACGATGTTGTTGTCCAAACTCACTCGTCAGCACGTTACGGTGGCGCTGACCGGCGAGGGCGCGGATGAGCTTTTTTCAGGCTACGGCAATTACCGCAAGCGCATTAGTGAAGAGCGGTTCACCCGCGCGTTAGGTGCAACGCCGCTCGCCGGAATGGTGGCGCATTTACCCGCCGCGATTGCCAAGGATCGAGTGATGAAGGCAATCGGTCAGCCGCTGGAAAAGCGTTACACCACCATCCCAAATGTTTTTGACCAAGCCACTCATCGTGCGCTGTTTTCGGACGCATTTTTGGCCGCGCAAAAAACTCTTATTGCCGACTATGCTGCCGCCCAATTCCGACAGTGTGATGCGAAAGATTATCTTGAGAAAATAATGTATGTCGATATGCGCTTGTGGTTGCCCGATGATTTATTGACCAAAGTAGATCGCGCCACCATGGCCTATTCACTAGAGGCGCGGGTGCCATATCTGGATCACAAATTCGTTGAATTTGTCGCGCGACTGTCGCCTTCACTCAAACAGAACGGCAAAGTCACGAAGTATTTATTGAAGAAATTAGCAGAAAAATATTTGCCTCACGAGATCGTCCATCGCGGCAAGCAAGGCTTCGTGATGCCGTTGTCACCCTGGATCGAGGGCGGGCTTAAGAAGCATGTTGAGACCGCGTTGGGTCCGGACGGGCTGGCGAAACGCGGGCTATTTCGCGAGGGCGCGCTGAAAGCGTTGTTGGCTGATCATCGCGCAGGTCGCAGCAACCACTCGGGACGGTTATGGGCGCTGACGGGTTTGGAGCTTTGGTTTCAGCGTTACGAGCCCAATTTTTCGCTATGAAAAAAAAGCTTTCAATACTCCACACTGAAAACTCTACCGGCTGGGGCGGACAGGAAATACGCATTTTGACGGAAGCGCGCGGTATGCTGGATCGCGGCCATCAGGTGATGTTGCTAGCCCCTGCCAGTGCGGAAATTTTGCCGGCTGCTAAAGAAATGGGCGTGCCGGTGACTGCTATTGATATCGAAAAAAAACGTATCGGGCCATTGCTAAATTTGCGCAGCTGGCTGTCCGCCCATGGACGCCAATACGACGTCATCAATACCCACAGCTCGACCGATAGCTGGCTGACGGCGGTCGCCTGTGCCAGCCTGAGCAAAATGCCGCCAATGGTGCGCACGCGCCACGTTTCGACCCGGATCAACAATCATTTTTCCACACGCTGGCTTTACACCAAAGCCACCGCGCATATCGCCACTACCGGGGAAGCGCTACGCCAGCAATTGCACCGCGACAATGGTTACCGGCTTGACTGCATGACCTCGGTGAGAACCGGCATTGATTTGAACTATTACACGCCGCTTGATCGCGCGACAATGCGTCTGAAACTTGGCATCGAAGACCGCCCTACCCTGGGCGTACTCGCCACATTACGCGACTGGAAAGGTCATCGCGATCTGCTGGATGCATTCGCGATCCTGCATGCGGATTTCCCCGAATGGCGGCTCATCATTATTGGGGACGGCCCAGAACGCGAGCGCTTGAATGCGCGCATTACCGAACTTGATTTGCAGAATCTGGTTCGAATGGCGGGCAATCAACAAAATGTCCCGGAATGGTTATCCACGCTCGATCTACTCACGCTGCCGTCGTATGGCGCGGAAGGCGTACCGCAGGGAATCATGCAGGGCATGGCGTGTGGACTGGCGGTGGTGTCAACCACCGTCGGCGCAATCGATGAAGCCGTGCAACACGACAAGACTGGCTATATGGTGCCGCCACGCGACCCGGCAGCGCTGGCAAATGCGCTGGCAAAGTTGATGGGCAACGAGGCGCTTCGAAGCCAGATGGCGGCAGCAGGCCTCGTCTACGCACGGGCCAATTTTGGCCTTGATGTGATGCTCGATAAAATGGAAGAAATATTTTATCGATGTGCTGGCATCGATTATTCGGCTCGCACATGACGACTGACAGCCTGACTGGCAGTCTGACTGACAATCTAATAGGCTGCGACATGATGAATGTGGAAATTGACCGAACAACGGCGCATGCAGCGCAGAGTATTCTCGTCATCAACGTGACGCGGATCGGCGATACGCTGCTGAACACACCGGCGATTCGCGCCATCGCGGAAAAATTCCCGAATGCAGCCATCACTTGTTTGGGCCATGCCAAACGCGTTGAGGTGTTAGAGCATTTGCCCTATCTCGCCACCGTTGACAAGATCGATAAAAAATCTGCGGTGTGGCGCGGCCGAATAGGCGTGTTGACCGGAAAATTATACGACTGGGCGTTTGTATGGGGCGATGATATGGCGCTGCATCGCTATGCGCTGCGCGTGGCGAAACGGGTAGTGGCCTATCGGCAGCAAGATGACGCACTCAACAGCCAGCTCTTTCATGCGGCGCTCGCTGCCCCGTTGTACAGCATGCATGGCGTGGCGATGCAGCTTCAATTGCCGCGATCTGTTGGCATTGAACCCAGCAATTTCAAATTGGACTATGTCGTGACAGACAGCGAATCGCACGACGCGAAACAGCGTCTTGCCAAGGATGTTGGGAATGCGCAGCCGTTGATCGGCGTGCAAGTCGCGAGCTTTCCCACCAAATCCTATCGAGATTGGCCGATTGCGCATTTCATTGCGCTGGCAAAGCGTACTGTCGCTGAGTTTCCAGATTCGAAATTCGTCATGTTTGGCGGTGCCGATGATCTTGATCGCATCGCACCCTTCCACGACGCGTTGCCGCAATACACAATCGTCTACGCGGGCGCGCTATCGCTGCGGGAAACGGTCGCGGTGATGAATGAAATAGATTTGTACGTGGGCGTAGATACCGGTCCCACCCATCTCTACGGCGCGCTCGGCAAGCCGATGGTTGCGATGTACCACTCGAGTTTGCCAAGCTCCCTCTACGCGCCGTGTCAGCATCCGGCGCTCTATGTGGTGGATCACCCGCTGGCGGGAACGGTGGCGGTGGGCGGTGGCGCAGATGCGGGCTCGATGGCGGATATCAGTGTTGAAGCAGTTTGGGCACGGGTCGCGGATGCGTTACATAAAAAACCCTCTCGCTTTCCCGCACTTCCGCCCGTGGGGCTAACCTCGTCCACGTTTTATCGTTGAACGTCTAGCACTGGCGCGGTTTTTGAGACATTTTTGCTCGATGAGCCGCCCCGAATGGCGTTCTCCAAGATGCTGGCTTTGGGCAGACAGAGATGCAGTTAACAACGAACCGGAAGCTCAAAGCTCCAGAACATCAGCAAGCACTTCTCGCGCCCGAGCACGCGAAAAATACTGTTCAATATTTTCCAAGCCCGCATCGCGCAGCGCGGACCACAACGCTTCATCAGAGTGCAAACGGATCACCGCATCCGCAAAGTCTTCGGCTGCATCAGCGACCAACACGTTTACGCCATCCTCTAAATACATGCCTTCAGTAGAAACGGATGTGGCCACCACCGGAACGCCGTATTGCATCGAAAGATTTACTTTGCCTTTCACACCTGCACCGTAACGCAACGGCGAGATGGAAAGTTTGGCGCGGTGAAAATGATCGGTCACATCTTCGACAAAACCGGCAATGACAAAATCAGGGGCTGCAAATTTCTGCAAACTTGGGGGCGCGTTGCTGCCGATAATGGTAGTGATCAGTTGCGGCGCTTTTTGTCGTAAAACCGGCAGCACATTCTCGACATACCAAGTAATCGCATCTAGATTTGGCGGATGCCGGAAGCCGCCAATAAAGAGGATGCCGTCACGTTGATTAAATGGTTGGGGGCCGGGCATGGTTTGATGGATATTTGAAATTACTTTTACGTTCGCGCCCGGCATCAACTGCGCCAGCAGCTTTGTTTCGGTCGGACTCACCACCAATGTAGTGTCGGCAAGCGATATCGCATGCAACTCTTGCCTGCGCGTGCGCTCGGCAGCAGCGCGCAAAAAAGATTTTTCAGAAACGGGCGAAGCCAGCGCGGCAAGTCGCTCTTCACGCACAAAATGCAAATCCACGGTGTCAAAGATCAGTTTGGTCCGCGGCGCACACCGTTTGACCAAATCAACGTATTTGCAGGCTACGGTCGCGCGCGACAGCATCACCACATCAAATTTCGCCGCTTCATTTTGTAAAAATTCTGCCAAATCCGGCACGAAAGGATGAAACAAAACTTCGACGCCTAGGGCTTGAATCTGGCGTACATAGGGCTCACGGTACTCGCGGTTATCTGCGACGAAAGTAACTTTGCACCTTAGTTCCGCGGCAAGGCCAAGCAGCTCAAACATCCGCAGCGACCCAGAATCATGATCCGGCGTGAGCATGCACGCATCGACCACTAGCACCCGACGCGTGGTGTAACGATCACGTTCCAGCTGCGGCTGCATCCCGTTTACACGATGGCCGGCCAATATTGCCTGCCAGCGCTTGGCAAACGTGGCCTGATTCGTAACCTGATGTTGCTTCGCGCCCTGCGTGAGGTCAGTGCCAGAGCTGCGACCTTCGAAATGCACCACCACCGCGCGCGGCTGATACATTACGCGCTTGCCTGCTTCGCGAACCCTAAACGCCAAATCGGTATCCTCGTAATAGGCAGGCACATAGCGTTCATCAAAGCCACCGAGTGATAGCCAAAACTCACGCTGCAGCATCAAACAAGCGCCGGAGCAGTAATCAACCTCGCGCAAATAATTGTATTCCGGCTTGCCGGCATCATCATTGCGACCCAGATTCCAAGCCGAGCCATCACGCCAGACAATCCCGCCGGCTTCCTGCAAAACACCGTCGGGATAGATAAGCTTTGCGCCCACCATGCCAACATTTTTTTGGCCATCAAACACATCGCGCATGGCCTGCAACCAGCCCGTCGTCAGAATAATATCGTTATTCAAAATGACGACATATTCCCCGCGCGCGCGCTCTACAGCGCGATTGCAACTGCGCAAAAAGCCGAGATTCTCTTCGTTGCGTACAAATTGCACCCCTTCGACTGTTGCCAGCTCGCTCTCCGCTGGCGTCGGGGAACAGTCATCGATCACGATCACCTCAATATTGTGTGCCGCGCAGGTATCGGCGATGCTGGCGAGGCAGGTAAAGGTGAGCAAATGCTGGCCATAAACGGGTACCACCAATGAAAATTGGGGCTTCGCTGAATGCGGCACCTTCAACGCGACCACCGAACTTGCCATCTCATAGAGCGGCCCAGATGGTTTCACGAACCCTTCATCGCGATTTAGTTTGTCGCGCACACGGTTCGCTAGGGCAGAGAGTCCCTGTTCGCGCCAAATATGCGCTGCCATCGCCGCATGATGTGGCAAACGGCGCGCGCGGTAGCGCAGCAATCCCGCGCGCTTTAGTGCTTTTTTCAGCAGCCCTACAAACCAACGCGATGGTGCCGTCAGCTTCCATGACGTGCTCGCCAATACCTCATCGAACGCGCGTCGCGCATCGTCACGCTCATGCTCGAGCGTTTCACGCTGCGTGATCAGCGCAAGACGAAGCTCATCGGCTTCCTGCGAACGAAAATCACGCTGCGCAATAATGTTGTCAAGATCCGCTTTTGCGTTAGCCATTTGCTGATCGGCGATGTCAACACGCCGCCTCAACTCATTTCGTGAATCTAGATGTCCGCAATCCACGCCTGCCACCAGCAAATCATGCAATGAATATTCTCGCTCCGGCCCCGGCGAAAATTTCAGATAGTACTGCTCGGCAAATAATGTTGGCGACGACGACGCTAGCAGCACCGTAGTGGTGGCGGATCGAGAAATTTCGCGCGTGAGCAGCGGCTGGAGATAGCGATGACGATATGCCGAAGCCTTATCTGACGGAATCTCGTCGGCGGTGTCATCCAGAGCTAACGTTGCAGCAGCCGCACGACATACCTTCACTAACGCGGCGTTCCAGATATGTGCCGCTGAATCCCATTCCAGTAATTCAACCGCAGCGTAACCGGCCAAACGTTCTTTAAATGAGCCTAGGCGCGACGCGACAATCGGACGACCCG
>JBBRZG010000167.1:0-7418 GCA_038236905.1 Burkholderiales bacterium
CGCGCCAGGTTGATCAGCAGAACTCTTTCACACCTGACGCGGTAGTGTTCGCGCATCACTACCAGCAAAATGCCCCAAACTCCGCGCCAGTAGCGGAGTTTGGGGCAACGATTTACTTTACGTCCACCTTGGTTAAATTATCGTCTGAGTTACGGTCAATCCGCTTGTTATAAGGATCAACCCCGACGAATTTGGGTTGTGCATCCACCACCAGCGAAACCACTTGCTTGCCTGATTTCATATTGCGACGCTCCATTAGCAATACCGATTCGCGCTTGTAACCTTTTTTTCCGGGCTCGTCGGTGAACACACCAATATCGAACGGCTCGTCGAGCGCGGCTTCGGTTTCTTTACCTTTGCCATTGGCATAGAGTTTCTTGCCGTCGACAGTGAAGGACACATCAAATTTGCCGTCTGCTCGTTTTTTAGCGGTAGCGTCGGTGGCTTTCATGTCGTAAAGGGTGATGTTTTCGAACAGATCGGTAATGAGTTGCTCGTGCTGGGGACCGGCTTCGGCGCGCAAAAGGCGGATGAAGTCAGTCGATGAAGCGTATGGCGCCGCTTTAAACGCAAACTCTGCTAACAACTTTTGCAGCGCACGATTAACCACTTCCTCACCCACCATTTCTTTCAGCCAGTACATGGCCAGCGCGCCTTTTTGGTAGTGAATGTAGCCTTGGTTTTCTACACGTACCAACGGCAATTCCTCGACGACTTCACCGCCGCGGCTGCGCAGATAACCATCTAGTTCGCCTTTCAAAAACTTGCGGATTTGCTCTTTGCCATACAGCTTTTCCATCACCAGCAACGCAGAATACTGCGCGAAGCTTTCTGACAGCATCGTCATGCCCTGCTTTTCTGCACCGACAATTTGATGTCCCCACCATTGATGGCCGATTTCATGTGCGGTCACATAGGTGACGAGATCAATTTTTTCATCAGCCTTGGCTTCATCGAAATTTTGAATAAAACCGATACCTTCAGAGTATGGAACCGTATTGGCAAACGACTGCGCAAATCGCTCGTAGGTCGGAAATTCAAGAATCCTCGCCTGCCGAAATTGGAATGGCGAAAACTTTTCGGCAAACACATCGAGCGACACTTTCATCGCATCCAGCATGCGCTGTACGTTGTGCTCATGCGGCGGGTAGTAATAAACCGCCAGATCGACAGGCTTGCCGTCTTTGCCTTTCCACACATCGCGCTTCTCGGCGTAGCGCGCGGACTGCATAGAAAAGAAATGCATGATCGGCGCTTCGGTGCGCGTGACCAAAGTCCGGCGGTTACCCTCTACACGGTCACTGACGACATAGCCAGGCGCGACCGGGGTTTGATCCGCGTCAGTAGTGACGGTGAGCGATGCATTGACCCAGTCACTGTCCTCACGCAAATACTGGGTGGCGTTTGCGGTTTGATCTTCCAATTTCGGCAGACGCAGCTCAGCCGGTAATCCGTATTTGCGACGTTTGCTGCGATCTTGCAGCAGCATGTCGCGCCCCATTCCAATCATCGGTGACACCGACGAATTATCAAGGAATGTGCCGTTATCGACGATTCTGGTCAGCGGCCGGCCATTCGGAAATCCACGCTGCTCAAGCAAAGTGGTGAAGCGCACGGTGCGTTTCTCGCCCGGCTGCATCGGTGTCGCGAACTGGTAGATGCGGTAGTCGAAGTCTTTATATTCTTTCTGCATCGCCGCACCGTCTACTTCAAGCGTTTGCATTTTTAGCGGCGGCGCCCAGCGGACATGAACGGCAGGCAGAGGTGCCGCAGTACGATTTTCGATGGTGTAAGTGCCGGTGGTAAGCGCGCGCGCTTCTTTCGGAAACAGCTCAACATTGAGCACCACATCGGTTATTTTCGGCTGCGGAAGTTTTTCAAACGCCAGCAATTCTTTTTCATAGTCGGCCCGCAATTGCTCGCGCTGCGGCTGGGTTCTATATTCGTTCAAGATATTGGTATTGTAGAAAATGAATCCGCCGATACCAGCCCACGCTAGTGCCGCTGCCCCAAAAATCACCCCGGGCGAACCGATAAAGCGGGTCCGCAGTCTAGCGAATCGAGGGGCAAGACGAGTCTCCGCGCCGCGACGCCACAGCAGATGCGTGGCGACTAGCAGCATCAGCGCAAACGCGAGCCAATACGCATGGAACCATTCCCGGCCAATCCAGAATCGGCCCATGCCGTTCATGTCTGACAGCGGTACGCCTGATTCACCGCCATAGTTGTAGAGGTTATGTTCGAAACCGATCGTGTTCAGAGTGACGCTTGCCACGACATAAATCAGCATCACCGCCCAGCCCATAAATTTATGCGGTACCAGCGCCTGCACAAATACTGCGAGTGCGGCCAGCTGCGCCGCGGAGATCAATCCCGGCAGCACAAACCATAGCAAGTACGCGGGCAAGCTAACATTGGTATAACCATGGAACAACTGAAACAAAATCGCAGTCAGTGCGGCGACCAGATAGCTCGCCAGTAACACCAGCGTGATCGCCAATATTTTAGGAATTACAAACGCCCAATCAGGCGCCGCTGTCGCATCGACAATTTCGTGAATACGTCGCTCGCGATCACGCCACACTAGCTCACCCGCGTAATAAATTGCGATGATGATTGGCACAATCGTGAATGCGCCTTGCAGCACTTCGACCATTGCCCGTGTCACCGGGAAATAGGCCGTGCCGCGAAACTCAATCGTGGCCGCCATGCCGCCGAACGCATTAAACACACCAATCGCAAGCAATACAAAAAACGCCGGGCTCTTAAATACAAAGGCCATGTCGAAACGGGTCAGCGCTAAAAATTGTTGCCAACGGGTACTGCGACTGGCGTCAGTTGCGGCCAACGGTTTGATGCTCGGGGCAACATCCATCTTTTCTGATTTTTTCTTTTTTCCGGCGGCGCTGGTCTCGTCACTTAAACCATTCGTGACTTTTGCACTTTTCGCACCCTTGGTTTCAAAACGGAAGATTCCGTAGGCGAGAGCAAACAAGGCGAACGCAACCCCCAACCAAATCAATCGGTTGTAAAGCAATAACCCGGACATGGCGGGCAACATCGTATTGCGATCGGATGCGGTCCAGTATTTGGTGACCTGATTCAACGCGCCAATCGCAAACGGATCGGCAAGCGCGGAGATCGTATCGAACGCAGGGTCACGCAACAACACGCGCGAGGTGATGAACAAAACCAGAAAGGCGATCACGCCAACATACGTCCACATCATCGAGCGCGTCGCGGTCGCCAGCGAGAAGAAACCCGCCCCCATCACCAAGATCGTGGGCAACCCGAATAGAAATAGCGCATATAGATAGTGGCTGATGACGAGCGGGCCTAATTTTTCCTGATCCAGCCATGGCATCAATGAGCCGATCAGTATCGCCAACGGTACACTGGCCATCACCAAAAACGCCACCAGAATTGCGCCGATAAAGCGCCCCACGAGGTAGTCAAATTTGGTCACCTGGGTGGCACGCAAAATCGGTGCAAAGCCGGTTTCATCATCACGAATGACGACGTTGGCAACGAACGCCGTCACCACAAACAAGCCGAATAAATTCATGATCGCGAGCGTCTGCAAAATAGCAAACGGTGAATTGACGTTCACATTGCCGCGTCCGCCAATTTGAATCTGATCGACCGTGACCGACCCGAAAGCCAGTAGAAAGAATATAAGAAAGCCCACGATGAACAGTGGCGAGCGCAGCTGATAGCGTATTTCGAACGCGGCGATTTTAGAGAGCATGTTCCGACCTATACCGACGCAGAAACGGTTGGGTTGGCGAGTGGCGCGCGTCTGGTGCTGGCGAGCGTCGCGAAATAGAGATCTTCCAGCCCGCCTTCAATGGCCTCAAAGCCCACTTCTGGCGCGGTGTTTGCAGCGACGTGAATCAGTGTTTCGCCACCGCGTAAACGGGTCGAAATGACGTTCATACGTGACTGGTAATCGGCGAGTGCGGCCTTGGGAATCGTGCGCCGCCAGACCAGACCGGAAAGATTTTTGACCAAGTCATGAGGCGCACCGGTTTGTACGATTTTGCCATTCACAATAATCGCCATGCGCGCGCAGAGATCGGTTACGTCTTCAACAATATGAGTAGATAAAATTACCACCACGTTTTCGCCAATCTCAGACAGCAGATTATTGAAACGGTTACGCTCCTCAGGATCCAGCCCGGCGGTCGGCTCATCGACGATGATGAGAGATGGATTGCCAATAAGGGCTTGCGCGATACCAAATCGCTGCCGCATACCCCCGGAAAAACCGGCCACTGCTTTCTTACGCACCGACCAGAGGTTTACCTGATTCAGCAAGGTTTCGACCGTGTCTTTTCGCTCGGCGCTATTGCCGACACCTTTTAAGACCGCCAGATGGTCAAGCAAATCAAGTGCCGAGACGCGCGGATAAACCCCAAAATCCTGCGGCAAATAGCCGAGCGTGGCGCGCAATTTTTCAGGCTCCTGCACCACATCCACGTCCCCAAACTGAATCGTGCCCTCACTCGGCGTTTGCAACGTGGCAATACAGCGCATTAGGGTGGATTTGCCGGCGCCATTTGGGCCAAGCAGCCCAAACATACCTTTCGGGATCTCCAGCGTGGCGTTATCAAGTGCCCGCGTACCGTTGGCATAAATATGGGTGACACCGTTGAGTCGCAACATGGGGATTCCCTGATTTTATGAAAATATCGATGATGATTGTGGAGGAGGATCGAACCTCGGCGGGCCTGAACACTCGCGATCAGGTCACACTCGGGTCGCTCAATTGTAAACAAGCGTCATTGAACCGCAGAGAGAATCGAAACGCAAAGCGAGTGCGATAAAACGCAGAAAAGTCGCGCCACGACGCAATTCGGTGCGACAAAACGCGGGGCTGTCATTCTCATGTCACGCGCCTGGCTCATCCTCGTTATTCAACTTGGATAAACAGGGGCAACACATGCAAACACCACATCGTTCTTCCCGACTTCGCGCCATGGCGCTCATCATTTCAGCAGCGACGGCAATCACGCTGGCAGCCTGCAATAACAATAGCAGCACTGAAACGCGGCAACTAAAGACACTGGATGGTAGAGCACCTTTGGTGATTGGCCATCGCGGATTTCCCGGCTTGTACCCTGAAGAAACCCGACCCGCTTATGAAGGCGCTGCCGACGCGGGCGCTGATTCACTGGAGATGGACTTACATTTAAGCAAAGACTGCGTGCTGATGGCGCGGCACAATCCGTGGCTGGGCGACAACACCAATATCGCCACGGTGGCGCTCACCAATCCCGCCTTCGCCGCACGCAAACGCACCGTGCCAGGGGTGCTGGTGAACGTCGGCTACTCTACCGCCACCTACGGCGGACCGGCGCAATATTTGAGCGATCTGACCGATCCCAAAAATCAAAAATCGGTGCTGAAGTCACTCGTGGTCGACGGTGAGGATCACACCGGCGATTGGTCCATCACTGACTTCACCGCAGCTGAATTAAAGCTCATTGGCGGCACGACTTACGACGCCCGCAACGAACGCCCGACAGATCAAAATGGTAAAAATCCGATCTTAACGATGCAGGAAATCATTGATATCGCCAAGGCAAAAAGCATCTCCACCGGCAGAGCGATTACGGTTTACCCCGAAGCGAAAAACCCCTATTGGAATAACCAGCAAGCCATTGCTAATGGTTGCGGCGCGGGTGCACATCCGTTTGAAGATGCAATCATCAAGCTGGTCAACGACAATAGTTTGAACAGCAAAACTGCCGCCATTTTTGTACAGAGTTTTGATCCGGCCAGCCTGAAATATATGCGCACCGCCGGTTTGAATACGCGCCTCATCCAACTGGTCGATGGTAACGCGGTCAATTACAAAACCGGTGAGATGATTTATCAAACCAACGATAGCGATAATTTTGTTTCGGGCCGTCCCTATAGCTGGACGCTGGCTGCTGATGGACGGTTTTTTGGCGCGATGTTAACGCCTGCAGGTTTGGCAGATATCAAGACCTACGCCGACGGCATCGGTCCGTGGAAACCGCAGGTGATGTCCTTGACAGTTTCGCCTTTCAAGCCGACCAACCCTGACGGGTCGCCCTACACCGGCTCGCTTGCCGACGTGAATGTGGTTACGCCTACCAGCCTGATTGCGGATGCTCACAAGGCTGGCCTGTTTGTACACACCTACACCTTCCGCAATGAACAGAAGTATCTGGCGGGCTTTTACAAGGGTGATCCGGCGGCAGAATTTCTGACGTTTTACCGCGCCGGTATCGATGGCGTGTTTACCGATTTCACCAACACCGGTGTCGCCGCACGCACGACCTATTTAAAAGAAATGGGACGCTAATTAGGTCACGCCTTGTTTGGAGCAACGCTAACAGCGGCATGACTCTTGTCATTACTCGGATGGCAAGAGTCGGCTCTGCTAGCGCCTCACCAGACATTTTTACGCCAAGTAGCGCATCAATGCTGGTTGTGCATTGTAGAGTTGAGAGGCTGCTCAAAATTCCATATGCAATTGCCGCACCGTTGCGAATGATTTGGTTGTAGCAGGGTTCAACACTTGGCTCGTACCGATAACGCGTTGTGCGCAGACCGCGAAACGTTTGAAGACGCCTCAATCAATACGCCGCCGAAACGCCCACCAACCGGCGACCAATGTGAAGGTCGCGACAATTGCGACGATCGTCCAAAAACCAAGCGGGTCTTGGGCTAACGGGATGCCACCGACGTTCATCCCTAACAAACCAGCAATCATATTTACCGGCAGTGCCAACACCGTAAATATGGTCAACACAAACAGGCTGCGATTGTTTTGCTCCTGCACTTGTGCGGAGATTTCTTCCTGCAGCAGCTTGACGCGCTCTTGCAGCGTATCGATATCCGAAATTGAAACGGAAAACTCTTCAGTCGACTGGCGCAGCTCGGTCAGATCACGTTCACTAATCCACGCCGGCGGTTTACTGAGCAGGCGAAACAGCGACGCGGGCTCGGGCGCGAGCAGACGCTTGAGCCGCACCAGAACCCGCCGCAGCTGGCTGAGGTTGAGCCGTTTTTGCTTGATGGTGCCCGCCAGGAGCTGATCTTCAATTTCATCGACCTTTGCAATCGAGGAGCGCACGATGGCTACCAACACATCCGCCTGATCGTGAAGCAGATGGGTGAGCAATTCCACCGTGGATTGAAACTTTGCGCCGTTCTTAACCGATTCGCGCAACTTGTCGATGGACCGCAACGGCTTGACACGCGCCGTCACCAGCAAGCGCGGCCCCACATTCAGCACCAGTGTAGAAATATGCGAGGCATCAAATGCAAAATCAAATAACACGTCGTTCAATACCGCCACCAGCTGATCATCATCGAATTCCACCCGCGTGGATCGCGAGCCTTCACGCAAGGTCTCATAAAACAACTCAGGCAACGCGAGATTA
>JBBRZG010000168.1:0-7362 GCA_038236905.1 Burkholderiales bacterium
GCATCTGCCTCAGCAACAGCCTGCAACGTCTGCTTGGCCATTTCATGCAGGATGCCCTCGGTTACCACCGGTTCAAAGCCGCCCGTATCCACCACCAAATAGGGCCGAGAGGCACCTTTACCGTGGCCATAGTGACGATCCCGGGTAAGCCCGGGTAGATCCGCGACCAGCGCATCACGCGTTTTGGTCAGACGGTTAAAAAGCATGGATTTGCCGACATTGGGTCGGCCAACAATAACAAGAGTAGGTTTCATAGCCTACAGTTTACCGGCAATAGCATCTGCCGCCCTCATAGAATGACGGGCGGCCCCCAAATTGCCATGTGCAAATTCTACTTTTCGGCCTGAATCCAGCCCGGTTTCAGCTTATTTTGTCGCCATGACGCCGGTGTCTTTCATGCTCTCAAGCTTGGCAAGATCGATGCTGGTCACGGCGCTCCGAACATCCCCAATACTTAGGCCGCGTCCTTTGCCACTCACCACAAAACGACCGCCGACAACCACGCTATATTCATTAGCGCCGCCGGTTTTGGAGACTTTCTCAGTGATCATCCGCCCATTCACCTTGGTCGTTTTTTCTGAGCCAGATTCATCTTCTTTCTCGCCCTGCACGTTCATCGACGTTGCCAAGCCCATCAGTCCGCTGGCACCACCCGTGTCAGATAACTCCAATTCAATGCTCTTACCAGAATCATCGCCATACGTGGCCTCTGCTTTGGACACCATCAATCCGGCCATACCGTTTTTCTCGGCTTTGCTACTTTTTTTCGCCAAACCCGCGAGCGTGTCCGGGATAAACGTTTTCAGCTGATCTACGCCGATTGCTTCAACATTTTTCCCGCCGCCCAGCAACGCGCCCAGAGCACCGGTCGCTGCCGCCATTTGCGCCGCTTGGTCGCCACTTTTCTCAGCGGTTTCCATTTTTTTGCCAGCGGCTTCCATGGATTTGCCGAAATCCTGCAATTTACCAAGCGGGCTGTCTTTATCCACCACAACATTTGAACCCGATGACCGGCTGCTGATCCCGCCCAGCGCGCCCGACGCCATCATCCCAGCGCCGCCGATACAAGTCGTCAACACGCCAATCACAATCGACAGCACAATGGCGCAAATAACCACTACGGCGGTGTAGCCGACCGCCTTGTCTTCAGGGCTTTTCATGAGCTTTGGCAAGCCCAGATAGAGCAAATACAAGGCATACAAACCCAGCAACGTCAAAATACCGAGGCCCGGTATAAGATGAAAAATACCGACAATCCAAGCCGGCGTGTAGGAATAAACCGCCACCTTCATCGCCTGCGCCGAGTTTTTCTCGCCGCCGAATGTCGGTGCCAGCGCATTAATAATCAAAGACAGCACAAAAACAGCGACAAACGCCATCACAAACGTCAGCACCGCGATGCCCAAACCCATAAATATGGGGGTGCGATAGTTGCCAAGGAAAAAACTGGAATGGCCAATAATCGAATTCCCCACAAACCCCGCCACGGCACCGATCGCCGCCAGCGGTGCCACATAACCCAACATCAGCGCCTGGGTCTCAGTAGTTTCTGCGCTGATCACATCCCATTCAGTTTTGGGTGATAAGCAAATATTTTTTGCGCGTTCTATTAAATTCATGTCATTCCCTTTTAAAAAACCAGCGATTAAATTTTGTTCTTCTACGACTCGGCGAGAAATACCTTTCAACGACAATATGCAGATTGCGTTGTGCCGAATCATGACCTCAAAAGACAATCAAACACGCTCAAAGTCAAACACATCCAAAGCAAACTAACATGTTACTCAAAAAGACAGGCTGGGCGTAATGCCTCAATCAGGGTACAGCCACGTACTTAAAAATCGCGAAATAGTGAATGGCCGCGCCGCCCAGTACAAATAAATGCCATATGCCGTGCCAGTGCTTGAATTTTTCATCAAAAACGTAGAACACCGTACCCGCTGTGTAAACCACGCCACCGAACGCCACCCATAAAAAGCCTGGCCAAGTGAGAGCCTTGATCATCGGTACCACGCCGATAACCGCAATCCAACCCATCACGATGTAGAGTACCAGCGACGGCACCCGCTGCCCTTTTGCTGTCCATAGCTCCTGCACGATGCCGATTACGGCCAGACCCCAGACGACACCGAACAACGACCAGCCCCAGGCACCGCTTAATGTGACCAAAGTGAAAGGCGTATAAGTACCCGCGATCAACAAATAAATGGCGCTGTGATCGAGTTTTTGAAAAACGTTTTTGGCCCTGCCGCGGGTGCTGTGATACAGCGTCGAGACTGTGAACAACAAAATCAGCGAGCCGCCATAAACCGCGAAACTGACGATTTTCCAAGCGTCGCCATGCAGCGCGCCGTAGGTGATGAGTGCCACCGCGCCAGCCAAGGCCAGTAGCGCGCCTGCGAGGTGGGAATAGCCGTTGAATCGTTCGCCGTGATACATATATTCGCGTTTCCTAAAGCAATTTACGCAACCGATACCTTTATCGTAACGGCGCCGCGTAACAGTCTAAAGACAACTGAATGGACAACAGACCTCTACAACGTACAACAAGCAACAGAGCGGACTATGGAACACAAGTGGCTGTTAAAGGCCGCCGAATATAGAGTAGAAAATGACTTTTGACTTGTTAACTAAATCGATTAACCGAGCCTTTGTAATAAAAAATCGCTTACAACCTCGAGCTGATCGCGGGTCTGAAACATTGGCGCATGCCCCACATGCGCAAATTCGATCCCGCGCACACCCGGCTTGCTGCACATCTGATCAAACGTGGATTTAAGCAGCAAATCAGACTCAGCCCCACGCGTCACCAGCACCGGGCACTTGATCGAGTTCCAAAACGGCGAAAGATCGATGTCGACAATCGGTGCCGTGCGAAATGCATCACCAATGCCAGGATCATAGCGGAATATCCATTTGCCGTCGTCGGTTGGTTTTATCAACGGCAGAGTCAAGATACGCCATTCATCATCGGTTAACGGCCCAAACGGGCTTACCGCGCGAACTGCCGTTACCGCAGCGTCAATATCCGCAAATACAGGCGATTTGCCCACGTACTGGTTGATTCGCTCCAACGCAGACTTGGGCAGAAAGGTGCCGACATCGTTAACCACCAGCCGGGTCACGGGTGAATTGGGCTGCGCCGCCAGCAGCATGCCGATAATGCCGCCCATCGAGGTGCCCACCCAATGCACCTCGGCCGCACCGGCACGGGCAATAAGTGCCGACATATCATTCAAATATTGCGGGTAGTTGTAGTCCGTTTTATTAGTAAGCCAACCGCTCTCGCCACGTCCCGCCACGTCCGGGCAGATGACCCGATACTGGCTTGAAAGTGCCGCCGCCAGCGTGTCAAAATCACGCCCACAGCGGGTCAGCCCGTGCGCACAAATGAGCACGCGCGAGTTGGAGGCATCGCCCCACTCGGTGTAGTGCACACGATGAAAGCCACCGGTCGATAATCCTGCGTAGAAATGATGGTTCATAAATTGTCTGAGGATTTGAATTTCGAAACTGATTGTCGAGATTAAATGCTGATATTGAGGCCCAACACCAAGGCAATGTCGAATGAAGGTTTTGAGTTTAAGTAATCGGACCAGCGGGAGGACTTCTAAGGGCTTAAGTTTACGATCAATTGCGCAAAAACTATTTTTAACCTCTATCGCTCACGCTTCATCCCGAATCAATAGGGCTTTACAATAGCGTCTATGACTAAAAAACCTGACCGTCCTGTTTTAACCAAACCCGTTGTGAGCACTGCCGCTGTTCCGCGCGATGTAGGGACCACTGCAGCCAGTGGCGCGCGCGCGCGCGCCTTGGTGAGACGCACTAAAGACGCGGCACGCGAGGCAAAAAAGGCCAAGTATGGTGACCGCGGCGCGGCCACTACTGCCGCTATGAATGCAACTACGAATACCAACGCTAAATCCACCACGGCCGCACGCAATGTAAATGCGGCCCCGCCCATCGACCCCACGCGCCGCCGCCCGCGCACGCCGACTACGACTACGCCTGATGCTGCCACAGCGACTTCTGGGGCTGATCGAAACGTCGCCACTGGCCGGAAACCCGCCTACGCTAAACCCGAATACACAAAACCGACCGGTCCGCGCAGCGCGCACACCCGCTCCGCGCCGAAGCCAAGCAATGAACGCGCACCCTTCACACCGCGCCAAACCCCGCGTGAACAGCGCGGCATGCCACTTGCCGAGCGCCCTCCCCGCGAACTTAAAGCCCCTGCCGCGCATGTCCAAAATGCGCACCAAGGTCCGCCCGATGATGGCTCGATTCGCCTCTCAAAACTGATGTCCAATCGCGGCATCTGCTCACGCCGCGAGGCCGATGAATGGATCGCCAAAAGTTGGGTAAAAGTAGATGGCGTGATCGTCAATGAGCTCGGTTCAAGGGTGATGCCGGAGGTCGAAATTGCGGTACACCCCGCCGCTGCCGAAGAGCAAGAACGACGCGTGACAATTTTATTGAACAAGCCGGTCGGCTATGTCTCCGGACAAGCCGAAGACGGACATTTGCCCGCCTCGGTTTTATTCATCGAGGAAAATCGCTGGGAGGATGA
Organism: Burkholderiales bacterium; assembly: GCA_038236905.1. Classification (GTDB taxonomy): domain Bacteria; phylum Pseudomonadota; class Gammaproteobacteria; order Burkholderiales; family Usitatibacteraceae; genus UKL13-2. The sequence goes on from JBBRZG010000168.1 coordinate 4,574, forward strand.
TCCGACCTCGATCAAGTTTCACCCCATGCAAGCAAAGGGTTTGGCCCCGGCAGGCAGGCTCGATATTGATTCAGTCGGGCTGATTGTTTTTACGCAGGACGGTCGCGTCGCCAAGCAGCTGATTGGCGATAATTCTGCGGTTGAAAAAGAATATCTAGTGCGCGTCGAAGGCACCCTAAACGAATCAGATTTGAAACTGCTGAATCATGGCTTGTCACTGGATGGCGAAGTGTTGCGCCCGGCGAAGGTGTCGTGGCAAAACGAGGATCAGCTACGATTTGTGTTGCGGGAGGGCAAGAAACGCCAGATTCGTCGCATGTGCGAGCTGGTGGGACTCAATGTGGTGGGACTTAAGCGCACCCGCATCGGCATGATTCCGCTGGGCAATTTGCCCGCGGGCAAGTGGCGCTATCTGGCTGCAGATGAATCTTTTTCGTAGAAATATGGCAAGATTCTAACCACGCCAGCACGTATCGGGCTGCGTTCCAGCAACCTAAATTTTCGAAGAGCGATCTGATAGCTCCAAAGCGGCGCAACTCAACCATCGCCACCCAATGAAATTTCGATCTCTAGCAATAGCGAGCGTTTACAGCCAACAATGCTCTGAAACACACGCCGATAAACGACTTTCATTATCACCCCCGCCAAAAACATTCCCGAGCCATCATGACCGCAAATTTGACCCCCACGCCCAATGTTCCCCTGACCGATGACGAGATCACGCACCTCGAAGCGCTGCTTGCATCGCCCATTTTTTCAAAGCAGGCGATGGGCCTAGATGAAATTCAGGGCTTTCTTTGCGCGGTCATCAGCGGGCCGGAATTAATCACACCCGCGCAATGGATGCCTGCGGTACTCGGCAATCCCAAATATGAAAGCGCGGCCCAAGCAACCGAGGTGACTAATTTTTTAATGCGTTTCTACGGCGAGATCGTTGCCGATTTAATCGCGGGTGAGGCCGTCGGCATGTTGCTGCATCGTGATGATGGCGCGGCCGAAGATGACTTCGATTACGAGACCTGGTGTCAGGCCTATCTGGACGGCGTTGATTTTTCGCCGACGCCTTGGGATGAAGCGGGTGAAGAGGACGAAATCAACGAGTTGCTGTTTCCGATCAGTTTATTGGCGGGCGAAATCGAACCGAAAGCGTTAAAGCAAATCAAATCGCGCGACATGGTAGATTTAATGACCGAATGCCGCGAAGATCTGCCGTTGTTGGCGGTGGATATTTACAAATATTTTTTATCCTTGCGCACCCGTCCGCCGCTGGTCAAGATCGTCAGTGATAAAAAGCCTCCCAAAAAATTACATTGATCGCGAGAATCCATCAGTCATTTTCTGAAAATCCAAATTTTCAAGTACTGACAATCTGAGGCCGACATCATGCCACCGACTTCAAGCCATAAAGCCACGCTGTTTTTAGAAATCGAAACGCATCGCAGCTACCTGATTCGCTTCGCGACCGCGCGCCTTCGCGAAGCCGACGCAGCCGAAGAGGTGGTGCAAGAAGCCTTGCTCGCGGCGCTTGGTGGCATCGACGGCTTCGCGGGGGGATCGACGCTGCGCACTTGGCTGACCTCGATTTTAAAATTTAAGATTATTGATTTTCAGCGTCGGGTCATCTCAGATCGCGAACGTTTTGTGCAGCCGCCGGCCGAAACAGAAGATAACGATACCGCATGGTTTGACCGGATGTTTGACGAAACCGGCCATTGGCGCGCGACTATGTCGACATGGGCCACGCCGCATGACGCCGTCTCCCAAAAAGCATTTTTTCAAGCCTTTGAATCATGCATGGACAAATTGCCGCGGGCAACAGCGCGGGTTTTTTTTCAACGCGAAGTATTGGGTGAGGAAACAGACGAAATTTGTAAGGCTGAGGCGATTAGCGCGTCCAATTGTTGGGTAATGCTGCATCGCGCCAGATTGTCTTTACGCGAGTGTCTGGATCGAACATGGTTTTCAAAATGAAAAATGAACAGGCAATGTCCTGCAAACAAGCATCACAAATGATGAGCCTCAAGCGTGATCGGCCGTTAACCGACGAGGAAGAGTCACGGCTCAAGAATCATCTCGCGATCTGCCTTTACTGCCGCACCTTCGACGGTCAACTCGACGTGCTCGCCCAAATGGCGAAGCGCTTTGCCGTGGCTGGCGACACGTAGTGAATAGTTTGAGCATGAACGCAAATGATGGCAACGCAACGCTTCCTAATTTTTATTCTTACCTTTTGTAAGGCTGCTACCAACGTTGCGACTAATCGAAGCGTAGTGCAATAATGCAGTTGGAATTGCAACTTTTCCGTTTCACAATAGTGCCCACCCACCTCTGATTGAAGGAATTTTAAATATGAAAAAATCTAATTTTAGCCGTGCACTTTTAGCCGCTATTGCTACTGCAATGGTCGGCATGGCCGCACCCGCATTCGCTGACGGCTCACCTGAAGAGTTGCAGCGCTTCGTCACGATGTGCGACACCAACAAGGACGGCATGGTCTCCAAAGCCGAATTTATGAAGCGCGCGGAAGAAATGCTCGCCAAAATGCCGGCCACCAAAGAAAACATGGTCGACTCCAAAAAAGCGATGGCGTTTATCATGGACTTGCAAAAAAGCGATGGCGGTTTGGGTTACATGACTTCCAAAGCCGACTTTATGAAAAAAATGGAAATGGCTTTCGCAAAGTACGACGCCAGCAAAGCGGGCATGCTTAATAAAAAGCAGTTCGAGGCATTTTTGGCTGAACTGTCGAAACCCGCCGGTTAGTAACCTGCAAATTATTTGACGTAACC
>JBBRZG010000169.1:0-7244 GCA_038236905.1 Burkholderiales bacterium
CGGTAGTGGGGCCCACCGGCTGCGGCAAATCGACACTATTGAATATCGCCGCGGGATTGCTGCGCGCATCATCGGGTGCAGTGAAAATCTTTGGCGAACCGCTGCATGGCATCAACGCCCAAGCCGGCTATATGTTTCAAGCCGAATCGCTCATGCCATGGCGCTCAGCGCTCGATAACGTCACGGCAGGGTTGCAATTTCGCGGCGTCGCGGCCGCCGAGGCACGGCAACGCGGCGAAGATTGGCTCGCGCGCGTCGGCCTAGCTGGTTTCGGCGCACGCTACCCACATCAGCTATCGGGCGGCATGCGCAAACGCGTGGCGCTCGCGCAAATGCTGATTCTGGACCCTAAGATAATGCTGATGGACGAGCCGTTTTCGGCGCTCGATATTCAGACGCGGCAGTTGATGGAGAATGAGCTATTGCAATTGTGGGAAGCGGATAAAAAATCAGTGCTTTTCATCACGCATGATCTGGAAGAAGCGATTTCGTTATCAGATCGCGTGATTGTTTTAGCTGCCGGTCCGGGCACCCATCCCATTGGTGAATTCATGATTGACTTGCCACGACCACGTGATGTGGCCGAGATCCGCATGACGCCGCGTTTTCTGGCGCTGCATGAGCAGATTTGGAGCGCCATGAAGGAAGAAGTTTTAAAGGGTTATCAGCAGACAAAAAATAAGCTGGCCAGCAATTGACACACCACCTGGAAAGGGAAAAATAAATGAATGAGCCCACCAACGCAGTAAATCAAAATCCCTATAGCGCTCCTCGTGCTGAAAACATGATCGGCGCAGATCAGGATGCGCCGCAGCAAGTAAAACTATTTTCAATTTCCGGGAGGATTGGTCGGGCGCGATACATCGTTTACCTGTTTGGGCTATCGCTGCTCATCATCGGGGTCGGCGCGTTGCTTTCTCTGGTCACGGCCGGCTTGGCGATGATTCCCGCCTACATTGCGCTGTTGGTCATGCAGTTCATGCTTACCATTCAACGCTGCCACGATTTCAATACCAGCGGTTGGCTGAGCATTCTGATCCTCGTGCCACTGGTAAATTTTATGTTCCTGTTCATTCCCGGTACGGACGGGACTAACCGCTGGGGCAGTAAAACCACGCCAAACTCTACCGGTATGGTGATCGGCGCATGGATTTGTGCGCTGATTATTCCGCTATCAGGCATTCTTGCGGCCATCGCTGTTCCTGCATATCAGCAATACGTCCAACGCGCCAAAGCACTTCAAACCCGCTAAAGATATGCGCCGCCAACGATTTTTGTGGCTCATTCAAATCGCCCTACTCGCGGCGATCTTCGGTGCGTGGCACATCTTGACCGTGCCCGGCCTACTCCCCAATTTCGTTTTTGAAAACGACGATAAAGCCGCTTTCTTTTTCGGTGAGCCGCTGCGAATTTTCAAAGCAATTTGGGTATGGTTTTCGGGCGGCGAAATCTACCCGCATCTTTGGGTCACGCTGCAAGAAACGGCACTCGCGTTTGTGATCGGCACCGTATCCGGCTTGGGCATTGGCCTGTGGCTGGGCTTGTCGCCGATCGCCTCCGCAATAGCAGATCCGTACATCAAGGCCGCAAATGCGATGCCACGGGTGATCCTTGCACCCATTTTTATGGTGTGGTTCGGACTCGGCATATGGTCGAAAGTGGCGCTTGGCGTCACTTTGGTATTTTTCATCGTCTTTTTTAACGTCTACCAAGGTGTAAAAGAAGTCTCACCCGTGGTCCTGAATAACGCCCGAATGTTGGGCGCATCCAAGGCACAATTGCTGCGCTTCGTATATCTGCCGTCCGCCACCTCGTGGGTCTTTTCCAGCCTGCATACTGCGGTTGGCATGGCATTTGTTGGCGCGGTGGTGGGCGAGTATTTGGGCAGCGCAAGCGGTGTCGGCTATCTAATTCACCAGGCCGAAGGCACGTTTGATATCAACACCGTTTTCGCCGGTATTTTAGTGCTGACCGTGTTTGCGCTGTTGCTTGATTACGTGGTGACGTTTGCCGAAAACAGGCTGTTGAAATGGCGACCCGGTCAGGCGGAAACAGAACGGGTCTGACCACCCGTCAATAGGTCATACACGCCGCATTCAAAATTCCGCCCGCAATCGAAATCGCGCCGAGAAAAAATCCGGACGCTTGTTTACCCGCCGGAATATCCTGCGCAATATTGGGCAGCGCAATGCGGGCAATGACAAATACGATCAACTGAATCGCCAACGCAATGAATCCCCAAATCGCCATGTCGACCGGATTCACACTGTACTCGACCGCGTTTGATAGCGGGATGACCATGCCGATCAAGGTGCCGGAAAGACTAAACGCCGCGGCCATATTGCCCTCGCGGATCAAAGCAATCTCGCGGTATGGGGTAATACGGACATAAATCGCGACGAAGATGGCAAGTAATAAAGACGCGATGGCGAGATAGATAAGAAAATCGTCGAAGCCGGAAAATGATTCCATGATTTGATATTTCATTTTTTATTCCCGATGTTGTTGGAAAACTATTCGAAGTAATGCGGCAAAAAGCGGCTGGTATTTTTGGTGACCGGCGATTCATCTTCGCGAATGCCCATCCCGGCGGGCTCATCGCCAATGATCCATGAGCCAATCACGGCGTAGTTGTCTTCACCATTGGCGCGAAAATTTGGCACCGGATGGTATGCCTGATAAATAAAGCCCTCAGCACCATAGTCACCGGGGATCGCGATTTCACCACGGCTGGAAGTAATCGTGACGTTCGCACCTTCGCGCGACAGCAGTGGCTTTTTGACGAAATCAGTCGCGAATTTTTGCGGCTCAAAATAGGCCGGCAACAAATTAGGGTGATCGGGATACAGCTCCCACAAAATCGGCAAAATCGCTTTATTGGCCAGCAACATTTTCCATGCGGGCTCGATCAAACGCATGTCGCTATCGAGCAGATTGCGGCCAAACGCTTCCCGCACCATCCATTCCCATGGGTAGAGTTTGAACAGTGTTTTGATTTCCTGAAATTCATCGTCTGCGAATTTTTTCGCGATGGCGTCCCAACCAATATGCGCAATGTCGATAAATTTCGCGTCAATCCCCGCCTGTATCGCGGCATCACGAAGGTATTCAAGATTGCCAAGGTCTTCTTCACTATCGCCAACACAGGCGAAATGAATAGTCGTCCCCAATTCCTTTGCAATTTCCTGAAATCGTGCGATGAGCTTCTCATGAATGCTGTTGAATTGATCGGCGCCCGGTTTCACTTCTTGTAGCCAATACCACTGCGCCACGCTCGCTTCGATCAACGAGGTGGGCGTATCGGCATTGTATTCAAGCATTTTCGGTGCGCCGTTACCGTCCCAGGAAAAATCAAAGCGACCGAACAGCGTGGCTTCATCGTTATTCCACGAACGCTCGACCAGCGGGATAAATTCAGGCGGAATAGCAAATTTTGCATATAGGTTTTTATCGATCACATGCTGGGCTGCGGCAATACACATTTGGTGGCATTCGCTGGTGGCCGTTTCCAACACATCAATCTGTGCGGCGGTGAACGAATAGCAGGCACGCTCATCCCAATAAATGCCGTCAATGGAATGAAAACCAAAACCGAGGTCTTCCATTTTTTTCGGCCAATCGGCGCGCGGAATTAAATCTTCTCGTTTCATTTTCTTTGCTTTGTTGTTCAGATTGAGCACTCAACCCGACGAAGAATGTCCACTCGAACCAAACCCGCCGCGGCTGACGCTGGATGAGCCGATGGTTTTGCCAGAGCGCGACGGCGACGAGGTGCCGGATGATCCGCCGAAATAAGGGTATGAGCGGCCGTAGTAATGAGTGTTCGCCCCGTTGCCGGTGGGACGATCATAGGCGGGTTCGCAGTCTTGTGGCGTTTGCCCCCAGTCGGCTAAACAGTCCTGTTTATTCGCATAAACATCGCGGCGCATTTCTTGTTTCGAGCAGCCCGCCACGGTCACGCCCAAAGCAGCGGCACCAATCAACACCAGCGAAATATGCGAACTCGATTTACGAATTTTTTTAAGCATCGAATGCCCTCGATGAAGTTCAGTCAATAAGGGTGATGTTACCTCAACAGCGCGCGAACGTATTCAGGTAGCGCCAACGTGGCGTGATGTGTTTCCCCGTTATAAAACTGCCGCGCACCGATCTGGCGGTTTGCCAATCGTTTATCGATTTCAGTCGCGCTGACGCCGCAAAGATCAAGCACATCTGACCCGCTCGCGAAACCCCAATTTGCGCCATACATGGGAACGTGGACAAACCAGAGATTCACGAATCGAAACTGTGCGCGCAAATTCGCGATACTTTGGCTCACACGGGCCGGGTGCGCGAACGGTGAGCCAGTATGAATGGTGAGCGCGCCGCCGGACGCAAGCCTGGATTTACAGGCCGCGAAAAATGTTTGTGAATATAGCGCTTTGGCTTCACCCACCGGGTCAGTGAGATCGAGCGTAATGAGATCAAATTGCTCGCGCGTGGCGCGAATGAATTCGATACCGTCGCCGATCACCAGCGATAACTTGGGATGATCAAAGACGCCGCCATGCACTCCAAAAAAATGCCGCTTTGATAACTCAACCACGTCCGCATCGAGCTCACACAAGGTGACCCTTTCCACTGACGGGTGCTTCAAGATTTCTTCCGCCGCACCGCCGTCACCACCGCCAAGAATTAGTGCTGTCTTGGGATTGGGATGTACGGTTGCCACCGGGTGAATCAGATTTTCATGATAAAAAAACTCATCTCGCTCGCTGACCATATTGCAGCCGTCGATGCGCATCAGCTTGCCCAGATCGGGGGTTTCGAACACTTCAATGGTTTGAAATATGGATGTGCGGCTTTCGATTAGGCGGCTTGCCGTGAAGTACGCGCCGGAGTAATTGGTGACGTTTTCGTCAAGGCGCAATGTTGGGTCTGTCATGCAGCCAACGGAGCGGATTCGGCCACAGTATTCGGCAATCCCTTGCCGCGCCAAACCCGCTGTACGATCACATCAGATGGCTTTAAAACATCGAGCATTCCCAGATAAAGCGCCTCCGCTTTGTCGCGGTTGTCGGCCGATACATTGCAAACATAAATATCGAGCGTGGCCTGATTGCGTTCCGGCCAGGTGTGTATGGCCAGATGCGATTCAGCCAACACCACCGCGCCGGTCGCGCCACCCGGCTGCACTTGGTCAAAACTTTCGAATTGATAAAAATTCTCTCCCAGAACCGACAAGCCCGCCGCGCTGGAAGCGCGCAGACAAGCCACCCGCAGCGCGGCGGCCGAGGTCAGCAGCATCAACGGCGGACAGTTATAGAGATCAGCAATAATATGTAGGCCCTGCATGGGGTGCCCTTTAATGTAGAGGCCTTTATAAATAGGGCCGGATGCCAGCATGTGGCGCAGTTCAAATTATAATCACCGCGCGCCGCGACTCCCGCAACGCGCCATGCGCTTTCTCGAAATAGCTGTCTCCTCACTTATTCAATCCTACCGACGCCGACCATGACCCAAGCCATCCGCTCAGAAATCACCAACGCCATTCGCGCCCTTGCGATGGACGCCGTACAAAAAGCCAACTCTGGCCACCCCGGCGCGCCGATGGGGATGGCGGAAATGGCGGAGGTATTGTGGCGGCATCATCTGAGGCACAACCCGTCCAATCCGCACTGGGCGGACCGTGATCGTTTCGTGTTATCAAACGGTCACGCGTCGATGCTGATTTATGCTCTGCTGCATCTCACCGGCTACGATTTATCGATGGACGATATCAAAGCGTTCCGTCAGCTCCATTCAAAAACGCCCGGCCATCCGGAAGTCGGCATCACGCCTGGCGTAGAAACGACTACGGGTCCGCTGGGACAAGGCTTGGCTAATGCGGTGGGGATGGCGATTGCCGAGCGCGAAATGGCGCGGACGTTTAATCGCGAAGGCCATACGATTGTCGATCATCACACCTATGTTTTCATGGGTGACGGCTGCCTGATGGAAGGTATTTCCCACGAAGTGTGTTCGCTTGCGGGCACACTGGGGCTGGGCAAATTGATTGCGTTTTATGACGACAATGGCATCTCGATTGACGGCAAGGTTGAGGGCTGGTTTAAAGACAACACGCCCATGCGCTTTGAAGCCTACGGCTGGCATGTCATTCCAAATGTGGGAGGTAATGATTCGACGGCCGTTGATGCAGCCGTACTAGCGGCTAAAAAAGTGACCGATAAGCCGACCCTGATCTGCTGCAAAACCGTGATCGGCAAAGGCTCGCCGAATATGGGCGGCACAGACAAAGTTCACGGCTCGCCATTGGGCGACAAAGAAATTGCGCTGGTACGCGAAACCATTGGCTGGAAATACCCACCGTTTGAAATCCCCCAGGACATCTACGATGCATGGGATGCAAAACACAAAGGCCAGGCCGTTGAAGCGCAGTGGAATGCAGTGTTCGCTGGCTACCAAGCCGCGCATCCCGAATTGGCTGCAGAATTCAAGCGCCGCATGGCCGGTGATTTACCGGCTAATTTTGCGGCCATAGCTCTGGCGCTGATCGACAAATCAAACGAGAAAGCCGAAACCGTTGCCACCCGCAAAGCCTCACAATTCGCGATCGAGGCTTTTGCTCAAACCATGCCTGAATTGCTGGGCGGCTCGGCCGATTTAACCGGCTCGGTATTCACCAATTGGAGCGGCAGCAAAGCACTGTCGGCGCAGCAAGGCGGTAACTACATTAACTACGGGGTGCGTGAATTTGGCATGGCCGCGATCGCCAGCGGCATTGCTTTGCATGGCGGTTTCATTCCTCACCACGGTACATTTTTGACCTTCAGCGATTACTCGCGCAACGCACTACGCATGGCTGCGCTCATGAAATTGCGCAATATTTCTGTGTTTACGCACGACTCCATCGGCCTCGGCGAAGACGGCCCTACGCACCAATCGGTCGAGCATGTCGCATCGCTGCGTTTGATTCCAAACATGGATCTCTGGCGTCCCTGTGACACCGTCGAAGCCGCCGTTGCCTGGCAACACGCGATCCAACGCAAAGACGGACCAACCTGTCTAATTTATTCCCGCCAAAATAGCCCGTTCCAAAAGCGCGATGCAGCGACGATGGCGAATGTCGCGAAGGGCGGCTACATTTTGTCGAAAGAAGCGGGCGAGCTTAAAGCCGTAATCATTGCGACGGGCACCGAGGTTTCGTTGGCAATGGAAGCGCAAAAAACGCTGGCGGCGGAAGGCGTTCACGTCCGCGTCATCTC
>JBBRZG010000170.1:0-7231 GCA_038236905.1 Burkholderiales bacterium
CATCCTTGACGTGGTGGAGGTTTACCTTGATCTTGGATTTTTCAAAGCTGATACGCATTAAATCAACAACATCTTCGTTATCTTCCACCAACAAAATAATCGCAGACCGACTATGGGCTATTGAATTCATACGGTGCCTACCTCAGCAATGGGAATCGTAAAATAGAAAATGCTGCCGCGACCGGATTCGGATTCCACCCAAATTCGCCCGCCATGGCGATTAACTACGCGGCGACATACAGCCAGACCAATCCCGGTGCCGGGGTACTCTTTCTCGCTGTGCAATCGTTTAAAAAGTTCAAATATGCGCTCGTAGTGTTTAGGTGCAATCCCGATACCGTTGTCCTGAATTGAAAAGATCCATTCAGTATCAGCAGCTTGTGACGAAACCCGAATTTCAGGTGTTTGAGTGCAATATTTAAGCGCATTGCCGACTAGGTTTTGCATCAATTGCACCATTTGAGACCGATCACAGGTCAGCGTTGGCAGTTCGCCGCATGTCACATCTGCGCCGGACTCCTTGATCGCGGCATCTAGCAACAAAACCGCATCCTCAAAAACTTCGCGCAATGGCACGTCCTGAAATGCATCAGCTTCCGAGTTCACCCTAGAGTACGTCAGCAAATCACGAATCGACGCCTGCATCACTTTGGTGGCTTGTACGGTTCTTTGCATCCAATTTTCAGCCCGCGTATCGAATAGGCCTGTGTATTCGGATTGCAGCAATTGAACAAATCCAGCGATGCTTCTAAGCGGCGTCTGCAGGTCGTGCGAAGCAACGTAGGCAAATCGCTGGAGTTCAATATTGCTAGCTTCAAGAGCTTTATTTGCAGTTTGCAGCTCTACCTGGTTTCGCAGCAACTCTTTCTCTGCGTGTTCGCGGCGATCCAACTCTGCACTTAGGGCGCGATTCACTTGCGCCAAATCATCGCGCGATACCGTTGTCCCCTTCAGCTTTTCGGTCATGACATCAAATGATCGACCCAAATCGTCGATTTCATCTATTGCACCCATTCGAAACCTGAAATCAAGATTGCCTGCTCCTACGATCCGCATTCCATCGTGCAACTCCGCCAGCGGTCTAGTCACCCGATCTGCCGTGTAATAGCTGGTGCTGGCGACCACGACTACCGCCAGTCCGCCAAACAAAAGCACAGCGACAGTTGTCAGCCATTGCGCCTCCCTCACACCCGCGCGGCTACGCTCGGACAAAATGAGTACATCAGATATCATTGACTGCACCTGTTTCATAATCTGCCCGGTCAAGCGAGCCTCACGCTCCTCAAGCAATTCAATGTTGTCTCTATCATTTTTGCGATCAGTTTGATTAGCAACAAGTTGATCAAACAAGGATTTAAGTCGATCGTGCGACTGCGCCAATCCATTGACAATCGCTTCGTCTTCGGTGCCCTTGAACATGTCCGTCTCGCCGAGCAAAGAAGACAAAGATGTGTGTCGTAATCGCCACTGCAATAGTGAACGATCATCGTGGCGCAGCGTGTATTCCAGCGTCAGATATTGGATTGACGAGATTGCCTTCAAAAACTCGACGCTAGCCTCATTCCGGCCTAGCGCCTTTTTTAACTGCAAGCTGGAGGAAAACAAAACGAGCGCAATCATTGCTACCGCGCCGATAGACAAAATTCCTGCCAGTTTCAAACGCGTCGATATTTTCATTCGCGTATTGTCAATGAATTATCGTCATCGTTGACGGAGAAACCGCAATCACTGCATCCATGTAAATGTGATTCAGAAAATTAATCGACTCTTGTCTTTCGGTTAATTTATTTTTAATTGCCCAACGCGCCTCATCTTCCAAAGCGATTAAAGTGCTTTGATCTAAGGCAACCTGAAACCGATAAGTCGGCCACAATTTTCGCAGCTTGAGTGGATCTGTTTTCATCGCCTTTGCGCTAAGCTCAATGGCCTCTTCGGGTGAATCCTTACAGAATCGTGCGCCCTTCACCACCGCGCTCACCACCTTCTTGACTGCCCCAGGATGGCTCATCAGATACGCGCGCGAGCCTGCAAGATTAAACACACCGTCGTAAAGGCCCTCAACCGGAAAGACCACGCCGTTTGCGCCGAGCTGGGCAATAAGCGACCCTACATGAGGCTCCCACGTGGACGCAGCGTCAACTCGGCCTTGCGAAAGCGCAAGTGAGAACTCTTCTGGTTGGAGATCCACCAGCGTGACATCGCTGGTCAACAGCTGCTGCCGATTGAGGAATGAGGCCAGCACAAAGTGTCCGCCGCTGCGCAAAGTCACCCCGATCCGCTTGCCCTTTAAGCTGGCGGGGGTCGAGATTTGGCTATCTTTGCGGCCCACAATCCCATAATTCTGCCCCGCTTCGAACATACTGGCGACCAGCATGACAGGCGCGCCGCGTAGAGCAGCGAACATAATCGGCAGATCCGCTACAGTGGCCAAATTGGCATCTCCCCTGAGAGCCGCCTCCATTGAGGAGTTTCCACTGTTATGCGGCTGGATAGTGATGGCTATGCCCTCGCTGGCAAAATAGCCTTTGTCCACCGCAGCAAAAATAGGGCAGGTACCGGCATATGATGTACTCGCGGCTATCGTCACCGGTTCGAGTGAAGCTAGCGCGGGCGGTACAGATTTCTTAAACGTCCAAAATAACCCCGCAACAACCAGTATGCTCACTAAAAACAGTCCGCGCCTCACGTAGCCTGAGGACGCCGCCTTCGGGCGCAATGGTGATTTTATTTTCATGTTTAATCCCCGCTCTCCCTGATTTGCACTGCGCAGCGATTATCTGAGTTTTTGTGCACTTGCTTTGTGGTTGCGTGCTCATGCAAGACGCTTCTTGACGCGCTGAGTAATGAATAATAACTGACGGCAACCGTAAGTGAGAAAGACTCCGCGCAATTTCAAAAATAAGCATGAGGTATTTACCGGTACTGCAACGCTCATAAAACGCGCGTCGAGCTTCGGTTATCGGCTGTAAAAACGATAACTTGTGCCTCATGACGAAATGGGCGTGAGGCAGATGCGGCGGAATATATTGGATAATCACTCTCTACCTTCAGAACCACCCAAAATGCTCACTTATCCTCACGACAATCCGCCTGCCAATGGCGAATCCATTGAAGTCGCAGTAGGCGTGTTCTGGATTCGAATGCCGCTGCCGTTCGCCCTCGACCATATTAATTTATGGCTGCTACGCGACGTTAAAGACGGTGTTGATGGCTGGACGATTGTGGACACAGGCTACGGGAGCCCAGAAACGCATGCGTTGTGGGAGCGGCATTTTGTTGAAACCATGCAATCCATGCCCGTTCATCGGATACTCGTCACGCATTACCATCCCGATCATGTCGGTTGCGCAAATTGGCTGCATGAGCGAACCGGTGCACCGCTGTGGATGACGGCGACCGAATTTATGTCTGCCCATGCAGCCGCCGATGATGCGGCTGGATTTGACCGCGATAACAGCGCCAGATTATTTGTCTCGCACGGACTGGCGCGGGTGCGGCCTGATTTTGCCGCCGCTCAGGAGACGCGAACGGCCGCATTCAAACGCGGGGTATCGAGTGTGCCGCGGCAATATGTTCGGATCATGGATGGTGATGACATTGAAATTGGTCGGCGCCACTGGCAGGTGAGTACCGTGTTTGGGCATGCTCCGGAACATGCGGTGCTGTTTTGCGCAGCGGATAAATTGCTGATTTCAGGCGACCAAGTGTTGCCACGCATCAGCACCAATGTCGGCGTGTGGGGAAATCAGCCAGAAGCCAATCCGCTTAAACAATTTCTCGATAGCTTCGATAAATTCAGCGCGATGCCGGATGACACGCTCATCCTGCCATCGCATGGACGCGTGTTTCGCGGCTTACACACGCGAATCGCTGAACTGATACAACACCATCAGGATCGGTTGGCGGATCTGGTCGCCGCGCTGGCAGAACCTAAAGCCGCCGCGGATGTGCTTGGCGTGCTGTTCAAACGCTCGCTCGATGACCATCAGCTGGTGTTCGCCATAGGCGAGGCGATTGCGCATCTACATTATCTTTGGTATCGCGGCCTAGCGAGCCGGACCCGGGATGCAGATGGGGTTTATTTATTTTGCCGCGTTGCGGACTAGTGCAAGCATAAAATATAAACACTAGCATTGACGGGGCTTTTCAAACGATTTTACCCTGAAACGTCCGTCAATACTGGGGTTTAATCCAGCGGCGCTGACTGTGCGGGCAGCGAAACTGAAAACGTCGTGCCGTGATCGGTTGAGATGACCGCTGGAGTGTCAATTGCGCCCGCTGCAATATGAGTGCCGCGACTAGACGGTTGCGCATATTCGGCGACCTTGCTTTTAACGCTAATGCTGCCGTTATGGCGGGTCACCACCGTTTTCACAAAAACCAATCCCAAGCCAATGCCCTCCTCTTCTGGCTGCCCTTCTTCGTGCAGGCGTACAAACCGGCTGAAGAGCTTGGACATATTGGCTTTGGAAATACCGTAGCCCTGATCTGCCACGTCGATCACCCAAGAGCTAGGATTTAAAGCAGGGCCGACCTCAACATCGGCATCGTTTTGTGAAGCCGTTTCAAGATGCAGTGAACAAGTAATTCGGGACTTCGGCGGGCTGTATTTGATCGCGTTCGAAAGTAGATTCATCAGCACGCGGGTCAGCAAATCGCGGTCGCCCAGCACCCACGCCTCATCTTCCGGCAGCTGGGATTTAACGCTGATTTCTTTGGCTGAAGCTAGTGACCAAGCCTCATCTGCGGCGTCCTGCAGCAAGCCGGACAACTCCAATAGTTCAAAGTCCTGTGGCTTGGAGCGCTCTGCTTTGGCTAGGCGCAAAAAGTCATCGGCAAGCGTCAAGGTACGCTTCGCGTAACGGTCGATTCGTTCAACCAGTTTGGCCGTCGGCATGCTGTCGGGATCTTCGCGCTGCATTTCCAGCAGGGTAATGATTGATGCCTGCGGAGAACGCATATCGTGCGATAGGAATCGCAGCGCCTCATCGCGACGCCGCTCAGATTCTCGCAGCGGCGAAATATCTGTCAAGGTCAAAATCGTACCCGTACGGACGCCAGTGTGCGACATTGAAGGCGCAATTTGCACCAGAAAATCCATGTCTTCAGCAGTGCTGCCGGCGGCATGAGCATTGTCAGTAGTCTGTACCAAACGAGCTTCAACCGACACAATCCGGCTCACCGCAGATGCTTCTGCCCACATTTCACGCCATGTTTTATTGCTATCGTGTTTGAATCGCTGCATCAGCTCGAATACATCGCGGCCCTCGAGCGGCTGTTCGCTAGTTGCAAGCGCGGTTGCCAGCCCCTCAGTGCGAACGCCGGTACTCTTAAAACCAAACAAGCGGTCGGCGCTCGAATTTGCCAGCAATACGCGACCCGTGAAATCAGCGACAATTGCGGCTTCGGGCAAACTCTCCAAACTATCCGCGACAAAGCGATTTAGATTTCGCAATAGTTGAGTCGCATCTCGTACTGATGCAATCCGCTGTTCAACCACATCTTGCGTAAAAAATGCGCCACCGAATTTAGGCAGCTTAGGCGAACTAGGCCCGGAATTCGGCAAAATTGCGAGCGCTGTGTCGGGTGCAACCACGCTGCGCTCAAGCTTTAAGCGCGAAAGCTCTTCATCAAAATATCGCTGTGTCGCCTGCAGCTTTCGCCAGCTCCACAATGGATAAGCCAACACCATGGCCATCACCGCCACCACCGGCGAAATCCAGAATTGGCTGAGCCGAAACAGTAATGCAGAGCCGATCACGGCAGCAACGCACAGCCCCGTGGTTAAAATAATGGATTGCGAAGGGCTTAACCATAAAAAACCAGCAAACAGTCCCAGGATCAATATCAGCGATACCGCCGACGTGGCTGCGAAAGATGCCTCCTGCAAGTTAATTCCTTCGCGGAGGCCTTGCAGAATATTGGCGTGAATCTCGACACCCGGCATCGCACGCGCCTCGTGGGACTGGCCAAAAGATGAAGTCGGAGCACCTCCTGAATCGCCCGATAGGGGGGTTGGAAACTCATCGCCCATACTGGGTGCCGTCATCCCAACCAACACAATTTTGTTTTTAAATTCGCGTGCCGGGATGTCGCCGCGCAGCACGTCTATGTAAGAAATTTGCTTGAAATGCCTTGGCGGACCAGCGAACGGAATTCGGTATTGTCCATCCAGCACCCACACCGCATCGGGGCTCAAATTCTCTTGGTGCCTCTCGGCAATTGAGGCCGGACGCAACTTCGTGATTCCGGCATTTTCGAGTCGCCCGGGCTCGGCCACCTCAAGCGCCGCCAACGCCAGCAACGGATGACGCGGTGCACGAAAACCTGCTCGCAGAAATACGCTTCGCAAGACCCCATCCGAATCAAAACGGGTGCTGATATGCCCTACGCCGGCCGCCGCTGAACTAAGCAATGGTGCGGGGAGTGACTCACCCACGGGAGCACCCTCGTTGTTTTTTTGCAAAAGTGGCAGCACCACTTTCGCGTTCGCGCGAATCGATTCGGCGAGTAGTTCATCCTGCTTTGGGTCGCGCAGATCAGGCTCGGTCAGCACGATATCCAAGGCCACTGCTTTCACCTCGGCCTGTGTCAATTTTTGAAGTAACGTGGCATGAGTCGCGCGCGCCCAAGGCCAACGGCCAATTTGTTTCAGGCTGTCTTCGTCGATCCCGACAATAACGATATCGCTTTGCGCCGGACGTTTCCACAGCGACAGCGCCTGGTCGTAGACGGTTTGATCGATGCGCGAAAACCACGCCCCATTCTGCGCGAATAAGGTGAAACTGGATAACAGCAATGCGATGACCGACCATTCTTTAAGCACCCGTTTGCGCCATGTGCGGGTGTCACTTTCCAACTCAAGCTCGGTACCCGCGTTTGGCTTGTCTAGCACGCCGAACCTGCTGCCACCTCAAGCACACTACGCATGTCAAGCAGGTTAGCGAAACGACATGAGGTTGAAGGGTTCCGTGCAAACATCAAAGCGGTTCCTTCTGGTGGCGTCGATAAGGCGGAGAAGCTGAATGGATGTTGATTTAGCCGCCTCCGCCGATTTGATCGTGCAATTACGCCAAGGTCAACAGCCGGACAGGTTTCGATGGGCCAGCCGGCGCTAGGCAAGCATCAGCGCGGCTCACACGCTCGACTGGTCGGCTGGTTTGGGCGTAACAGCAACATGTTCGAGGCGATAACCAAAATTGTAAATCGGCGTCAACCGCAGACCGCGCTC
>JBBRZG010000171.1:0-7206 GCA_038236905.1 Burkholderiales bacterium
GTGATGCCGGCAAGCCCTCGCTGATTGAAATCAGAATCGATGCGGAAGCGATTTCGCCCAACACAACTCTCAGCGCGATCCGCGAAACGGCTAGGATGGCGCAGCGCAAAGCTTAGGTCTTTGCCTCCCTCGAGATCTCATTGTGAGCCTGATTTTTAGATCGAGGAATGTGCTTTTTTGGCGGGACGAACAAGCCATCAATCGATCTCAAAGTCTTTTTAGATTGATCGCTTCGTCAATGACCCGCAAAGCTGTGTAATTAAACTGATAAGCCCGAATACTGGCGGGTATTTCAGAGCATTAATGGCCCAAGACGCTCGTCAATACTAGGCATTAAGGTTTTCTACCTATACAACTTGAAAAATCAAAGTTGCACCCCCATTTTGGATCGGACAAAACAATTTTCGTAATTTCCCTTTTTTTTGTATCCGAGAGGACGCTATCACCATGAACGCCACCGCAGAAATTTCTCCCAAAGAAACCCTTAATTTTCAGACCGAAGTAAAGCAGCTCTTACAGCTGATGATCCATTCTTTGTATTCCAACAAAGAAATTTTCTTGCGTGAGTTGATTTCAAACGCGTCGGACGCGTGCGATAAATTGCGCTTCGAAGCGGTTACGGATGCAAGTTTGTATGGGGATGACTCGGATCTGAAAATTCGGATCAGCGCTGATGCGGTAGCGGGCATCATCACGATTTCTGACAACGGTGTTGGCATGTCGCGCGATGAAGTGATTGCCAATATTGGCACGATTGCGAAATCGGGCACGAAGGAGTTTTTCTCGAAACTAACAGGCGATCAGAAAACGGATTCGCATCTGATTGGCCAGTTCGGTGTCGGCTTTTACTCGGCGTTTATTGTCGCGGACAAGGTGACGTTGACCACGCGTCGCGCGGGCTCAACCGAGGCGGTGCGTTGGGAATCAGCGGGAGATGGCGAATTCACGCTGGAAGCGGTTGAGAAAAACACCCGCGGCACGGATGTGGTTTTGCACTTGAAGGATGATGCAAAAGAATTCCTTGAAGACTGGCAACTGAAATCGATCATCCGTAAGTATTCTGATCACATTCAGATGCCGATTGTCATGAAGAAAACGGAATGGAATCAGGAAAAATCGGAGAACGTGGTTACCGATGAAGATGAAACGGTTAACCGTGCGAGCGCATTGTGGACGCGCCCAAAGAGTGATATCACCGACGAGCAATACGAAGAGTTTTATAAGCATGTGTCCCATGATTGGGAAAAGCCGCTGGGCTGGACCCATGCGCGGGTCGAAGGCAAACAGGAATACACCGAGCTTTTATATGTGCCTGGCAAGGCTCCTTTTGATTTGTGGGATCGTGAACGTAAACATGGCGTAAAGCTTTACGTGCGTCGCGTTTTCATCATGGACGATGCCGAACAATTGCTGCCACGCTATCTGCGATTTGTAAAAGGCGTGGTCGATTCCAACGACCTGCCATTAAACGTCTCACGAGAAATCTTGCAGCAATCGAAAGATGTGGATGCAATCAAAAATGGTTGTGCGAAGAAAGTACTCGGACTGCTGGATGACCTCGCCGAAAACCACAAAGAAAAATACGCGACGTTTTGGAGCGCATTTGGCCGTGTGTTCAAGGAAGGGATCGGCGAAGACCACGCCAACAGGGATCGCATCGCTTCCCTCTGCCGTTTTGCCTCGACCCACGGCAGTGACGACATGCAAAACGTTTCGCTGACTGAATATGTGTCGCGGATGAAGCACGGTCAGGAGAAAATTTATTACGTTACCGGCGATAGTTTTGGCGCGGCAAAAAACAGTCCACATCTGGAAGTGTTCAAGAAGAAAGGTATCGAAGTTTTGCTGCTAACCGAGCCCGTCGATGAATGGTGGCTGGGACAGTTTGAGGAATTTGAAGGCAAGAAATTGGTCTCGGTCGCAAAGGGCGATTTGGACTTGGGCATCTTGGCTGATGAAACCGAAAAAGCCGAGCAGGCCAAAATCGCCGAGGAATTAAAGCCGCTGGTCGAGAAAATTAAAGCTGCCCTTGGCGACAAAGTCAAAGAAGTGCGCGTCACGGATCGCTTAACTGATTCGCCGGCGTGCTTGGTGGTTGACGAGAACGCCGCATCCGGCAATCTCGAACGCATGCTGCGCGCGGCCGGTCAGAACGTGAACGCGGCAAAACCGATTTTGGAAATCAATCCCAGCCATCCGCTGATTGAGAAATTAAAAGCCGGTGTGAGCGACGAAACGTTTGGCGATTGGAGTAATTTGCTATTCGAGCAATCGCTATTGGCTGAAGGCGGTCAATTGGAAGACCCGGCGGGATTTGTGAAACGTCTGAATCATCTGATGTTGAAGTAACGGTTTTAACCTTCCCGGGTGGCAGATAGCCGCCGGGGAAGGCGTTTATTTGGAACGTCTAGCCAAAGGGCTGCACGCCAATCCAGCGAACATGCAGATAAAGTGCAAATGCAGCCCATGCGCCGATACCCAACACTATCGCCGTTAAATCTCGCGCTGCACCGACCGCGACATAGCCCGTGCCTAAAGCGCGATCACGTTGACGCGCGGCGCGAAAACTGAACACCGCCCAAAGCAAAAATGCGCCGAACAAAATCACATCGTGCAGCTGCCCGTTAGCCAGCAAATGTGCGAATGCCCACAGTTTTACGCCCAGCACCATCGGGTGTTTTAGTCTTGCTTTGATGTGTGTGCCGGGAATTTGTGAGGCAAATATCAAAACAAATGCCGGGAGAGTCAGCAGTGCCGCGAGATGCCTTGTCCAGCGCGGTGATTCCCATAAAATCACAGGGGCGTCCCGCGCAATGCCAAAGCCGTAAATAATCATTATGAAGCCGAGCAATGAGATGACTGCGTATAGTCCCTTCCAACCATTGGTTCCGAGTTTTCCGATGAGCTGGGTGCGTGTGCCTTCGGCAAAAATCCGCACCGAATGCATACCGAGAAATAAAAGTAGGCCGACAACTAGTACGAGTAGATTCATGAATGTTTTGAAGGATAGATTGAGAGAGCTGTCGAATGACTTTTCTGCAACACAGCGCGATGCTTGGCGTGCAGTAACAGTCGGGGGATTGTAACAAGCGCAGGCACGACGAGCAACGCGGCGGCGGCGGAGGATCTTTCGAACATGGTTCAAACTTCTCGGAACGGTGTTGTGATCGTGCCATTGTCAAGTCATCCCTGCACGACACCACGCTTCAATCGGTACCGACAACTAACCGGCAAAATTTACGTCGAAACCGTTCTTGCAAACTTCGTAATATCAATCCCGCATTCTCTCTCGAAAGGCAGTTTCAATGGATCGCATTATCATCGTAGGCGGCAGTAGTGCCATTGGTCGTAGCATCGCGGAACGTGCCGCCAAGCGTGGTGTGCAGCCGTTTTTGATCGGGCGTAATGAAGACAAGTTAAAGGAAATTGCCGTGGCTACCGGTGGTTTATTCGCCATTGCGGATGTGATGGACGAGACGGCACTCGCGACGGCGATGAAGACAGCGGTTGCAGACGCCACGGTCACAGGGTTGGTCTATTGTGTGGGCTCGATTGACCTGAAGCCGTTGCGCAGTCTGACCGGCGATGCCATGGTTACCGCTTTCCGTCTCAACGCGGTCGCCCCGGCGATTGCGGTACGTGAAGCGGCAGCGGCGTTGAAAGCCGCGCAAGGTGCCGTTGTTTTATTTTCCACGGTCGCGGTCGCACAGGGCTTTGCCAGTCACACCATCGTCTCCGCTGCCAAAGGTGCAGTAGAGGGCCTGACGCGTGCCCTGGCAGCTGATTTGGCACCTCAGGTGCGCGTGAATTGCATTGCGCCCAGCCTGACCGATACCCCGCTGGCGGCGGAGTTAACCTCCAACACTGCGATGGCCGATGCCATCGCCGCCATGCACGCCATCCCGCGATTGGGTCGAGCCGCCGATCACGGCGCGCTGGCTGATTTTTTGTTGTCGCCCGACGCTGGCTGGATCACCGGCCAAGTCATTGCAGTAGATGGTGGGCGGTCGCGGGTGCGGACCAAGGGGTAGCAATGTTCGTGGGTTGAAGCAGTCAGCTAAGCGCGGGTAGAGACGCCCGCATTTAACCTGCAATAAATAAACACAGTGCGGACAGGTACAAACAAAAGCACAAAGCCCAAGTGCGTTTGTAAATTTGGCTTGTTGAATAGAAAAACCCCGCATTGCGGGGTTTTTCTTTGCGGAAGAATGACCAGGAATTATTTCGGTTCTTTCTTCATCATTACGTCTTTGACGCAAGCTTTCATGTCATCGCCTTTTTTGTCTTTGCAGACTTCAATCGCGGCATTTTTAGCTTCGCAGTAGGCTTTTTTATCAGAGCTTTCTTCCTTGCTGCAATCGGCCATCTTTTGTCCATCCGCCGCTTGAGGAGGTGTCATTGATGCTTGTGCAAATGCCAAAGTTGAAGATGCGGCAATAGCAATGCCAGTGATGAGTGAGAGATAGTTTTTCATGAAAATACTCCTGTAAAAATGACTTCCAATTGAAGCCCGAATACAGCTTACCTTCAGAATTTCGCGTATTTTTCAACGTCGCCGATCCACGACGCAGAGCATTTTTATTTCATCGGCCGCCTCGCAACGAATTAGCGCGGCGCCTGTCTGAGCGCCCACTCAATATGTTCGCGCACCATCAAGCCCGATGATTCCAAACGCTGATTGAGTGCGGATTGAATGACCATTTTGTTCGCGACAGACAGTTTCACATCGGCAAGCGCATTGCCCATTGCCACCGCAATATTGCGACTCCATGCCTGGTAGCCGATACGCCGGATTGCACTGCCTTCCATGCGTTCATTGAACTGCTGCTCTGTCCAGCCGAATAACTCAATAAGCGTGACGTCATCAAGCTGATGACGGATATTGAAATCAATTTCAGTGGCGAGCTTCGCGTATTTATTCCACGGACAAACCAACTGGCAATCATCACAGCCGTAAATCCGATTGCCGACGGCTTGTCGAAACTCTTCCGGGATCGCACCTTTATTTTCAATCGTGAGATACGAAATACAGCGACGCGCATCGAGTTGATACGGGGCCGTAATGGCGCGGGTGGGGCATATCTCGATACACTTGCTGCAGGTGCCGCAGTGTTCGCTGGTGGGGCCGTCCGCGATCAGCGGCAAATTGGTAAATATCTCGCCCAAAAAAAACATTGAGCCTGCTTCGCGCGACAGTAGCAGCGTATGCTTGCCGCGCCAGCCTAGGCCTGCTTTGCGCGCGAAGGCGACTTCCATAACTGGTGCTGAGTCTGTAAAAACGCGATATGAGAAATCATCCACTTGCGCGGTGATTTTATCGGCAAGCATTTGCAATTTATGCCGCATCACTTTGTGATAATCGCGGCCGAGGGTATAGCGCGAAATAAAGCCAGCGTTTGCATCTTCAAGCACGCTCCAGCTTTCTTTCGCATCCGGCGCGACATAATTCAGCCTGACCGATATGACCCGCACGGTGCCCGGCACCAGTTCAGCGGGTCGGCTGCGCTTAACGCCGTGACGCGCCATATAATCCATGTCGCCGTGGCGTCCAAGTTCTAGCCACTGCTGCAAATATTTTTCTTCAATAGCCAGATCGGTATCGCTAATGCCGACTTCATCGAATCCCAGTTCGCGGCCCCATGCTTTAACCTGCCGAGAAAGCTCGGCAAAATCGGCTGTCGAAATATTCAAATTCATGAAGCAAGTTTAGTGGACAAATGGCGGCCTATGAAAGCGGTCAAACCCGTGGCGGAAAATTTGAAAATTGAGTTACCCGATGAAGCCGCCACGTTGAGGTTTGGCGCGCAGATTGCGCACGATTTACAACCCGGCACGACGGTTTTTTTGAGCGGAGATTTGGGCGCAGGTAAAACCACGCTGGTACGCGGGCTATTGCATTCGCTTAAGTATCAAGGGCGTGTGAAAAGCCCGACTTACGCGCTGGTTGAACTTTATGTAGTTTCTAAGTTAAACTTGTATCACTTTGATTTTTATCGCTTCCGCGATCCAGAAGAATGGCACGAAGCAGGATTTCGCGACTTGTTCAATCAGTCGAACGTATGCCTTGTCGAGTGGCCGGAAAAGGCCAACGACCTGTTGCCGCCGCCGGATCTTCACATCACGCTAACCGTACAGCACACCGACGACCAAGAAAGCCGCCGGGCGAGCCTGAGCGCGACCTCCGCGCGCGGGTTGGCCATGATTCAGGCGTTACGAGCAATGCAGCTCATACAGCCCATATAACCCATGCCGCCGAATTAGAGAGCAACCCCGCCGACATTTCTCGCATTACCGTAGAACGTGTTGATGGCAGTGTTGGTAATGATGCGCGAGACGGTAGCGCGACACGAGCACAAAACTCAAGACGCAATTTTCTGTCGCTGCCGCTTTTGTTGTCGCCCATGCTGTCGCTGCCAGTTTATGCCGCGCTGCAAACTGCACCTGTAACGCAAGTTCGTTCAACCCGCGTTTGGCCTGCCAACGAATACACCCGTGTTACCTTCGAATCCGCGACCGTCCTCAAGTTTCAACAATTTTTTGTGAAGAACCCGGAGCGTCTGGTTCTCGATATTGAAAATGTGGAGCTCGGTCCCGCACTCAAAGAGCTGGTGGCCAAGATCGGTAACGATGATCCGTTTATCCGCGCGGTACGCGTGGGTGTGAATCGACCAAATGTTATTCGGGTGGTGCTGGATCTCAAGACCGAGGTGAAACCGCAGGTGTTTGCGGTGCCGCCCGCGGGTGAATTTGGCCATCGCTTAATGCTCGATATTTACCCGGCCAAGCCCGCCGATCCGCTGCTGGCGTTGCTAAATGATGATGTGGCGGGATTCGGAAATGGCCAGCAAATGACCGGTGATGGTGCAGTGCTGCTCGCCACACCCAATGCAAAACCAAATGCAACGTCTAGCGCAAATTCAAATGCCGAAGTGCTGGCCAGTGCGTCCGTCTCACCGGGCACAGCGTCGCCGTCACGTGACGCAAGAGCAGACGTAAAAGCGGATGCAAAAGCCGATCTCAAAACAAGCGCGAGTGACAAGCCGTACATCGACAGCAAGCCCAGACCCAATGCCCAATCGGCGGCCAAGAAGCCGCGTCCATTCGTGGTGGTGCTTGATCCCGGTCATGGTGGCGAAGACCCCGGCGCGATCGGCCGCCGCGGTACGCGCGAAAAAGACATTGTGTTGGTGATTGCTAAGAAATTAA
>JBBRZG010000172.1:0-6978 GCA_038236905.1 Burkholderiales bacterium
AACCAACAACACTCGAAACTCCCAACAGCCATTGGGAAATCGCGCTTTGCATATAAACAGGCTCCTGCTCAAAATTATCCTGTCTCATCACTCGGTCAAACCGCGGCGTGCGTGCGTCGAATAGCGTCGTGGGCAAGGGTGAATCATCACTCGGCTCTTTGGCCGGCGCTTTGTAACTGCCATCCTTGAAAGGCCCAGGGTTTCGGACCAGGATCGCAGGATACAAATTTTGCGGATCCAGCCTTGCCCAACCCTCGGCAGAAATAGCGGCACACGCGCCGCGAGATTCTCCTTTTCCACTCAATGGATCCGAGCAAAAATAATAAGCTGTAGCGTAAATATTCGGGTCACTCGTCGCCAATGCCATGTCAATCAGCGGTTTCGCCGCCGTAATTCGCGTAGCTTGCTGTGCGGCAATTAATTCAGGAGAGCAAGGCGGATTGTCCGGCTTGCCCGAACCCGGCGTTGCGGACTGACTGCAGCCGGGCTCCTGAATTTGCAGACGCTCCAGTGCCGCATCACCCGCCAATTTCGCTTGCAGATAAAAGCCCAGTGCTCGATCAGCTGCAATTTTGCTGCTTGCCAAATCACGAGCAATCGCATTCAGCGTCGTGTTTGCCGACGTGACAGGCGGCAAGGAAATACCTATCGGATATTCTTCAACATGCTGCACGCCGAAACCACAAACCTCAACGTCTGCAGGCTTGCCATAGGCCTCGTAAGCATCCGCTATTAACGTCGGCGTACGGCTGATTCTAACCGCAGTATCGTCTCGCTTATTGCCATTGTCTGCTCCTGCTTGAGCGACTCGCGTCGCCGCTTTCATATCAACATTCGGGGCGGACAGTAGCGATTCTTCGCTCGTCCCGCGCGGCCAAAATGACCCGAAAAAGCGATCGCCCGCAACCAACCAAATTACCAAAAGCAGCACCAAGAAAGCGCCAAACATCAATGCGATGCGTGCGGCCGTCTTGCGAGGGGTGAGCGCGCTCAAGAGGCTTCTGCGGTATCACGCACGGTGCATGAGCTCGATCCCGGCATCAATCGCCCGGAATATTTTGCTCGCGCAGCTTTACATTGCCGTGCGCGCGCTTGCGCATGCGGATGTTAAGTGCCTCGACGCCGAGCGAGAATGCCATTGCAAAATACACATAACCCTTCGGCACATGATGATCGAATCCTTCCGCCATCAACACCACGCCCACGACCACCAAGAATGCCAGCGCGAGCATTTTGATGGTCGGATGATCGGATACAAAACGACCAATCGGCCCCGCGAACAACATCATCAAGCCGACCGACGCCACCACCGCCGCGATCATGATTTTTACGTCATCCACCATGCCGACTGCAGTGATGATCGAATCGAGCGAAAACACCAGATCGACCACCATGATCTGCAAAATCACCGCCGTAAACGTGGCCGCCGCTTTACCAGAGACATGGCCCTCCTCGCCCTCGAGCGATTGATGAATTTCGCTGGTACTTTTCCAGATTAAAAACAAACCGCCTAGGATCAGAATCAAATCGCGGCCCGATATTTCCTGACCGAACGCGCTGAATAGTGGCGTCACCAAACCGACGATCCACGCCAATACCATCAGCAGACCAATCCGCATAAACATCGCCATGAACAAGCCGACGCGGCGAGCAAATTCACGTTTTTCTTTCGGCAGCTTATCGACCAGAATCGAAATGAAAATAATGTTGTCGATGCCGAGCACCAGCTCCAGCGCGGTCAAGGTGGCAAATGCAATCCAAGCTTGCGGATCAGCGAGAAGTTCCATCGTGGTCAACTTTCAAAAAATATGGCTAAAAATGGGGCAGAAATTGTGACGGGAGTTTGGCGTCAACTGACGCGCACCAGTCTGCGACGTTGGCTGCAACCGCTTTGATGAGCACGTCTTTGAGAAAACCACGACTGCCTGCGCCAAAACAGTTTTAAAGAGAGTAAATATATCAGCCAACACCTCACAAACTAAAAACTACTTTCACCACTGCGGGCACCGCCATGACAAAAAAAATCCCCGACGTTGCGGGGATTCTCGAAGAATATCGAAAAGCTTACTGGCCGGCTGGACTACCGTTGCTGGACATGCCACTGATTTGCAATAGCGACACTTCAGCTTGCGACACGGTTTTAACCCCAAGTGCGCTGGCCTCTCGTTGCGGGACGCGGCTTCCAGTAACGCGCTCCTTGGCGCCAACATACATGGGCTGGGTTGAATCTGAGTTCGTTGCACAGCCCGACAGCAGCAATGCGAATAGCGAACAAATAAACACAAGGGAAGTAATAATCTTCAAAGTAGACTCCTTAGTGAGGTTGAGCTAATAGTCTAGCCGGAATTTAAATAAAGATCTTTTTCTTTTTTTCGGTGGCGGCGCGCAACTGACTGACTCGGATGCGCTCGTAGTCCATGCGCCATCGCTATCTTTTTCGCCATGGCCAAAATGCTCACGCCATCACGCCATCAGGCGGTGTGCTGGGCGCAGCAATATTCCCCAAATGCCTCTGGATCGATCCGGCTCTGCGCCCGTCACACCTCAACTGTCCTCACATCAACACATTAATAATCGCGTTGCCAATTCCCATCAGCGCCGCGCCTGAAATGAGTCCCGCGCAAATCGGCTCGCATCCCTCGACCCAAAAATCGTGGCCCTTGGTGCCGGGGGTTTTGTTGGTGCGGCCCATCCACCAAAAAACCATCGCGCCGACCCACATCATGAAGCAGGATTCGGGCGGCAGGATGACGCCAAGACCAATGGAGACCGCCGATAGCGGGAAACGTTGTTTGGTAACAATGCGGGCGATCTCGATGCCGGCAGCGGCGATGGCGGCGATGATCATAGAAATGATGGCGGAAGTCGGCAGGCTCGACAATCCTTTTGCAATAATTTCGGCCACTCCTTTCCACTGCATGGCGCCAGGCATCGCGAATTGCTCCGAGACGATAGTGGACGCAGACCGCACGCCGTTTACATCCGGCGGCAAAAACAACAGAAAAAACAGCGGCACCGCCGACAATGCACCGGCGATGATACCGATCACATGACCAATGGCCTGCTGCCGCGGCTTGGCTCCCAGCATATAGCCGGGCTTGATATCGGATAGCAGGTTGGATGCGTTGGACGCAATCTCAGCCGTCATGCCGGCCGGAATCAGATTACTCGCGGGGTTCACACGATCAATCGCACCCATTGTAAATTGGGTGATTTTGGAGAGCGATCCGGTGGGCGTCCATGAGGTCAGCGCCATTGAATTCGCACAGATGATTGTGAGCAGAAAGATCAATGGCAGCGAGATAAACGATAGCAACCACGGCACCTTAAAAAATTCGTGCGTAATCCAAGCCGCGATGGCGCTGAACACCGGTATGCCGACATACGACACCCATAACGGAACCTCAATATCACGCAACAAATCTTGTCCGCTGCTGACTTCTCGCGTTGTATTTTTATCATTCGCCGATTTACCAAAGCCGAGCGTTTTGAACGCTTTGGTAAAAATCTCCGGCCGCGCGAACAAGCTCACAATCGAGCCCACTACCATCATTGTGACGCCCCACCATAACGACCACTGATTGACAATCTCGTTTCTCGAAATTGCAATTACTGCGCCGCTCGGCGATATACGCGGCGCAATTTCGCCCGCCTGAATCATCAACGGCGCCAGGATTACAAAATTAATAAAGGCGCCCAGTATGACGCTGGTGGCCACCTTTATCCCCATGAGCCCGCCCACACCCAGCATCGCCGCATCGAGGGTAAACCGAAGGCCGAGCTGACGAATGTCGGTGCCGAGAATATTGGGGATCCACAAATTCAGCTTCGCTGCAGCAGTGTAGTAATAAGTGTCGAGGCGTTCCTGCAGATGCCAGACTTGTTTGAGGCCCAGCCATTTATCGAGCATCAAAATCTTGAATTGAATCAATTTCATCCATCCATCGCTGATGATCATTTGATACAGCGCCGCCGTTATCCCAACATAGGCAAGCAGCCGTGCCTTGTACACGCCGGTGGCTGCGCTACCGGTGTACAGCGCATCCAGCACCACGCCGCAAGCGCGGCCTTCTGGAAATGGCAATTGGTCTTCGTTGATGAAACGCCGCTTCATCGGAAACGCAACCAGCACGCCCAGGATCGAGCACACTATCATCCAGATCATCATCTGCCACCACGGAATAATCTGGCCCGTCACCAGCATATAAGCCGCCAGCGGCGAACCCAGTGGCATCACCATATAGCCTGCTGCGGTGGCGATCGATTGCGTGGAGTTGTTTTCTAGAATCGTGTAATCCGCCACCTGCCCGGTGCTGTGCATCGCGCGAAAAATCGCAAACGATAGAATCACCGCCGTCAAGCCCACGCCGATGGTGATCCCAGTTTTGCCGACGATATAAAGCGCGGTTGCCGACAGCACACCACCAAGCAAAAAGCCGGTCAGCGCCGCGCGAAGTGATAGCTGCGCCATGTCACCCCGAAACACATTCTTAAACCACCATTCATCTTTCTGCGAACGAGTCCACGACCTGATTTGCTCGTCGCTCAAATTTTGAATTGCCATATTATTGACCTTTGGGGTGTGGGTAAGCAAAATTTTGAGGATTGTTTTTGCGCGCTGAATACACAAATGACTGCTGCTGCCATGTTGAGCCGCTAGGTAGCTAGCAATGTTCATTACATCAGCGTCGCGAGATTATGCCAGACGCATTCGAGGCACGTCCTCACTGCAAGAACGCAACAGATAGCAAAACTCAGCTCACCAACCCCTAGCGCACTTATGCGTTTTAGTCGCCCTGAGTTTGGTATATTCCTCCATACCATCGGCTAATGCGTACGTGAGTCATTTAGGTAAAACTTGTTATTGATAACGTAAGCTATTAGGTTCGTCGCCGCAGCGCCCAATGCCTAGAAAGGCCATAAATGAGAAATATTTACCGAACGACGCAAGAAAGATTGAGAAGCTGTTGCGTGGCGATGGTTGGCTTCATTTTCTCCTGTTCAGTGCTTTTTTTGTTTCCGCAACCTGCGGTCGCGCAGATTCAAGAAATTCCCGCGTTCACGGTGACCTCGATAGAAGTGAATGGTCAGAGGGTCACGACGGCCACTGATATTGGCTTCAAACGGGTGGGCAAACCCAGCGGGACCGAAAAACCACTGGCCGTGGGTGATGCAATTCGGGCAAGTAATATCAAGACACCGGTGAACACCGCTCTAACGCTGCGCACGCTCAATGGCAACACTATCCATTTAATGGCAGACAGCACGTTGGCTACACCCGTTTCACATCGCGCAGGGGAACGTTATGACTTGGTCAACGGCGCGGCGGAATTCGACGTCACTGCCCCACTGGGATTTTTTCAGGTCGGCAACGAAAAATTTGCAGTGGCGGCGCAAGATGGAAAATTTCGCCTCAAACGCACCATCAGCGGCGCTATTGACGAAATGGACATCGAAGTTTTACGCGGGCAAGCAAATGTGCAGCGGTTGTATGAATTGAACATCGCCGACGCCACACAAAAACCCCAGGTCCGCATGGCGGAGTTTTTTTCTGCGCCCGAATCGTTACCAAAGGACTCGAAGCCGGCGGTGCGTTTTGATCTGAACCAGCCGGTACAGCTACGATTTTCTACGCTGACAGAGGCAAACGCATTCTTTAAAAATAGAACAGACGAAGCTGACAAATCCGCCGACCCCAACCGTGTGACCGAGGCATTGCATTCGCGGGCAGAGTTCCTGTGGAGCATTAAAGAATATCGAGAGGCAATTACGGCGTTTGAGGCATGGCAGGAAGCCGCCGCGGGCAATAATATTGCGCAATACGAGGCACAAATTAGGCTGGCCAACGCACGCACTGGCTTGAAGGACGATAATCTCGCGATTGCGCATCTCCTGGTGGCACTAAAAATTGCCGAAGGCCCCTATTCGAGCGGCACATACAATGCAAAAGTTACGATTTACAGGTTGCTGAGTGAAGCGTTCCAACGCTTGAACGATCAAAACTCGGCAAAAAAATATTCCGCTCTGCTCATTGCCAGCGATCACAACTACGCGTCGCCTACTTTTAAAGGTCCGGGGCTGAAATCGCGCGGCGATATGGAATTTCCTAAAAAAATGCGCCAGTGGGGACTCGACGGGAACGTCGCCGTAACCGGCGTTATCAACACCGAGGGCGGGCTTGACGAGATACGGGTAAGCACATCCATTCATCCCGCTTTCGAGCTAGCGGCCGTTAAAGGCGCAATGGCAACACGATTCTCGGCAGCCAGCGTCGACGGCAAATCGATTCCTGTTTATACCCAAATCCCATTTAGTTTTGCGCTTACGCCTGCCATCGGCCGAAACGTATCTGAGCGAGCTGCATTTAGTTTCCCAAAGAAAAATTCGAGCAAACCTACCGAATCTCAATATGACATCGCGCCGGAAATTCTAGTCGTCTCCTTGCCCGCCTATCCGCGGGCGCTGTTAACTGACCGCACCACCGGCACCGCAAAAATATCAGTGGTACTCGACGCATTCGGCATGGTGCGGGATGTTGCGGTGGTGGAGGCGAGCCATCCTGACTTTGGTGCAGCAACCAAGGCGATGATGCAAAACTGGGAATTTTCGCCCGCGATAAAAGCCGGTAAACCGATCAGCGTCCAATTCAGCTTTGAACACCAATTCAAACTTGACCAACGCGATAATGGTGTCAGCGACGAAACCAAAGAGGCATTGCGCTATTTGAAGTCGTATCCAAATGAGGTGTATGAATTGTCGGCTTTGGATGCAAACCCGAAAGCACTTTATCAACCGCAGGCCGCTGACCCACGAAAGCCCTCGCCCGACACGAATAAGGTCGACACCGTACAAATCGAATTCATCATTGACCGCGAAGGCGGCGTGCAACTGCCCAAGATCGTATCAGCTACCAATATGGATCTGGCATGGTCGGTGGCGACAGTGTTGCAACGGTGGCTGTTTGAAGTCCCGAAGGTC
>JBBRZG010000173.1:0-6925 GCA_038236905.1 Burkholderiales bacterium
CAAAATTGTTGACCATCTATTTGCGTTGTCCACTGGAGAAATGTGATGCCCGAGAAGCCTGTTGCTAAAAAAATATCTAAAGTCGCCGCGACCAAAGCAACGGCATCCAAAGCACCTAAAACCAAGCGTAGCGCCGAGCAGCGAATCGAGAACGCCGCTGCAGTCATTGCCACTGTCTCCGCCGCGCAAAAAGCCGAAGTGCTGATTGAAGCGCTGCCCTACATTCAAAAATTCTGGGATAGAAACATCGTCGTCAAATATGGCGGCAACGCGATGATCGACGTGGCGTTACAGGAAGATTTTGCTGAAGACATTACGCTGCTCAAATTGATTGGCATGAATCCAGTTGTCGTCCATGGCGGCGGCCCACAGATCAACAGTCTGCTTGCAAAGATTGGCAAGGAAGGCCAGTTCATTCAGGGCATGCGCGTGACCGACGACGAAACACTCGACGTGGTGGAAATGGTGCTCGGCGGCTTGGTCAATCAGGAAATTGTCACGCTGATTAATAAAGCAGGCGGCAAGGCGGTCGGCCTCACCGGTAAGGATGGCAATTTCATCCATGCCCGCAAAATGAAGATCACCTCGTCTGAAGATAGACGCAAGCAAATCGATATCGGCCTCGTCGGCGAAGTGGTGAGGATCGACACCGCCATTATTGATCTGCTCGACACCGAAGATTTCATACCCGTCATCGCCCCGCTGGGCGTGGACGAACACGGTACCGCGTACAACATCAATGCCGATGTCGTCGCTGGCAAAATCGCCATCGCATTGCAAGCTGAAAAACTGATCATCCTCACCAATACCAAAGGCGTGCTTGATAAAAAAGGCAATGTGCTAACCGGTCTGACCGCGGCCATGATTGAGGCCCTGATTAAAGATGGCACCATCTCCGGCGGCATGATTCCGAAAATTGACTTCGCGCTGGATGCAGTCAAAAACGGCGTGAAGACCGCGCACATTATCGACGGCCGCGTACCCCATGCGTTACTGCTGGAGGTATTAACAAGCGACGGCGTAGGGACGCTAATTCGCGGCGCGGCGGCGAATCGGGGAAGCGGTAGATTGACGACGCGCTAATATCGCGCGTGCTAACCGCGCGCTTGATACCAGAATTGTCAACGGTGTTAAAGCGTTTAGGGTGCGTCGAAAGCGAGCGTGGCAGCAGGGCAGTAGCATGCTGCCTTATTGAGCGCCCCCGGCGGTACATCGAGCGGTCTTTTTGTGTGCGGGTTTTGTAGGTCAGGTTGCACAGATACCTGACGTTTTCAATTAGCGACGCCGGTGTCAGGTAGCTTTCGCAGCCTCACCTACATGAGTGCAGCGTACAAAGAGCAATTCTGTCTTGCCGTTTGGGCATTTTTTGCTTCAAACACCGCGCCGGTGCTAGCATTTTAGATTCTCCAAACTAACCGCTCCTCACGCCAACCGCGTCGGTCGCCGCGCGCGCTATGCCATTCATCAGCTCGTTTTTTATGTTCTGTCTGTGTGTTTTGCTGCTAGGAGACGCGATCACATTAGGGTGCGCGGCCTTTAATTTCGGCAAAGGCAAATGCGCCAGACAAATATTAGCGGCCCAACTTTCATTCAAAACCGCTGAATTTTGCCCTTGACAACCAAACCCTGTGCAATATACAGTGTGCGTCACATTGTGTATGACACACAGGCTTTGAACTGAAAGTGAATTGACACGCGAATGGAAGCCGATTTATTTGAAAAACTGCGACTTGAGCTGCGGCGAGGCAGCTTAACTCTAGCTGTATTGGTTCAGCTCAGAAGTGAGCACTACGGCTACACCTTGCGTAAGGCGCTCGCGGCGCATGGCCTGGATATTGATGAGGGCACGCTTTATCCGCTGTTACGGCGGCTGGAAACACAAGGCTTGTTGACCAGCGAATGGCGTGAGGAAGATAAACGTAACAAGCGTTTCTACATCCTCTCTGAGGAAGGCAAACCCATCCTCGATCAATTGCTTCAGGAATGGCGCGAAATTGATGCCGCGCTTACCAGCATTCACCATGCCGACGCGTCTGCACACGCGGCTGGCACCAAATAAGGAATCATGGCCATGGAACTCGTTGATCGGTACCTCAATGCGATAAAAGGCTATCTGCCGCAGAATGAAAAAACGCCGCAGGACGACATCATCGCGGAACTGAAAGACAGCCTGCTTTCGCGCATTGAGGAGCGCGAATCCGAACTCGGACGCGCGCTTAGCGCGGCGGAGCAACAGGCGATCGTGAAAGAAAACGGGCATCCGATGCTCGTCGCCAGCCGCTATTTGCCCCAACAATATTTGATCGGACCCAGCCTATTTCCGTTTTGGCTGATGGCGTTGCGCGCGATGTTGATTGGGGTCGGCGCGGTGTATGGTGCGCTGGCGTTGATTAGCCTTCTTACGCATGGAAACATCGTGCAGGCATCCATTCAGACGGTTGTGGGATTTTGGGAGACGGGCTTATTCTGGGCCGCAGTTATCACGCTGATATTTTGGTTTTTCGAGCGCAATCAGGTTCGCTTTGGTTTCCTCGATAACTGGCAACCCGCCAAGCTCGCCGCCACTGAAGGCGGCTTTCATATCAAGCGCGGTGAGTCGTTATTCGAAATTGTAATCGGCGCATTGTTTATCGCTTGGTGGTGGGGCGCGCTGAGCTTTCCCACGTCGTTTTCGCATTTTGGCAAACCGGTCTCGTTCGCCATGTCGACGAGCTGGAATCCGTATTGGTGGGGCATTCTTGCGCTCGCGGTATGGTGGCTGTTGCTATCCGTCGCCAGTTTTATATCGCCCTATTTGAAATGGGATCGCCTGCTGTTACGTATTTTGTTGAACGTCATCAGCATCGGGCTTTTGTATTCTCTGGCGCAGCAGGAAGTACTAATCGTCGTCGATGGCGGCGGCAGCGGTGTTGGTGTTGGGGTCGACATCGGCAAATACGGCAACGCGCAGGTGCGTTTGAATGAGCTGCTCCGCGGACTATTTATCGTGCTCGCGATAATCTGGTCATATGAAATTTTCGTGGACGTGCGGCGGTGGCTGCGGCTGAAATAAAGAACTTCAAGAGTAAACCTAGCATTGACGGGTCGTTCTGACCATATTTTCCCCAAACGCCGCACCAGTGCTAGAGTTTCAAAACCTATCCCAACCAATCACTCTTCACCCCGATCCAACCCGTCGCCAAACGGGCGAAGCCATAGGCGAGCCAATTTGCTATGCGCTGCGTAAACGGGCGGCGTTGCCAATCGGCGGGGTCGAACTGGCGTGCGCCGTTTTTGATTTCACCGAATACGGATGCGCTTAGTTCGCGGGCAAAGGCTTCGTCCAGGACGACAATATTTGCCTCGCGGTTTAAAAACAAACTAAACGGATCGAGGTTGCTAGAGCCAACCGTAGACCATTGATCGTCGATAGTGGCGACTTTGCCATGCATCATCGATTTTTCGTATTCGTAAATTTTGATGCCCGCACCGAGCAGTTGTTCATACAGCGCGCGCGTGGCCATTTGCAGCAGCAGGTGGTCGGCGCGACCTTGCAGTAACAATGTGACTTCTACGCCACGCGCGGCGGCGGCGCGCAGCTCCCGGCGGAAACGGCGGCCGGGTAAAAAATAGGAATTCACAATCAATATTTTTTTCTGCGCGGCGATGATCGCGTCGAGATAGGCATCCTCGATTTGGCGGCGATTTCGGAAATTATCGCGGGCTAAAAATTGCGCGCGCATGCTTCCTGCCCGGGCCTCATGCTGGCTCGCTTTGGCGGCGTTAATAAGCGCCGCACGCTGCGCTTTTGCGAGCTCCAATTCTGGTTGCGGTCGCCGCAACCAGCGGCGAAGTTCAGCTTTCGCGCCGCGCTTGCGCGCGCTCCACCACGACACCAGTTTCCAGAGACGCTCGGTGGCGTGATAGATATTGGCCACCACCGGGCCTTCAACTTGAACCGCGTAGTCGTACCGCGGGAATTCGGACAGGCTTTCAGTGAAATCATCAATCAAATTAATCCCGCCGACATACGCGATCCGCGCGTCAATGATGGCGATCTTGCGATGGGTACGGCGCAAATGCGCACGCCGCAAACTAAGCCAGCGATAGTCGGGACGAAACACCAGCACGGTGACCCCAGCAGCGCGAAGCTCGGTAAAAAATTCTGGATTAGTTTCATGCGAACCAAAGCCATCGATCAGCACCCGCGTCGCGACGCCGCGTTTCACGGCGCGTTTGAGCGCATCGGCGATGGCGACACCGCTGCGATCATCACCAAAAATATAGGTCTCGATGCGGATTTCAAACTTCGCCGCATCAATGCTGCTGATCAACGCCGGAAACAGGTCACCACCATTTTTTAGCAGCGTAACGTGATTGCCGGTCTTGATGCCGTTGGCCGCATCCATGTCAAAGTATGCGGCAGTGCTAGCCGTGAACAGGCGGCGCTGCCAACGGAGCATCGGCTGAACTTGTTTGGCCCTCGCGCGTGAAGCGCACTGCCAGCCCGACATGATCCGATAGACCGCGCCATTTCACGCCGTCAATCGCGCCATGTAGCCTGAGCACTTCTTCAATATTCACGCCACGCACATAGATGCGGTCCAGCGTGAGCATCGGGAAAATCGCCGGAAAGGTGCGTGCAGGCTTGCCTTGAATTTCTTCAAATACTTCGCGCAAGCCGAGCTCGCGTTTCAACACCGCCGAAATGCCGCCGCGCTTGCTTCGCCAGTCGTTAAAATCACCCGCCACCACCACAGGTGCATCGCTCGGCACACTATGTCCCAGGAATTCAATCAAGCGATCAATCTGCATGGTGCGGCTTTGCTGGAACAAGCCCAGATGCACGCACACACAAGTGAGCGGCACGTCCCAGCCGGGCACGTCAATGCGTGCCAGCAAATGGCCGCGCGATTCAAAACGATGATGCGAGACATCCTGATTCGTCCAATTGACTACAGGGAAAGCCGACAAAATTGCATTGCCGTGATCGCTATGCTGATTTTTCGCATTGACGCCATACACGATGTCCTGGTAGCGCCCCTCGGCAATATGCTCGTGCTGGGTAAGCTCCGGCCAGTCCTCGAATTTCGCTTCATTTTTGGTGTGGCCACCCTGCACTTCTTGCAAAAAAACAATATCCGCATCCAGCGCATGCAGCTTCTCGCGCACCTCGTGAATCACCAGTTTTCGATTCAGTGGGCTTAAGCCTTTATGAATATTGTAGGTGGCGAGGGTGAGGGATTTCATTTGGTTGGCGATGCCGACAAACGATTCGGCAAGCTCAAAATCGCGTCACGATTGGTAGGCGAAAAGCACAGGGCCGCCGCCTTTTCATAAGGCAGCCACACATGCTGCAAATGCTCACGCGGCGCGAGTGCAATCGGCACGCGGCCTGCCACCTCCAGGCCAAAAGCATGCTCATCGTTATGCGTCACGCCGGGCGCATAGCGGTGCCGCCAAATCGGGAAAATCTCATACACATTTTTCTGCTGCCAGTCCGTTAATGCGTGCTCAGCCGCGATCAAACCCGTTTCCTCCGCCAACTCACGGGCCGCTGTTTCGGCTAGCGATTCGCCTTCGTCCTGGCTGCCGGTCACGGACTGCCAAAATCCCACTCGATCGGCACGCTCGATCAACAGCACCTCGAATGCGGGCGTGTAAATCACGATCAGGGTGGAACGGGGAATTTTGAATGGCTTCGGCGTATCGGAAATCGAAGGGTTGGAAGGCGATGGAGCAGGTTTGGCGTTCATATGGGATGTCAAAATCGTCGGCAAATTCACGGGGAAATCAATGATAGCGATATTGTAGTCTGCACAAACGACATTACAGCTTCAATCGGCAAGCTGTTTGATTTCAACAATCAAAGCGAAGCATCGATACGAACAAGCGCTGTGCGTACAGATCATAAGTGACACGACCGTATTTGCTAGACTCTCAATCTACTCTCGATTAACCGTCCGCGGCGTCAGCAAAGCTGATCCGATCCATGTCCTCTTTGCCTACAAGTCCCGTTGGTTCAGCTCACACTTCGCCGCTACTTTCCCGCGCTAAATATCTTCGCGGTGCCGCGTGGGGAATATTTGCCATCTCGATTTGGGTCGGCTGGATTTTATTAACCCGCTACGGCGTAACCACGTCGTTATCGCCTTACGATATCACCGCACTTCGTTTTACCTGCGCAGGATTATTGCTGCTGCCAATTGTGATTCGCGATGGCTTAGGCATTCGTAAAGTTGGTATTAGAACCTGGGCCGTCATCTGTATCGGCGCAGGCGTGCCATACGTCATGATCGCATCGACCGGATTAAAATTCGCGCCCGCCGCCCAAGCCGGCGCGCTCGTTCCCGGCACCATGCCGCTGTGGGCAGCGTTATTGGCGATGTATTTCCTGAAAGAAAAAATCAGCGGCGTACGCAAACTAGGACTCGCGCTTATTCCCGTCGGCATCATCATCTTTGTCGGCGCCGGCCTGACCCATTTCGAGACCGGCTATTGGCGCGGGCATTTGTTATTTATCGCCGCCGCGATCTGCTGGGCGAGCTTCACGGTGGCGATGCGCCGGGCATCGGCAACGGGATTTAACGCGTTGCAGGCGGCCGCGGTCGTGTCGGTGGTGTCAGCTGTTATTTATCTACCGATTTATGTGCTGTGGCTGCCGCACCGCATTGCTGACGCGCCGCTGGATGCGGTGCTGATCCAAACCATTTACCAAGGCATTTTCGTCAGCATTATTTCGTTGTTTGCGTATGCGCGCGCGGTGTCGATTTTGGGCGCGTCCCTGGGTGCCAGCTTCGCGTCATTAGTGCCGGTGCTCGCGATGCTGGCGGCGATTCCATTGCTCGGCGAAATCCCCAAGCCCACCGACTATCTCGGCATTGCGGCGGTCACGATTGGGGTATTTCTATCGTCGGGCGCATATCAGGCATTGGGTTTGACGAAC
>JBBRZG010000174.1:0-6889 GCA_038236905.1 Burkholderiales bacterium
ATTATCAAGATCCGCTTTTGAGTTGGCCATTTGCACATCGGCGATGTCCACACGCCGCCTTAACTCATTTCGTGAATCAAGATGTCCACAGTCAACACTGGCCACCAACAAATCATGTAACGACTATTCTCGCTCCGGCCCCGGCGAAAATTTCAGATAGTACTGCTCGGCAAATAATGTTGGCGACGACGACGCTAGCGGTACCGTAGTGGTGGCGGATCGAGAAATTTCGCGCGTGAGTAGCGGCTGGAGATAGCGACGACGATATGCCGAAGCCTTATCTGACGGAATCTCGTCGGCGGTGTCATCCAGAGGTAACGTTGCAGCAGCCGCACGACATACCTTCACTAACGCGGCGTTCCAGATATCTGCCGCTGAATCCCATTCCAGTAATTCAACCGCAGCGTAACCGGCCAAACGTTCTTTAAATGAGCCTAGGCGCGACGCGACAATCGGACGACCCGTGGCCATGGCCGCACTTAACGTATATGAAAAACTCTCGGGAATTTGTGAGGGAAATAAAAATACATCCGGTTGTGCAAGTGCCATGCGCCGTGCCAGATCTTCATCGCGATAGCTCCCCGAGATCTCGACCGGCAAATACGGCCATTTCGGCACTGGGCGCGAGGTGTGACCCAGCAACGAAAAGGCCAGAGGCAAATCATGATCACGCGCATGGGTCGCACACGCCTCCAGCACATCCAGGCCTTTTTCGGGGGTCAAGCCACCGAGCAACATGACCTTAAAATCTCGCGCATGAACTGAGGACTGGAACACAAAATGCGGCCAAATTTCGAATTTCTGCTGCGGAAAAAATTCCGTGATTCGATCAGCCAGATCCTGCGACGGGCTGATCACGCGTTCGGCTTTCGCCAACAAGTTGCCCAGACGAGTGCGCCATTCTGCGGCCGTCAGTCCCCACGCATGTTCACGAACGCTTGGCACCTCGTCTGCGGGCATGGCCGCACCTGAGGATAAGTGATATTGCGCGGTGATCGGAAAATAATCGTGCAAGGTGATATCAAGCGGAACCTGCAATCGCTCCGCCAACGTTAACACTTCAACCGGCAAGCCGTGCACGTGATGAAGGTGCATCCGCTCCACACCCAGATCAGTCAGAAATGCCAGCAGCTGATCAAACTCAGAACGCGCCTTAAAAAAAACTTGAAACGCTTCGCCGGTTCGCAACCACGTCAGCGACAGCTTGTCACCGCGTTCGGGCCGCATTTGGATGACCTCACAGTCGTCCTCGATCAGCGTTGCCAGCTCCCGAACGTGCCGCGCCGTCCCGCCGCCCCAAGCGTGGGTCACCATCAAAATACGCGGACGACCGGACGATTTTAAGCGCGCAATATCAACGGCTCGACGATACGGTCGGGCGGGATCACGCTCAAAAAAATCAGCAATGGTGGCCTGATAATCAGGATAGCGTTCGTCAATGATGGCTTGCGCAACACTTTTACGGCTCGTGGATTCATGTGCAAACGAGACTTCACCCTGATGCGCCACAAACGTATCGGCGCATAAAACATGGCGATAGCCCGCGACCGCTGCGCGAAAGCACCAATCGTTTTCTTCGCCATAACCACGGCCAAACGCAGCTTCATCAAACGCGCCGATTTCGTTGATGGCGGCGCGACTCATCCACATACAAAAACCGACGCCGGTGGGAATTTCGACGCATTGCCGCGCGTTTGCTGCCGCAAATAATGCATCAAGCTTGGCTAATTCAGAATCGCTGGGCATCGGCTGACTTTCGCCGATTTTTGGATAGCTGCACAGCGTGGCGTTATTCGAAAACGGTGTTATCGAGGCGATCACGCCGCCCATGCGGTCGGTCGTGCTTGCGTTGGCACAAGCCAATATACGATCCAGCCAATTGCCGTGCACCCGCGTATCGCTGTTGAGCAGCAATACATCACGCTTGGGGTGAAGCGCGATCGCGCGGTTGCAGGTGGCCACGAATCCCAAATTCTCTGGGTTCGTGAGCACCGTAACGTTAATCGTTTGGTTGGCTGTCAAACCAGAGAGGAACTCCGCCATACCCGGCTCGGGGCTTGCATCGTTGACGATGACCAGCTCATAAGGCGTGGTGCAGGCGTTTGCCAACACGCTTTCAATACATGCCTTGGTCTCGGCCAACCCGCGGTAGACGGGAATGATAATGTCAATGGGGTTCACTTACGCTTTGTCTTTGATCCTGAAAGTAGCGCTGATTATAGTGGACGCGATAGTGGGCTCAATACTTCACGCGACTGACCACACTGACGCCGCTATCCCGCGCCAATTTCTGCAGATTCGCGGGACGTTCCGGCTCCCGACTGGCCAGCGCTGCGCGCGGATAAAAATATTCCCAGCAATAGCAAAGAAAAACCGGCCATCTGCAAGGGTTGAAAACGCTCGTCAAATATCCACCAAGCCATTAGCGCAGACGCAATCGGTTCTCCTAAAATAGCGACCGCGATAACCGTGGCGGGAGCGTGCTTTAGCGACCAGTTAATACCGGTGTGACCGATTAATTGCGGGCCGATTGCCAGCCCGGCCAGGCAGGCCCAAGCGAGCCACGAAAAACCGACCAGCGGCACGTGGGCAACCAATGCACAGGCCAGAAGCGTGAGTGCAGCGCTCGAATAAACCAGCCAGATATAGGCGAGCAAAGAAAACGTTTGGCGCAGCTTTCGCCCGATCAGCAGGTAACCGCAAACCGTCAACGACCCGACAATCGCGAGCGCGTTGCCCAGCATGGGGTTGCTGCCGACGTCCGCCATCGAGGCCCGTGCATCGGATAAAAATATCAGCGCACTACCGAGCATTGCCGAGGCAATTCCCACCAACAGCGAGCGATGCAAACGCTCGCGAAGGAAAAGCCACGATATCAGCGCAATCCATATCGGGTTGGTCGTCACCAGCGCGGTGCTGCTCGCGACCGAGGTATACGACAACGACGAAATCCACGACGCAAAATGTGCCGCTAGAAATACGCCTGAGGCCACGGCCAGCGCGGCCCCTTTAAGCGGTAACGCGCGAATTTCATGTCGCATGGCGGGTTTGGCCGCCACCATGAACGAGAGAATAATCGCGGCAATGCCCAAACGCCACACCGCAATTGAAAGCGATGCAACACCTTCACCCAATGCGAGCCGAATCATGATGGCGGAGGTGGACACGATGACCACCGATGCGCCCAGCACCAACATGGGTAGCGCGCGAGAATTCATATTATTTTTCTATTCAATGCGGCAAAGCGAAAAGAGCCAGCGATCAATTTGGCCGCCGGGTGCAGACGCTCGATGAAGAATGCTCATTGCAAAAGACTCAATGAGAAAGGTTAAAGCAGAAGAGCCGAGGAAAAGCGCGGGGGAAAAAATCAATGCCGCTACTTGATTTGGCGATTTAAGCAAGGCACCAATCCACCATTTTCGTCGATACTGACGACAACAATCAGTGTCCCATCGGGCTTTCGTTAGTGGTTTTCATGACACACTTCATGAAGGCGCGGCCCGGATTCGCTTCGCAGGTTCTAAACGCTTTTGTCTCGGCAACACAACTATCCGCCGATTTATTCGAAAGCTTGCCGCAATCAAGTGGGTTGGCAATCAAAAATTCGCGGTCACACGCAAAATGCTCATCAGATTTCAGTGATCCGCATTTTGCCGCCATCTTTACGTGGCGCTCACACCTTAATTTGTCGACGCCTTCTTTTTTATCGCAAGCCGGCACATGCTCGGCGGCATTAGCGACCGCTGCAAATGAAGAAAGTGCAAACGTCAACGCGAATAGGCTGGCTAATTTGGTGGTTTTTTTGGTGGCTGTATTTAGCATTTCGATTTTCTTAGAGGTGGATATTTTGATGGCATGACTGTCCACCACAAAACGTCTAAGTTTATCATTTGCGCATACCACCACAAACAGCTCCAGAACAACCGAACAATCCAAACAGGTTTCTCTGGCTTAAGGCTACTTTACTGAATAAAACGCATGACTCAGCTGGAATGGTTGGCCGTTGAACGCAGCCTGTGCACTAAGCTGCGGTGCGGTTGAACTGGGCCCAGAAAGACTCGGTGAGTGGGAACTTGGTACTGCGGAGCTTGGGCTGGCCGGTTGCCGTAACGGGGGCGATTTGGCTGCCGGTGACGGTTTTGCTGCCGCTAGGGACGTTGGCGCGGGCGGTGCAGATGCGGTTGCGGTCTGGCCAGATGCACCCCCAGGCTGGGCAGATGCCACCACGGTCGAATCCACAGCGAGGTTGACATGGTCGCGCTTGAATGAAGCGCCTGCGGTCGACATCAGCGGCTCAATCACGAGAAGTCCCGTCAACAATGCCCACAAGGCCATAAATGCAAGCGCTTTGAGCAGCGACCCTGCCTCGCCTTTAAACATGCCGCGACCCGCAAATTGCTCGGCATGGGCTGTTTTCTCATACGAAATCACGGTGGTAAA
The DNA here is from genome assembly GCA_038236905.1 of Burkholderiales bacterium. Lineage (GTDB taxonomy): Bacteria > Pseudomonadota > Gammaproteobacteria > Burkholderiales > Usitatibacteraceae > UKL13-2. The sequence continues at coordinate 4,441 of JBBRZG010000174.1, forward strand.
TTGATTGTTCATGATCAACTCCAGACTATAAACTTGCGAAATATTGCAATGTTCAACCACATTAACCCAGCATTAACCAACTGAGGTGCGTTGCGCTAATCCCGCCGCAAATTGTGCATCGAACCGTACCGAAACAGGGTGCGGCGTACTCGCCTCGGCAGCGTTGCTATTCACGCCTTGAATCATCGCGAGGCCGCGCTCGACAATACTTTCAATGCGTCGCGCGGCAAAGCGGTCGCGCTCGACGATCACGAACCGAAGCTGGCCCGCGGCAACGACTAGGCCGTCTACTTTTGCCTTGACCTCAAAAGTAACCGATCGGTCTTCCACAATTGAAACGTGGCCTGTTACCGCAACCATACTGCCGACAGCCGCAGCGTGATCGTGCTTGAGCAAAACTTCGGAACCCACCACCGATTCCGCCGCCGAATTAATGTGCGCGGCCAACTCACTCGCGCAAAGGTTTTCGATGGATGCGACCACGTGGGCGGTAACAAAACACCGCAACGATCTGCGATCCTCAACCGGCGCAATGGCTAAGCCGGGCAAATCATCGCGCGGCGTTAAATTTGGCGAGTCTGAGCGGTCTGCCGCGCTATCGCTATCAGCGACCAGTTCCAACGCATTTGCCTTGCTACGCGCAGCGTTAGAAGTCGCCGCTGCGTTGCGTCGCTCGCGCAACGCGTATGAGGTATCGGGAAACGGAATACGAAACCGCCCGTAAAGTGCAATTTCGCGGATGGCATTTTGGTTCATGACAAAATTGCGTCCGAAACGTCGTTCAGATGGGTAGCGCCAAGCGGTGACGAAGGGAATGGCAATGTAGCAAGTTGCGCAACTGGCGGTATTGACGAAGGCTGCAACCCACCGGCTGGCAGAGAGACTTTGAAAACTGCAGTTTTATCCAACTGGCTACTCATCAACCCGCTCATGAACCACACCGCAAATAAATCAATACGCATATTCGGCTCCAATTTAAAATATTTTTACTTCCTTACCTATCTAAACGGGAACCACTGCCGAAAAGCGACATTTCGATGAAAATAAATTTACCTTTGTTCACAAATCGTCATCAAGCAACAGCAACGGTCTTGGCGCATTTTCCCCCTGTGAAGCCCGTCTTTTCTAGTGTTCAATTTCTTATATTTCATTATTTTAGGCGCCTCACAACGGGAATTTTCACTCTTTTTGCTTTTTTTCCTTTGCGCTCTTTTCGCACCTGAACCAAAAAGCCATCCATTGCTACCATCAGTACACTGCTAATCACTAAATCACGTCTGCATGAGATTGCGCTGAGCAATTGATGAATAATGCATGGGGCTTGTTTCAATTCAACTTTTTTGCACATTGCGATCTCTAATTCTGGCTTTTTGTGCGCTGCAACAATTACAGCTTCTCAACTTTTTCCCCATTCTATGAACTCGCAACCCATCAAACTGTACCCGGCAATGCCGCGCACCTGCCAGCCTTGTACGGCCTGCTGTGAAGGTTGGATGAGAATTAACGTATTCGACCAGCCCGTCTACCCAGGCCGGGCCTGTCCTCATCTGGGCGAAGGCGGTTGCAACAACTACGCGGCACGGCCGCAGCATCCTTGTATCGATTTTGCCTGCGGATGGGTGCGCGACAATAGTCATTTGCCGGACTGGATGCGCCCTAGCGAAGCAAAGGTGGTCGTGCTGCCCGCGTGGACCGAATGGCGCACGTTCCCAGTTGATTTAGCGCTGCCCGTCGGCGCTCGAATACCGCACAAGGCCCTGAAGTGGCTTATGGATTATTCCAAAGAGTCATTCCGACCGCTTATTTACACCGAGCAGGAAGCATCTCGGAATGGAAAATTCACGGGCAAACAAATGGTTCGCGCCTTTGGACCACAGCCGTTTCTCGCCGAGATGAAATCCGTTATCGCGCTGCGCGATAGTCCGCTGTTGGCGAACGCTTAGCGTAGTGATAGTCCGGTGTATAACTGACTTCAGCTACAGGTTCGAAAACCCTCTCCCAACGGGAGAGAGTTGCGATGAGCACGATCAAGTCAGGTAAAAAGCCCAATCGAATGGCCATAAAACGCGAACGCTAGCACGATCGCCTTTTTCCTATAAACACAAACGCCACGGTTTAAGTGCGCAAATTTTTATTGAAAAAATCCATGGTTCGCGTCCACGACAGTTTCGCCGCCGCCTCATCGAACCGAGGAGTGGTGTCGTTGTTAAAACCGTGCTCGGTGTTGGCATAGGTGAACATTTCGTATTTCACTTTCGCCGCTTTTAAGGCGGCTTCGTAGGCAGGCCAACCGGCATTGATACGCTCGTCCTTGCCTGCGTACTGCACCAGCAATGGAGATTTGATCTTGACCACATCGTCGGCCTTCGGTTGCGCACCGTAATACGGCACCGCACCGCCCAGATCAGGCAATTGTGTCGCGAGAAAATTGGCAATCCCACCGCCATAG
>JBBRZG010000175.1:0-6853 GCA_038236905.1 Burkholderiales bacterium
GTCATGACTTTGACAAAAGTCGACTCATCGGTGTGATCGTTAAAGCGGATTTTGTAGGCGACAGTATGTGAGCCGGTCTGTTTTAACTCCTGCGCGAGACGCGTGGCCAGGCTCCGTGCCGCAATCCGCCGCGGCTGCGTGCAACCAATCATGCCGTTCATACCGCGACCTAATTCAAGACAAATTTTAGGCAGCTGCGTGGTTTTGCCGGAGCCAGTTTCGCCGCACAAAATCACCACTTGATGTTTACGAATCAATTCCGCGATCTCGTGACGGCGTTCGGCGATCGGCAACGCATCATCGAAAGCTGGCGTGGCAATCAGCGCGTGGCGGGCTTTTCTGGCGGCGTAGCGTGCCGCGGCGGCGGCTAATTCGGCATCGAATTTTTGATCGAGCTGGTCGTGCGGTTTACCGGCCTTGATGAAGTCGCGGCGCTTACGATCAAGCGTAATAAGCTTGCCGCGATCCATGAGCAGGATGTCGTCGGGAATGTGGCGGGCGCGCAGCGAGGGTGACGAAGACGCAGACGCAGATGCAGATGCAGAAGCAGAGGGCGACGCAGCGGCAGGAAGAAAGGCTTGTGACATAGAAGGCGCATTTTACGTGGTGACCGGGTGTTCCGCGCATCTGATTTGGGACGTCGTCCGCAAATAATTCAGGTCAACGCCGCTAGTAATGCGTTGCCGGATGCGCTTGAAAATGTCCGCCGATTAAACGCTCAAATTACGGAACTGCAGCATCTGGCGCTCGCACCTCTGACTAAACCCGCACACTCTAAGCTATTGGATAATAGCTAGGGAGGCATGCTGAATTTAAAGGAAGCTTTCGTAGTCTGACCGGTTAACTGTCGATGTCACCCATCGATCTTGATACCTTCGATCTCAAATACGCGCTTGACGGTCGGGCGGGAGGCAACACGCAGCGCGTGTTTCGTCCATTGCGGAAATTCGATTTTCATGTCGAGGCCGATGCGGTATCCCCAGCGGTAGAACACGAGCAAATACGGGTCACACACCGTGTATTGCCCGCCCATGGCAAAGGTTTTGCCGGTGAGCATTTTTTCAATATCGGCAAAGTATTTTAGAAGCGTGATGCGGCATTGTGCCTTAACGGTTTCCTTGGCCGCGGCATCAGCGGTGTAGCGCTCAGGCCGCACGATACCGGCGAAAGTGATATGCACGCTGGATGATATCCACGCCATGAGGGACAACGCTTCGGCTTGCTTCCACGTTTCCTTCGGCCACAGGCCGCGCTGGGCGTAACCGCCGCCAAGATAGGTGAGGATGGCTACGTTTTCGGTCAGAATTTTGCTATCCACCACGAGCACCGGCACACGTGCTTTCGGGTTCAGCCGCAAAAAATCGGCTTTGAGGTGTTCGCCGTCTTTAACGGAAACCAGCACAGATTCGAAGGCGATGCCCAGCTCTTCAAGCACGATGTGCGGAGCCAATGAGCACGAACCAGGGGAATAATAAAGTTTGATCACTATTTTGCTTTCGCTTTTTTTTGAGCCTACGCGCCGCTTACAAAAACTTCTGATTGCAGATTCAGGAATGCAGGTCGACTTTGCGGCGACAACGCCCATTACCGGACAAGTCTGCACTTGCACTCGTTAAAACACTCAATCCAGATTGCATCGCCGGAAATCCAGCAGGGTGCATGAATCCTAAATGCAACCCCTATAGTCTCGTAATTAGGGATGACGTGTCAAACCGTGCGCCGCCAGCGCTCTGAACTTCGCCATAAAAAGCGTCAATTTGGGCGGTTATGGGCAGTTTGGCACCGTTGCGTTTGGCTTCTTCAAGCACGATGCCCAAATCCTTACGCATCCAATCCACCGCGAAGCCGAAATTAAATTCGCGCTTTAGCATCGTTTTGCCGCGATTTTCCATTTGCCACGACTGCGCGGCCCCCTTGGAAATCACGTCCAGCACCAAATTACCGTCGAGACCGGCCTTTTCAGCGAACGCCAGGCCCTCAGACAGGGCCTGCACCAAGCCCGCAATACAGACCTGATTGACCATTTTCGTCAGCTGTCCCGCGCCCGGTGCGCCCAATAGCGTGGTCGCTTTGGCGTAGGAATCCATAATCGGCTTGGCGGAATCGAATGTGGCCTGATCACCACCGCACATAATCGTAAGCTGACCCTTTTCAGCGCCCATTTGCCCGCCAGATACCGGGGCATCAATAAAGCCCACGCCCTGCGCCTTGGCCAGCGCGTAAAGGTGCCGCGCGGCATCGGCGGAGGCGGTAGTGTGATCCACTAATACCGCGCCTGACTTCATGCCTTTGAGTGCTTCTACGGCGACGGCCATCAAATCTTTGTCGTTACCGACGCACATCATGACGAAATCAGCACCGGCCGCAGCCTCGGCCGGTGTCGCTTTGGAATGACCGCCGAATTTTTCAACCCATGCCTGCGCCTTGGCCTCGGTGCGGTTATAAACGGTGACCTCAAAACCCTTCGCCTGCAAATGGCCTGCCATTGGAAAACCCATCACGCCCAGACCTAGAAATGCAACTTTCATGACTGCTCCAGTAAGTTTAAATTTAAAACGCTAGTATGGGTGAGCCTCTTCAGACATTAATGCCTGAAGATGGCCGTGTATATTGGTGTCTGCAAAATTCTTGAGTTCGTAGGTCAGGTTGCGCCGCTACCTGACTTTCCCAGCAAATTGACGGCTATGGTCACGTAGCGGCGCAACGTGACCGACAAATCCGCATTTTTCGTTACCGATTGACCCAATTCGGCGGTTCTTTGCCCGTCAGCGCGGCTTTTAAATTAGTCGCGGCGAGCATCGCCATCGCCATCCGCGTTGATCGTGTGGCGCTGCCGATATGCGGCGTGAGCACCACGTTTTTCAGCTGCAGAAAATCAGGGTTGAAAGCGGGCTCGTTCTCAAAAACGTCCAAACCTGCACCCGCGATTTTGTTCGATTTCAATGCGGCAATCAAAGCGGCATCATCGACCACACCGCCGCGCGCCGTATTGATCAACATCGCGGTCGGTTTCATCAACTCTATTTCCCGCGCGCCAATAAGATGATGCGTCGTCGCCGAGTAAGGCACCATCACCACCACGAAATCACTTTCACTCAGCACCGCATCTTGAGACGCATAGCTGACGTTGTATCTGGCCTCGGTTACTGCATCCAGTCGGGTGCGGTTGAAATAGCGAACTGTCATGTCAAACCCGGCAGCGCGCTTTGCGATCGCCTGGCCAATACGGCCCATGCCGATAATGCCCAGCGTGGCGCGATGAATATCCGCACCCAGCATCTGCTGAAGCGCGAAGCTTTTTTTCCAGTCACCCGCGCGCAGCCATGCTTCGGATTCTGTTACCCGCCGGGCAGTGGCCATCAATAGCGCGAAGGTGAGGTCGGCGGTGGCGTTATCAAGCACACCAGGCGTGTTGGTGATTTTAATGTGACGCTTTTTTGCTTCCATGGCGTCGATATTGTTGTAACCCACCGCAATGTTGCTCACGACTTTTAGGTGCGCGCAGGCGTCAAATAGCGCGGCATCAATTTTGTCTGCAATGGTGCACATCACGCCGGCACACCCCTGTGCGCGAACGCGCAATACCTCAGGCGCGAGAATGTCATCGCCGTCGTTGTAATCGATATCAAACTCGGCCGACAGGAAATCAATGACTTCTGGAAATACCTGGCGCGCGATCAGAATTTTTTGTTTCATCATTTTTGTTATCCCAATAGTTGAGAAGCCTCATTTGCATGGCTGCAAATGAGGCTCAGGAAAACTAACCTGCCATTATTTGTAGAGCAACTCTGGTAACCATAAACCAATCTGCGGGAAGATATACAACACGGCGATCGCGATGATCTGTATCCCCATGAACGGAATCATGCCGGCAAAAATCTGATTTAACGTGACATGCGGCGGTGAAACCCCTTTCAAGTAGAACGCCGCCATCGCCACCGGCGGCGACAAGAATGCGGTTTGCAAATTAAGCGCGACCAGCAAACCAAAAAATAGCGGATCAATACCAAATTTCGGCAACAGCGGAATGAAGATCGGCATGAAAATCACGATGATCTCAGTCCATTCCAGCGGCCAGCCCAGCACGAAAATAATGCACTGTGCCAGCAACATGAATTGCACGGGTGTGAGCCCCAGCGACAGTACCCACGTCTCGACAATATTTTGCCCGCCCAACAGTGCGAACGCCGCAGAGAAGATCGACGAACCCACAAACAGCCAACACACCATCGCCGACGTCTTGCCGGTCAGATAAGCTGATTCGCGAACCGTTGCACCCATCTTCGCCTGTACCGCGGCAACCAATGCCCACAGCCCCAATGCACAAATCGAAATCCAGCCTATCCATTCCGTGGGCGGGGACGACAGAACTTCTGCTTTGTACAAAATGAACCATATGATCGAAACCATAAAAGCGGACACCAGCGGAATCCAGATTTTTGCCGCGCGTATTCGCTCCTCGCGCGGACGCGCCAGCAACAGGTAAACCGCAGCGAGCCCGAACCCGCCGAGCGATCCAATCGCAGCCGCCTCAGTCGGCGTGGCAAGCCCAAATAATATCGTCCCCAACACCGCTAAAATCATGACGGAAAGCGGGAAGAACGAGGTCAGCAACATCTTGAAAATTTCCAGCCGCGTGAACGTAAATATCGCGTAGAACAAGGCCAAACAGCCCAGCCCCACCCAGAACACGTACCAAAATGCTTTCGGCGCAGGATCACGTGTGATCTCGGCGGCCGTAACGATTGGTTTGGCAGGTGAAATAGATTTTTCCGCGGTTGACGCGGGCGCAGGCGCCGCGGTAGTAGGTTCAGCGCCGGGAGGTTCTTGCAGCCCGCTGGTTGGGGGTTCTTGCAAGCCGCTTGTTGGAGGCTCTTGCAATCCGCTGGACGGTGGTTCTTGCAAGCCAGACGATGGCGCTTCGATGGTGACGGAATTAGCGCCCATTTCCTGCAGCCCGGATACATCCTGCACTTCGTTAGGCCGCGTCAGCGCGTTCCATGTCAGTCCCATGATGACCACAAAGACCAGCAGTGGCGCAAGCGTCACGGCGAGTTCTTTCAATATGACCTTGCTTGGGATAGCCACGTTGCGCTCACCTTTTAGTGCATTCAGCAGCGACGGTAACACCCGTTTTCCATACGACGCGCTAATTTTTGCATTTGCAGCAGGCAGCGTGATCACCCGTTCAGCGGCAGATAGTGGCGGTGCCAAATGCGGCTTCCATTTTGCCAAAATCATCACGTAGCCAACATACATAAGTGCGAGCATAATGCCGGGGAAAAAAGCGCCCGCATAAAGTTTAGGCACCGATACACCGGCCGTTGCGCCGTAAACAATCAGCAACACCGACGGCGGAATCAGAATACCCAGGCATCCGCCGGCGGTGATCACACCCGCCGACACACGCACGTCATAGCCCGCGCGCAACATCGCCGGAAGCGCCAGTAGGCCCATCAATGTCACCACGGCACCGACAATGCCCGTCGCCGTCGCAAAAATGGCGCAAGTGACCAGCGTGGCAACGGCCAGTGAACCGGGTAAACGGGCGAGGGCAAGGTGCAAGGATTTGAATAGCTTGGATACCAAATTTGCGCGTTCAACCAAATAGCCCATGAACACAAACAGCGGGATCGAAATCAGCACATCGTTTCGCATCACGCCAAACGTTGATTGCACCATCAGATCCAGCGTTTGCTGCAGCGCCAAATCGCCACGTCCGCTGCTTCGCGACCAATAAGCGAAAAACGCGAACAACATACCCATGCCCATCAGCGTAAATGCAGTTGGAAAACCGAGCATGATGGCAACGACTACCAAGCCCAGCATCAACAAACCCAGATGACCATTGGTCATATTCGACCAGGGCATCAATACAACGACGGCGGCGAGAATAATCGCCATCAGGATGAAACCAAACCAAAGTTCTTTGCGAATCATTTTTTGGCTCCCGCAATTACATATTTATCAAGTGCGGCGATGTCTTCGTCCTTTACCTGCACCATTTCTTTGAGTTTTTCGACGTCCACTTCCTCAACGTCCTCAATGCGCGATGGCCATGCGCCGTCACGAATACAAATCACGCAGCGGACAATCTCGACCAGGCCTTGAAGCAACAGCAAGCCACCCGCGAACGGGATAATAAATTTGAACGGATAGAGCGGCAGCGGATCTGCGGAAAACGTTTGCTCGTTAATCTTTATCGAGTCATTGAAAAAACCCCATCCCGCATAGGTCAGCGCCAGCACCCCCGGCAGAAAGAAAACGAAATACAGCAACAGGTCTAGCGATGCCTGCGTCCGTGGTTTAAAAAAACCGTAAAGCACATCACCTCGCACGTGACCATTTTTCGACAGGGTATATGCGCCTGCCATCATAAACAACACGCCGTAAAGCATGATTTGCGCATCGAGTACCCAGCCATGGGGTTTGTTGAGCACATAACGCGAAAAAACCTCCCAGCCAATCAGCGCGGTTAACAACACGGCGCTCCACGAACAAACCTGTCCGAACCAGGTCGATATCTTGTCGACCGTTAATAGTATTTTTTGCATTGCTGCTCCCCACTGCGTGCGCAGTCCGATGGATTACTGGCAGATATAAAAAAGCGCCGCCTTAAAGTAGAAGGCCGGCGGCCGAAAATAAAACGGCGGCGTTCAAAAAACGCCGCCGCGATACCGCGCTTGCTTCGGCAAAGGCAATTAGGCTTTTTTGCCGCTGAAGAAATGGTTATAAGCCATTTTGTAATCGACAAGGGTGTCGTTCTGCCAACCGGCAGCGCGCTGGGCGAATACCTTCATTGAATCGTTAACCTTTTTAAACATCGGGTTTTTTGACTCTTTGTCAGCGATGA
>JBBRZG010000176.1:0-6836 GCA_038236905.1 Burkholderiales bacterium
CGGCATGCAAGGTCTCACTCTTCACGGCGCACGGTGATACAGAATCGCCACTGGCCGGTCTGGTTGAAATTTGAGCAAATGGATATAAACCCTTCGTAACACGGCCGCGATTCACTTTATAGGTCGGCCGGGATTCGCCCTAATAACTCTGGCAGTCGGTTCGGCAGCGGCACGTTATCACGTTGCAGCAATATCCAATGACCGTACGAAAAAGGTGAAAAATGCAAACCGTCGCAGACATGAGCGCCGAGCCGCGTAAGCCAATTCGGCAATGGAATCTGTAGCGCATTTGAGTCGCGGTATCGAGAACGCAGCTCGCGCAGATATTCCGCGTAGCCATAGCAACGCGTTCCGCCCAACTCGACTTCACGATATTTTTCCAAAGACGGATTGAGCGCAAGCGCGGCAATGGCCTCACCCAAATCGGATGCCGTCATTGCCGCGATCTTGCCGCGCGCGCCGCGCGGAATGAGGTGCACCGGCGACCGCGACAAGCCACGTAACCATGCCGCCCCAAAACCACCCTCCCCGTCAAGCAGCGAGGGGCGTACCAGACTGTAATCGCAGCCCGATGCGGCAACCGCCTGCTCGCCCAATAATTTGCTTGAAAGAAACCGGCTTTTCGCGTTCTGGTGCAAGCCCAACGCGGACGTGTGAATCAGGCGAACACTCGCATCCGCACAAGCGCTGGCTAGCGCCGCCGGTGCACGATGGTGCACGTCATCATAGGATTCATTTGGCCGCTGCCGCAAAATGCCAACACAATTTACTACTACATCAACATCCCTGATTAATGATGTCCATGCAACAGACGTAGATAAACGCTCGAAACGCACGGTCCGAAATGCGGCATTTGGATAATTGCTTTGGTAGCGCGACGGATCTCGGCTGCCGATATGCAAGCTCAGCGGCAAGCGATTCAGCGCAGCCACCACGTGACGACCGATGAATCCGGTGCCGCCTAAAACCAATACGCGAGTATGGCGTTGAGGGTTGGCAGCCAGCTGATCTACAAAGTCGGGAGTGCGATTCACTTTTCACTGGTTTGAAAATTATTAAACTCCTCGCTGGGCGGCTCTTTGCAAGCGAAAATGGCTGTTGATGGCCGTGGATAGTTGTGCAGCAAAGCTTGCGTCAGGCCTTGCCTCTTGCCACATCTTCAGCATGTGCTTTCACGACGACAGACGAATTCGAAGTCTCTAATCTCATCTGCAAAACTAATCCCAGCAACATTGGCTAGTGTTCTACTTCAAACGTCACTATCTATCCGGCTTTTAAAAACGCCGCTAGCCAACCAGATTTGTCTATCCCCCAACCGCACTCGCTATTTTTGCCTTCACGGCCGCGACATCAATATCCATGATTTCAAACCGCTGTGGTAGTGACTCGATGCCTTCAAAACCCGTCGGGCGCGCAGGTTTATGACCGAGCGCCTCCACCATGCTGGATTCAAATTTCGCCGGTAATGCGGTTTCCAAACATATCATCGGCACACCGGCCTCTCGATGCTGCTCCGCCACACGAAGCCCATCCGCGGTGTGGGTATCGATCTCGATTTTGTACCGCTCCCAAACATCTCGAATGGTGCGCATACGATCGGCGTGGGTGCTGGCGCCCGAAATAAAACCGAACGCTGGTAGACGCTTCCAATAGGGGCAATGGCTTATATCAAAGCCGCCTTCCTGATCCACCTTGCGCATCAGCTCGCGGACAACCGCGGGATCGCGCCACACGAGGTCCAGCAGGAAACGTTCAAAATTTGAGGCCTTTGAGATGTCCATCGAAGGGCTGGAAGTTTGGCGGGTTTCAGCCGTTTTCCGGGGACGATATTGGCCGGTTTTGAAAAACTCATCGAGGACATCGTTTTCGTTTGTCGCGACAACCAAGCGCTTGATCGGCAGCCCCATCATGCGGGCAATATGGCCGGCCAGCACGTTCCCAAAATTACCCGATGGCACCGAGAACGAAACCTTTTCTGCATTCGATTTTGTAACCGCGAAATAGCCTTTGAAGTAATAAACCACCTGCGCGACGATGCGGCCCCAGTTGATTGAATTGACCGCGCCGATTTTATATTTCGCTTTGAACTCCAGATCGTTCGATACTGCTTTCACCATGTCCTGACAATCGTCAAACACACCGCGTACCGAAATATTAAAAATATTTTTATCCTGCAAAGAAAACATTTGCGCGCATTGAAACGGCGACATTTTTTCGTGCGGCGACAACATAAATACGCGCACACCTTTTTTTCCTTTCATCGCGTATTCAGCGGCAGAACCGGTGTCGCCGGATGTCGCGCCGAGAATATTCATTTCTGCATGGCGCTTGGCCAAGACGTATTCAAACAAATGCCCTAAAAATTGCATCGCGATATCTTTAAATGCGAGCGTGGGGCCGTTGGAGCATTTGAGCAAATGCAATTCTGGCTCTAAGGTCTGGATCGGCGTGATGTCATGTGTGCCGAACACGGCTTTGGTGTAGGTTTTGTTGATGATTTTGCGCAAATCCTCGACGGGAATATCGTCGGCGAAGCGATGAATAATTTCAAACGCCAGATCAGGGTATGAAAGCGGCCGCAGCTTGGCCATTTCATCTTCTGTTAACACCGGATAAGTTTGTGGCAGATACAGGCCGCCATCGGGCGCTAAACCTTCCAACAAAATATCGCAAAACGATTTTGATTGTTCCGCTGAACTGGCGTTAGCGCCGCGAGTAGACGAATACTTCATGGGCAATATTTCATTTTCAAATTCAGGTTCTTAATTTGAGGTTTTTAATTCAGCTCTTCCAAACGAATCCGCACAACTTTGGCGGAACTCGACGCCAAGGCTTCGATTTTTGCAATCGCCACGTTGGCATTTTCTTCAATACAGCGGTGCGTGAGGATGATTACGTCCACCACATCTTCGCCCTCTTCCGCTTCTTTTTGCAACATCGCGTCAATCGAAATATGACTGTCGGCCAAGATGCGGGTCACGTCCGCCATCACGCCCGGCTTGTCAAAAACGGATAGCCGTAAATAGTAGGCGGTTTCAACTTTGCTGATCGGCAAAATTGGCGTATCGCGCAGCTGATCAGGCTGGAATGCGAGATGCGGAACGCGATGCTCAGGGTCGGACGTGAGCATGCGCGTGACATCCACCAAATCGGCAATCACCGCGCTGGCGGTGGCTTCCGCCCCCGCCCCACGTCCGTAATAGAGGGTTGCGCCAACCGCATCGCCTTTCACCAAAATCGCATTCATCACCCCTTCCACATTTGCGATCAAACGCTTTTCAGGAATCAAGGTGGGATGGACGCGCAGCTCGATCCCGGCAGCCGTCCAGCGCGTAATGCCCAGCAATTTAATGCGATAGCCAAGTTGCTCCGCGTATTTAATATCTTTATCGGTGAGCCTGGAAATACCCTCGGTGTAGGCTTTGTCGAACTGCACGGGAATCCCGAACGCGATGGCCGATAAGATCGTCAGCTTATGCGCGGCATCGATGCCTTCAATGTCGAAGGTGGGATCCGCTTCAGCGTAACCTTTAGCTTGTGCCTCCTTCAACACGGAATCAAACGAGGCACCTCGCGAGCGCATCTCGCTCAAAATAAAATTGGAGGTGCCGTTGATAATGCCCGCAATCCATTCAATGCGATTCGCCGTGAGCCCTTCGCGCAAGGCCTTGATAATTGGCACCCCACCGGCCACTGCCGCTTCAAACGCGACCATCACTTTATGTTTTTGTGCCGCGGCAAAAATCTCGGTGCCGTGGATCGCTAGCAGCGCTTTATTCGCGGTCACCACATGTTTACCGCTTTGAATTGCTTTTAGCACCAAATCTTTGGTGAGCGTGTCGCCGCCGACCAACTCGCAAACAATTTCGATATCGGGATGTGTGACCAGTTTTTCAGCGTCCGCGATCAGTTCAATCCCATCGAGCGAAAATGATCGCGGTTTGGTGAGATCACGCGCCGTCGCGTGGGTGATGCGAATTTCACGACCGGCGCGGCGGGCGATTTCTTCGCGATTGCGGCGCAGCACTTCAATGGTCCCACCGCCCACCACGCCCAAACCAAGCAAGCCAACTTGGATCGGTTTCATTTCAGTAACCCATCTTTGCGAAACATGTCTTTGATCCCGCGTACCGCCTGCCGCATCCGTTCCGTGTTTTCCACAAACGCGAAGCGCACATGGTCATCTCCGTACTCACCAAAACCGACACCGGGCGAGACCGAAATTTTTGCGTCCGCCAATAATTTTTTCGCAAATTCGAGCGAACCCATCTTCGCGTAAAACTCGGGGATTTTCGCCCAGATATACATTGAAGCTTTGGGCTTTTCGGTGATCCAACCGGCCTCCGCCAAACCTTTGTGCAAAACGTCGCGGCGCAGCTGATATTCGGCCACGATCTCGGCTACGCATTCCTGCGGGCCATCGAGGGCGGCAATAGCGGCAACCTGAATTGGCGTAAAAGTGCCGTAATCGTGATAGCCCTTCATGCGCGCGAGTGCCGCAACCAGCGCCTTATTGCCGACCATAAATCCGATTCTCCAGCCGGCCATGTTGTACGATTTTGACATCGTAAAAAACTCCACGGCCACATCGCGCGCACCCGGCACTTGCATGATTGACGGGGCCTTCCAGCCATCATAAACAATATCGGCGTACGCCAGATCGTGAACCACCAGCACGTTGTTTGCTTTCGCCAGCGCAACGATGCGTTCAAAAAATTCCAGCTCCACGCACTTCGCGGTGGGGTTGGATGGGAAACCCAAAATCAACATTTTCGGTTTGGGATAACTTTCCTTGATCGCCTTTTCGGCTTCGACAAAAAAATCTACGCCGTCTGTCATCTGCACATGTTTTATCTGCGCACCGGCGATCACCGCGCCGTAAATATGAATTGGATAGCTTGGGTTTGGCACCAGTACCGTGTCGCCCTGATCGAGCGTGGCGAGCATCAGGTGTGCCAGTCCCTCTTTTGAGCCAATCGTCACAATAGCTTCGGAATCGGGATCGAATTCCACGTCATAACGGCGTTTATACCAATCACAAATCGCCTTACGCAGGCGCGGAATTCCTTTGGAAACCGAATAGCCATGGGTGTTCGGGCGTTTTGAGGCTTCCACTAATTTATCGACAATATGCGGAGGCGTCGGACCATCTGGATTGCCCATTGATAAATCGATGATGTCTTCACCGCGGTGACGCGCGGCCATTTTGAGCTCAGACGTGATGTTGAACACGTAAGGCGGCAGGCGTTTGATGCGGTTGAATTCATGCGTCATGTGGGTAAGGCCGATGAGGAGTTCGTTTTATAATAAAGTTGTTTTACGCATTACACGAAAGATTTTAGCTGACGCGTAAAGCGAGTGCCAGAATCGAACCGCGACAAGACAAAATTTGACGAACCAACATGAAATTACATCTCAACAACACCGTCGGCTTAAACGTAATTACTGGTCATGGTGACAGCAGCGTGTCGGTCAATAACCAGCCGATTCACCATGCGCTGATCGTGATGCCGGATAAGATAATTGATCCGTGGCAGGTTGCCGATTTAGCAGGGTTGTTGCTGGTCGATTTTAGTTACTTGCTCGAATCAAAACCGGAGTTGGTGATTTTCGGTTCGGGCAAGACATTCCGGTTTCCAGACTCGCGCATCATGTCCGCTTTTGCGCAGGCGCGCGTTGGTTTTGAAGTCATGAACACGGCCGCCGCGTGTCGGACTTACAACGTGTTGGCGGGAGAAGGCCGGAATGTGGCGGCGGCGCTGCTGGTTTAGTGCCTTATCAACTTTAGTAACTTTAGGGGCTTTAGGGGCTTTAGGGGCTTTAGGAGCCGACCGGTTTCAAGTCCTGCTTGACGCGATAAGAATTACAAACCCTACGCTCGGCGCGGCTTGGCAGACATTTAAGCTCCATGAGGCCCGCCAAATATAGTGTTTATGAAAAATTCTCGTTGGTTAACTCTGTTTTAATGCGCTCACCAAATAGTCCACAAACACGCGTGTTTTGAGGGGTGCGTGTTTCCGGCTGGGATAGCATGCGTATACATTGGGCGGTGACAATGCGTAATTGGGCAGCACGCGTTTTAATCTGCCGCGTTCGACCAGTGGATTAGCGGAAAAATCCGGCAACAGCGCCACGCCAAGACCGGCCTCGCACATCGCTTCAAGCGCAAACGAATCATTAGCCGTCAAATTGCCGGTGGTAGTAATAGTCCGGGTTTCTTTTTCACTCTCACACTCGAGCGCCCACTCGAGTAGCCGGTTAATGCTAAAAATCCGATACTGCAGACAGTTGTGGTGAACGAGATCATCCAGGGTTGGAGGCTCACTAAATCGTTTCAAATAGGCAGGCGAAGCATAGAGACCAACGTTAAAACTAAAAATTTTTCGCATCACCATATTGCTGTCAGGTAGCCGCCCGCGACCGCCTCGCAGCGCCACGTCAAAGCGATCTGCGGTTAAATCTGCGATCAGATCATCAAACACGATTTCAATCTGGATCTGCGGATATTTCGCCAGAAACGCCGGCAGTAACGGCAGTATGACCATGCGCCCTACCGATGTCAGGCAGGACACCCGCAATATCCCCATCGGCGTTCCACGATGTTCGAGCAGCAATTGATCGGCTGATTCCAGATCGCGCACGGCATCCCGGCAACGGTCATAAAACATCCGCCCGTCTTCGGTCAAAGACACGCTACGGGTGGTGCGATTTAACAATCGCGTTGCCAGATGATCTTCCAGCCGCTGCACGTTTTTAGAAACCGCCGCGGGCGAAATTTCGAGTTGTTGTGCCGCACGGGTAAAGCTGCCGGTATCGACAGTTTTAATAAACGAAAG
>JBBRZG010000177.1:0-6829 GCA_038236905.1 Burkholderiales bacterium
CGTAGAGGCCGCAGATCAGATGTTGGTTAGATTGAAACGCCAGCGAGCTTGTCGCTAGCATTGACGGGCGTTTTGGCGCATTTTAGGCTGGTGATCCGCCCAGATACTGGGGTCTTGGTTTGGATTTGGTTTTTTTTTGATTCTGTGGCGGCAGAAACCATGCTACATCATCAATTCTGGCACGACCCGACCCAGCTCGCGCTCTATCAACAGATTCACAAGACGCACTTTCTCGACCGAGCTTAAGGCCTCCCAAGGGTTGCCGATATCCTTTTGTGCTCGCCCCGCCGAAATTGGGCTGGACGCGGTAATTTTTTCAGTCTTGATGACTTTCGATGACGCGACTTCAATCAGCGCGACGTTAAGATAGGCAAATGGCGCAATGAATCCGCGACCGCCCTCCCCGGTCGACGCGACTTTAGTTTCGATTGAGCCATCAAGGTAAAAGCCCAGTCCTTCCAGCCTGCCTTTACCGTCTGATAATCCATTAAGAAACTGAGCCTGTGCGTCATCGCGGCGTTTAGTAATAAGGAACAAATGCGTTGCGCCCTGATTTTTGAGGGCCGCGCGGATCGCATCTGGAATCTGAATCGTATCGCCGCGTTGTTCAAACAACTCGCGCTGTTTTTCAAATAGCGCCGTGCTGCGGGTGTTGATGGCGGCCAGCTCTGCATTTGGCTTCAGCTTTCGCACCGCGTCGGCCACTGCGCTGACCGCCGCGTTATCGAACACCGCATCGGCAATGGCAATCGACTGACGCCGATTGGCATCCACGCGCGTGCCGGTCTGCGCCTGGGCGACGACGACATCAAGCTTGTCGCCGATCAGCGAGAGGACGGCATACACGGATGCGGGCGCAGATTCGGCTGCATGGCTCGCGGCAAATGGCAGCATTAGCAGCGCAGCGATACAAAATGAAGCGAGGGAATGCGTGCGGATTTTCATTGGAGGCCTTGGAAGAAGATGACTTTGATGGAGAATTTACTTCAAAATTATTCAAGCATCATTGTATCAACTACTTACATGCAAGGCACGCCATTTCCATCCGCACCAGGCCATAAATACCTGCCTTACTTCGGCGCGGGTGTCGCCAATAGCGGCATTGATGTTGGCAACATCGGCGCCAGTAAAAACGCCCGCACCGGCACCAGCGATTCGCCCGGCGCTTCTTCAAACGGCAGGTGCCCCAGCCTCGGGAACGATGCAATCGTGGCGTGCGGCAGAAGACGTAAATAGTCCTTGGAATTCGCGAACGGAATCATCTGGTCTTTCTCGCCCCACACCAGTAGGGTGGGCGTCTGAATACTTTTGAGAATTTCCTCGGGCGGCACCAGAATTGACTGTGCCAAGCGCGCGAGCATGGCGTCGCGTACGCCCGGTGCCAGCATCAAATCACGATAACGCGTCACCAATGAATCGCTCATGAACTCCGCATCGCCATACGCGGGGGCCATGCTCATTTTTACCGCGGCGGCGGGCAGCACATATCGCATCAGCTTCATTGCGGCTGGAAATTCCGGTGCCTTGCCGTATTCAAAGCCTTTGCTCGCAAAACCATCCGGCGCAATCAGCACCAGCTTCTCGACCCGCTCGGGATGCACGGCCGCAAATTTCCAAGCGATACGACCGCCAATGGAATTGCCCACCACGCTGGCCCGCGCCACACCGAGCTTATCCATCAATGCAGTCAAAATTTGCAGACTCCGCGCGTCGCTGTAATCACCCGTTGGGTCAGGGCCGGTCAGACCGAAGCCGGGCAGATCAAATCGAATTACGCGCATGTCAGATTTTAGCTGCGCCGCCCACGGCTCCCATGTGAGCAGGCTCGCGCCGAAGCCGTGCAGCATGATCACGGTGGTCACATCTTTGTTCGCAGCCGGTGGACCATCGTCGCGCACATGCAGCCGCATGCCTGCTACCTCGACATAATCGGTAGGCGCACGAAGGTAGGTCGATTCCAGCTCGGTGATTTTTTTATCTGGGGTGTACAACCACGCCGCGCTGCCAATTAAAAATACGAAAACAACTATTAACGCAATTTGCCAAAACTTCATTCGGGAAAACTTTCGTGCGATGGGATTTGTTGATCAAAACTTTCTTGTAGTATTTGCTGGTCTCATTACCCTCACAAGTCAAATATTGAAGCTTAGCCTTCAGGTATTTCTGCACCGACAAAAACCATTACATATAAATTTTACCCGCCAGTCTATGGGCACGGTATTGCCTAAGCAAATCAACTAAATAGCAGATATTTACATATATTTTAAGTAGTGTATATTGAAGTATCAACCATAAAATTTCTTCAGAAATAAATAAGTTTCAAATATGGTCCGTCACTCTAAACGGTTGATTTTTGGAAAGGTAACCTAGTGCGAAAATATCAAGTTTTCGGAATTGCGTTTCTTTTTATGGTCTCTCCGGCGCTCTGTGCGAAAGCGACCGTCAGCAATGATGAGAAGATCTTGCCGATCAAGATGCGGTGGCTTTTGATTTAACGCTTTCAGAACGGTATCTGCTTGCGCCGAAAGTACATATTGGAACTCCCCGCTTAACGATTGCACAATACAACAAAACACAGGGACTCTTTGCAGCTTACTAATCGGAGACAGGAAAACGCATTATGTTTAGGGCGCGATTTCGATTTGGCGGTGGACTTGCTACTCAAATTATCCATTTGGAACCAGCAAGCGGGAAGGTAATTCAGCTTTTCGGAAAATCGAGGCGACTTGATGAAAATGGACAACCTGTTAGGGATATAGAAATTGCCGGAGTTGACATACGCGCATTTATGAAGAGAGGTCAGCCAAAAACGGATGAACATGCTCAGAAAGAATTGCAATTAAATCAATTTGCTTCGAGCGATACAGGGCGAGCGTTGATTGATGGAGTACCGACGCTATATGCTTTATTAGAAACTTTAGATTCTGAAGCCGAGCTAGTAAGATTAATCGAACCATTTGGTGCGGTAGCAATGGCGCTGCAGTTAACAACCAGCCAGTATCCGAGTTCCAGAAACGCGGATACGGCTATATGACCCGCACGCGCATTTAGACTTCGTGGCAATTGTGAAGAGGGTGGAGACTGCCTAATGCGAGGAAAGGCTTTTATGATTCACCGCTCTGGATTGTTTGACTCACTCAGCAAAAATACGGGTGGTGGCACTGGCATACGTGGGCAAGTTGAGCGGCCAGAAGTTGAGGTATCTCAATCTAAATCACTAATATTCCCGCCTAGTCTTGACATCAATTTGGCACGGCCCTTTGCGAGTCTAGCGCGCCGCAAAACCGGCGATGGACTTTGCGATGCACCCACCATGGCTGGTGAATGTTTTGGCCTATGCGGTCCGGGCTGTATCACTCCCGGCACATTAGCGCACCGGAATGCTATGGGCATGACTATTGCGTCTGCGCGTACGGTCACGGCCCATGTTTAATTACGGTCCCTGACGGTTGCGGAATGACACAAGGTCAAGATTGCAGCTCGCTATGGGACGCAGTCGGTGCGTACTTTGGCGGATTGTGGGACGCCTTTATGGACTGGGTTAGCAGTTGGTTTGATGACCAGCCTCCGTGCGAATCAGGTGTGTTATGTCAAACTTAACGTCTATAAATTTAAAATTTGCTGCAAGCTTCACCGTAGAAATTTTTTCGCGTGTAGGAAAGTCAGTTTTTTTTGCTTCAGCGTTTTTCCTGCAAGTTGGCTGTCAATCGATGACGACCGTTATAGTCGATCTTGATTTCGATGTGCAAGTTGGAGGGCGCGATGCGGAGGGGAACGCTTGGCGAAGCGGAGCGGGCGAAATCAGCAAACAACGAGATCCGAAGGCAGCCTCTGTATTCTCGAATGTACATTACGCTGGCAAGATATTCGAATGGAGAGTCAGCGCTGATCCGGGCGGTTTCGGCTACTTCATCCGCAGCAATGCCCGTGGACCGGTATGTTTTCGCTTTGATCAGGCGCGCCTCAGTTCAAATATGCAATCCAAAGAAATTCCTATGCGAGTCCGTTGGGCACGATATGGGCCGCTTCCCGGCCCGATTCAGATTCTTGCTAATAAAGGCGGCGAGAATCGCGTTTTCGAAGCGCCACCAATCTGTGCAGATGAGACCAGCGGCAGCACGCTTGGCTTTATTTTTGATTTGTCTGAGTTGTTTCCAAGCGGGCAAATGTTTAATATCAATCAGCGCGGACGTGAGCTGGAATTTTCAGAGCGCGGAACCGGAAATTGGCTGAAGATACAGGTGCCCGTTGAATACGAAGGTAAACGCGAGCAAATCGACGTGACGCTTACGTCAATCGATAGTCGCGCTAGAAATAGCTATCACTAGTGGCATCGATCCATTGATCGATGTTCAATTCATCGCCTACGATCAAAGCGGCCTGTGTTATTTCTTTTGGTTAGCGGCCTGACCGCGTTTCAATTGTTCCAGCCACGGCTTCCAATCGACCGGGCCATCATCGAAACGCTTCTTCAAATTCTTCAATACACTCGGCCACGCTTTGGTGAAGTAGTCGAACGCCTTGTCCCATTCATTTCCTTCACCCCAGCCCACGTGCTGCAGCGTCACATCGGTAAGCGAATCACCGCGCGAAATGAAACGCACAATCACCACGGTTCGCTGCTTGCGGGCTTCAGGCAAAAACGGCGGCGCATTCCAAGTGAAAGTGAGCATTTTTTTATCTTGGAAAGCAAGGATGCGCATGTCCTCCGCGCCCTTCTGCCCTGCTTCGGCAAGTGGATTGATATAGATTTCAAACGGACCGTCGACACGCAACTCCACTTTCGCGTCCGGTGCAAAAAACGTTTTGATACCGTCGGTGGTGGTCCATGCTCGCCATACGTCGTCTACGTTGGCTTTGACGGTAATTTTTTCAAAGATGGCGCGATCTGTGCGGTCTTGGGCCAGCGCACTTTGCGAGAGCGCGAGGAACCCCAATAGGGACATTGCGAGTGATGCCGTCAACAAGAATAGTTTTTTCATAAAACCTTTCGGATGCGCTCAATTGCCTCGGCCAATCGTGGAATGTTGTTCGTGTACGCGATGCGGATGTGCCGTTCGGGATGGTTCATGCCGAAGTCTTTGCCCGGCGTGAGTGCGACATGCGCTTCGTTGAGAATTTTGCGTGATAAATCAAAACTACTCGCGCTCAATTTTGATGAATCCGCGTAAATATAGAACGCGCCTTGCGGCACCACCGGGATACCAAAACCCAGCTCACGCAGCGCGGGGATGAGGAAATCGCGACGCGCCTTGAATTCACTGCGCCGCGCTTCGACGATTTCCAGGGTACGCGGATCAAACGCGGACAATGCGGCGTATTGTGCGGGCGCCGAGGGCGAGATGAACAGATGCTGCGCCAAGGTTTCGAACTCGCGCACATAGGCCGCCGGCACCACCGCCCAGCCCAGACGCCAACCGGTCATCTGAAAATATTTGGAGAAGCTGCTGGTGACAAAAATATCATCAGCAATCGACAAGGCGGTCGAGGGCTCTATGCCGTAGGTGAGGCCCTGATAAATCTCATCCACAATCAGGGTGCCGCCACGCGAGGTCACCGCCGTGTGAATGGCGCGCAGTTCAGCATCGGGCACCAACGTTCCCGTCGGATTCGACGGCGTAGCGACCAACGCTGCGGCGCTTCGCGGGCCCCAGTATTGTTCGATATGCGAGGCCGCCAGCTGGTAAGCAAACTCGGGGCCGACCGGAATCGATTTCGGCACCCCATCCATGGCGTGCACATAGTGGCGATTGCAGGGATAGCCCGGGTCCGCCATCAGCACTTCATCACCGCTATTGAGCAGCACACCCATGGTCATCAACAAGGCCGCGCTGGAGCCTGCCGTGACAATGATGCGATCCGGCGATACGCTAACCCCGTATTTTGTTTTATAAAAATTAGCGATCGCCTCACGTAGCGGCAACATGCCGATCGCCGAGGAGTAATACATCGGTTGCGAATTGAGCGCGGCCACGGCGGCATCGATGATCGGCTGCGGCGTGCGGAAATCCGGCTCGCCGACCTCCATGTGAATGACATCGCGGCCGTCGCGCTCCAACTTGCGCGCAGCGCTGGAAATCTCCATCACCTCGAAAGGCACGATATTGGCCATGCGGCTGGCGAGGCGGTGGAAAGTTTCCGATTTCATATTTGAATGTTGATTCGATTCTTATTCGTTAACCTAATAATTTTTCCGCGGCCTGCCAGCTAGCACCTTCACCTCATCAGGGGATGGAGCGGAGCCTACGTCTTCCACCTGCGGAGCAAAGAGCACAGCCTATTTCTGCAACTCATCCCACACTTTCGTCACGCGTTTCACGCTCACCGGCAGCGGCGTGCGCAGTTCTTGAGCGAACAAGCTGACGCGCAGTTCTTCCACCAACCAACGATATTCTGCAATTTCAGTTTCAAGCTGGTTTTTTACGCCCAGCCAATTCTGCCATAGCGGACGCACCGATTTAAATTGCTCCAGATCGCGTTCCATCGCGCCCTGCTTTGCTTTGTTGATACGCATGGCAATAGCTTTGAGATAACGGGGATAGTGCAGCAATTGGGTGCCACGGATTTCGCGTAAAAACTCCTTGCTGAACAAATTTTTCAGTTGCGCTTCGACGTCAGGGCCGATGTGTTCCCAACCTTTTACATAGCGTTCGTCGAGCAGTTTTTTAATCTCAGCCGCCAGCGTGAGTGCTTCATCGATAGCCGCCGCGAGCACCTGAGTATTTGTGACAACTTTGGATTTTAAGGTATCCCTCGCGGCGATAAAGTCCTTTCGGCTGCGAATTTTTTCGTCCTGACTATCTACAAACGTCATTGCAAACGCCGCGAA
>JBBRZG010000178.1:0-6772 GCA_038236905.1 Burkholderiales bacterium
ACGGTGCGGGCGATAAACGGTGAATACCATAGCGCCAAGCCGAGCAGAGACCCCGCCACGGTGCCAATCACAAATCCCAAGGTTGCCTCGAATACCGTGACCCAAGTGTCGTAAAGCAGCGAACCATCCATGATCGACTTGAGGGCAAATTGCGCGATGCCGACGGGCGAGCCAAACAGGAACGCAGAGATCCAGCCCAGGCGTACGCCGCCTTCCCATACGCCGAGGATCACGAACATTAGTGCGAATTGGATCGCTACCCTCAAAAATGCTTCCGGAATTTTTGTTTTTGGGGTTGTAATTCGGGCAACGGCTGACCCGGAACTCGCGGCCGGAGATTGTCCTCTGTCGTGTACAGCGGGATTGGGTAGGGTGCTGCTCATGCCGCTTTCTTTCGCGTCTGGATGTCGAGCTCCGCACACAAGGCGTGGAAGTATTCATGAAAGCGGGGATCGCTGCGCGCCCCAATGGGCGTGCGCTCTTGGATGTCGATGGTGTAGTTGGCCTTGACCTTGGTTGGCCGCCCGCTCAACACCGTCACGTGCCTCGATAGTGCAACGGCCTCGTCAATATCGTGGGTCACCAGAATGACGGTTTTTTTAAAGGTATCGACGGCCTCGATCAATACGCCTTCCAGATAAAGCCGCGTTTGATAGTCAAGCGCGGAGAAGGGCTCATCGAGCAACAAGATGTCAGGGTTGCTGATCAATGTGCGGATGAGCGCCACGCGTTGGCGCATCCCACCGGAGAGGGTGCGGGGATATGCATTCTCGAACCCCGAGAGACCATAGGTGTTGAGGTGTTCGCGCGCCATCTCCCTGGCCTGTGCCATCGGCATCTTTTTCAGCTCAAGTCCGAGCAACACGTTTTCCATCACGGTGCGCCACGGGAACAGCAAATCCTTTTGCATCATGTAGCCAACGCGACCTCGCAGATCGGTCACGACACTGCCGTCTACTGAGATGGTGCCCGCGTCGGGGGTGAGCAATCCGGCAATGATGTTGAAAACCGTTGTCTTGCCGCATCCGCTGGGGCCAATAACGCTGAGAAAGCCGCCCTGCTCAACACTGATATCGACACCGTTAAGTACGGGAAGTGCGGCACCTTTGGAAATGAAAGACTTGTGAATACCTTGCAACGAAAGCTTGGGGGGTGATGCGATCATGTTTTCCAAAGGCGGTGGGTGGGTCTAGGCTTAGATGTGGGTAACGTTATCTATCGAGCTCGCTTCCGAATGAGCAACAATCGTGCCACGCAAAACTGCGTCACTGTGCTCGAGATCAGGTGCGCTGGCACATGACAGGCGGGGGAGGGTGAGTCGCCATCGGTGCGCGTCGGGCGGGCTGCGGGTTTGACTCAAGGCTCACAGCACCGAGCACCAAATTCGTGCGGTGCGCACGAATTGAGGCATGACGTTGCACCTCGGCTCGCGTGGCGGATTCGCTCAATGTCTCGGTTGCGCCCGGTGTCTAGCAAATAAAAACTCATTGATAGGCGGGCGCTTTGAAGCATTTATGCCTCAAGTGCCGCGCCAGCTCTAGTATTCTAATTTTATGTCTAGCCCAGAATCCCCGAATAGATTCCGCTTATCGACCGGCGCATCCCGCCACATTGCAAGGCGCCCCGAGTGCTCGCTGGTTTACCATCACAGCACTGAAATCATGCAGAATGCATTCGGAAGATCGCGCAATCTACGAAAAGGACATCGCAGTATGTATAAAAATTTATCGTTTACGTCCTTTGTGTTGACGTGCGCTCTAGTGGGGTTGTTCGGCGCAGCTAGTGACACTTCGGCTGCGGTTTATAAAACTGTCGGTGCCGACGGTAAAATTATTTACACCGACCAGCCGCCAGCCGACGTCAGCTCAAACACAACCGTGGGCACCCTCAAAACCACTACGCTCAATATCGCCGTCCAACCGTCGTCGCCGCTGCCCGCATCAGTATTGAAATATCAACAAGAACTCGCGGCGGTCGCTGCCAGACGCGTGCGCGACAATGCGCTAACGGCTACTAGCAATAAATCGTCATCGGCCACGCCGACATTGTTCAGCGCAGCTTGGTGCGGATACTGCCGAAGAGCAAAAAGCTATCTATCGAAAAATAAAATTTCGTTTCAGGAAATCGATATCGACACCGAATCTGGCGCACGTGCATTTTTCGACGCAGGCGGAGGATCGGGCGTGCCCATGCTCATTGTCGATGGCAAAGTTTTGCGGGGCTTTACCGAATCTGCTTACAATCAAGTGTTCACAACATCTTCCACGATCAGCAAGTAATTGAGCAGAAATCGACCATAACCAATCAATGCAAACGGTTCCGCAGTTCACTTGCGGATCTTGAATCCCAGCAAGCGGCGTTATCCCTGCTGAGCTTCACATCGCTTATTTAAACCATCCCAAAAACACGATATTTAATCCCACTGGAGCCAACTTGAACGTGATCAAACTATTTGCATGCATTGCCACCGCTGCTGTACTCGGGGCCTGTACGTCCGCACCGACTGCCAACGCGCCGACGGCCCCGGCCATACCGGTCGCATCGATGAAGACACTTACGCCGGGTGAGCAATTGGCGGCAATCGCAGACCGTTATGTTGACGAAGGCTTCGCGCTGAACCCGCTCGCGGCGACCCGCATTGGCGAGGAGCGCTATTACGGCTTGTTTGTCGACAATCTGACGCCCGAATATCGCCAGCGCGAACGAGCCTTGCAGACAGACACGCTCGCCGCCCTGAAAAATATCGATCCGCGTCAGTTGTCAGCGGCGGATGTATTGAGCCGTGAGGTTTTGGAATATCGCGCCAGCATGCGGCTCGAAGAACTTCAGTATGAATTTCAGCTCATGCCTTTGAGCCAGTTTTATTCCCTGCCGCTGACGATGGTGCAATTTGCCAGCACCGAAGGCGCGCAACCGTTTCGTACCGTCAAGCATTACGAGCAGTTCCTGCAACGTTTGGAAGGTTTCCCGGGGTGGACAGATTCAGCCATCGCGAATATGCGTGACGGCATCGCCAAACAAATGGTGCTGCCCAAGGTGCTGGTGTTGCGCATGCTGCCGCAGCTGAAATCGCAAATGGTGGCGGATCCCGCACAGAGTGGATTTTATGTGCCGGTCAAAAAATTTCCGGCTGGTTTTTCCGACAACGACCGCGCGCGGTTGACGGAGGCTTATCGCAGAATCGTAGCCGAAAAAATCACTCCCGCCTTCACACGTCTGCATACCTTCATCGAGAATGAATATTTGCCGCGCGCCCGCGACACGGCCGGTATCGGCAACATGCCAAACGGCGCGGCCATGTATGCGTTCCGCGCGCGCGAATCAACCACCACCACGATGTCGCCAGAAGAAATTCATCAGGTTGGTCTGCGGGAAGTGACCCGCATTCGCGGCGAGATGGAAAAAGTAAGGCAGCAGGTTGGCTTTAGAGGGGACCTCAATGCATTCTTGCAATCCATCACCACCAACGCAAAATTGACGCCGTTTAAAACCGAAGCCGAAGTGATCGCAGCGTACGGCGTGATTCAAAAACGCGTCGCCCCGCTGGTGGATAAATTATTCACCGTGCAACCGCGCTCAACCTTGGTGATTCGTCCTGAGCCAGAAATCACCCGCGCGACCGCGGCCGCCCATTACAACGTCGGCACACCAGATGGTTCACGGCCCGGTGTGTTCTACGCGCCGGTGCGCGATGCGAGCACTTATACGACACCAAGAATGACCTCATTGTTTTTGCATGAGGGCGTGCCGGGCCATCATTTTCAGGTGTCGCTGGCGATGGAATCTGCGCTGCCGCGCTTCCGCCGCTTCAACAGTTTCACCGCCTACAGCGAAGGCTGGGGTCTTTATGCGGAAAGCCTCGGCAACGAGATGGGCGTGTACGACGATCCGTATCAATACATGGGCCGCTTGCTGGGTGAAATGCATCGCGCCATCCGCCTGGTAGTCGATACCGGCATGCACGCGAAGGGTTGGACCCGCGAGCAGGCCATTGATTACTCGCTGGCAAATGAAGGCGGCCGACGTGAAGATCAGGTACAGGAAATCGAGCGCTATATGGCGATTCCCGGTCAGGCACTGGCCTACAAGATTGGCGAATTAAAGATCATAGAAATTCGCCGTCGCGCCGAACAAAAACTCGGCGCGCGGTTTGATTTGCGCAACTTCCACAATGAAATTCTTAAAGACGGCGGGTTACCGCTGACGGTGCTGGAAGCGAAAATGAATCGGTGGATGGATTCGCAGTAGACGTGAATTGCGGAGAGGCGGGGAGCGGCGGGAGGCAGGGGGCACGGCAATCCCACGCTCGTCGGTCCGTGATCTTTGCCTACTTTATGTATTGGACGACGCAGCTTGCTGAGTCGCCTTGATTGCGAATAATCAATCCTCTTCACCATCCGCAAAGTTGCGCGCCCCAACGTCAGATTTTCAATTTGTTGCGGCGGTGAAGATTGAACGTCCGGTTCTGAGGGGCCACGCTAATCGTTCGCGGCCATCAATAGATGTTCGACCCTCATCAGAATTCCTTGGTTGAAGGTCAGCAGTGCAACTTGAAGAGAAACCTGGCCATTTCAGTCAGGCGATCAAGACTGGCCAGAAGAAACCTCAAACTAGGCCGCTTAGACCACCTGCCCAACTCCGGTACGTTGACACCATGCTTTTTCCATCGAACATGTTGGCCTCTCCACAAGTTCGAACTCTCCGCCGGCATCTAACTTGGTAACATAACCGCAGACAAGCCAAAGACTAAATGCGATTCCTCCGGACGAATCGTAAGAAAGACACAAACGTGGAAAAATTACTGAATAGCCTGACGAAGCAATTACAAGGCCTGCTTGCTTTGTGGTTGCCTGAGCTTGCAGCGGTTGATTGGTGGGATCGTTATGTGCTGAATACGTTGAGCTACATGCAGCGACAGCAAGCGGAGCAACGCGGAATCACTCAATTGAGCGGTCTTGATCTTGCTGCCTTGTTGCGCGTTCTCGACCAGAATTGGTTTGATTTGGTAAACCATGCCAAATTGCCCAAGGAGGCGCGCAACTGGCTTAAGGAAACACAAAACATTCGCAACCGGTGGGCGCATCTCCCTTCCGGCGGCTTGGATGACGAAACGCACTACCGTGATCTCGATACCATTGAACGTCTGCAACAAGCGCTGGGCGTTAACGCCGATACGCTCAAAGAACTGCGACAGCACAAACAGTCCTTGCTGGAAAAGCTGACGGGAGCAACTGCTCAACCTGGTAACCAGCTTCAGATTTCAAACATGTCGGATGAGTTTAGGCTCGGCGCTGTTGTACGATTAAAGGCCCAGCCAGCAACATCGGGGGCAATCATCGCCCACTTGCCCGGCGAGTCAGAGGATCGGTTTCAGGTCTTTCACGATGGTGCTGTCACGACTTACTACGCATCCCAAATTGAACTTGCAACTGTCCACCCTGCACGCATCAGCGTAGTGCCGGAGACTCTGCACGCGGCGTTGTCTGCCCTACAACTACGTCATCCCAGCACCAGCCAACTGTACTCGCTGTTCGCCTCACGCATCAATTTCGTACCCTATCAGTTTCGGCCCGTACTCAAGCTCATACAAGCCGACCGTCCGCGCCTGCTTATAGCGGATGAGGTTGGTGTAGGCAAGACCATCGAGGCCGGCCTAATTCTGAAAGAACTCCAAGCACGGCGCGAGTTGCGATCTGTATTGGTGATTTGTCCGAAACCTCTGGTAGCAGAACGCAAGTGGCTGGAAGAAATGAAGCGCTTCGATGAACAGTTCGTACACCTCGACGGCCCTGCCATACGTTACTGCATTGAGGAAACACATCTTGACGGCGTCTGGCCGCAACAATATTCCCGCGCGATTCTGCCTTATTCCCTGCTTGACGAAACGCTACTGATGGGTAATGAGCAAGGCCGCAAGAAACAGCGCGGCTTGCTCGATCTCGATCCTCCGCCTGCTTTCGACTTGGTCATAGTTGACGAGGCGCATCACATCCGCAACACCGACACTTGGGCATACCGCAACGTGCGCTATTTTTGCGACAACGCCGAAGCAGTCGTGCTGCTCTCTGCCACGCCTATCCAGTTGGGTGATAACGACCTATATACCCTGCTGCATCTGCTGCGCCCGGATGTACTGCCCAGCCGCCAAGCTTTTGAACAAATGTCTGAGCCAAACCCGCACATCAATGCTGCCATCGAGTCGGCGCGAGCTGCTCGCCCAGGCTGGCAATCTTCGACTCGCGCCGCTATTGAGCTTGCTGTCGCTACGCCGTGGGGGCGCGGCGTACTGGCCGCCAACCCCGTGCTTCAAGAGGTTACTGACGAGCTGGATGCTGACGGCAGCAACGCCGAGAGTCGACTCGCACTCATCCGGAAACTGGAAGAGCTATACACGTTTTCACCGCTCATCAACCGCACCCGGCGGCGTGACATTGGCAACTTCACCACGCGTAAACCCGAAACCGTTTCGGTGGCATTTACGTCCGAGCAGGGGGCGCTGCACGCTGACCTGATCGGTCTCATCGCACGCATCCTTGCTCGTCGTCACGGCGACCAGAATCTGATGTTCATGCTCACCACCGTTCGCAGACAGGTGGCGAGTTGCGTCTTTGGCCTCTCCCCCTTTCTGGCTGCGATCCTTCATCGGCATCTCTCGCAAATCGAACTGAGCGAAGCGAGCGATGATGAATCACCCGATGACATCGGCGGCGAGAGAAAATAACAAATTCTAATTTCCCCCCTACGGACTTTGTTTTATGACATCAATCCAAAC
>JBBRZG010000179.1:0-6762 GCA_038236905.1 Burkholderiales bacterium
ACTCTAAATTTTATTGCAGCTGAAGCGTAATGCAAAATTCGGCGCCGCGTGCGGCGGCCGGTGTGCGCTCGGCAATATACTCAATACGAGCCGAATTGACTTCGGCTAATTCGCGCGCGATGTAAAGGCCCAATCCGGTGCCTGAAGTCTCGGTAGTAAAAAATGGTTCGAACAGGTGGGCCAGTGCTTCAGTGGAAACGCCGGGGCCATCGTCCACCACCGTCAACCGAGCCATATTGCTGACACTGGTATCGGCCAGTCGTACGCTCACACTTCCGCTCGATTTTCGGCTGTGACGATAAGCGTTTCGAAGCAGATTCCATAAAATTTGATCGAGATGGCTACGATCAAAAATAATGCGCCGCGAGGTGGTGATATCGAGAGAAATGACATCATCCAGCACTTTCTCATTCGCTAAAAAATCCATTATGAATTGTTCAAGGTAGACGCGTGCGTCGATCGCCTCCGGATGGGCGCGATCGCGCCGGTTGAGGTTCAATACTTCTTGCACCATGCGATCCAGTCGGCGCGAATTTTCCTGAATGATCGTTAATAAACGGGCATCAGCGGGCAGACGGTGATCGTCCTCCTGCAGCAATTCTGCAGCGTGGTTAATTGAGGACAGGGGATTGCGGATTTCGTGGGCAATGCTGGCGGTCAGCCGGCCAAGTGCGACCAATTTCATCTGTTGCGCTTGGGAACGGATGCGGCCGGCATCTTCAATAAATACCACCGTCGGCGAGGGACTTTTATCGCCCACCGCGACGAAACGCACTTGGTAGTCCTTCTGGGTGATGGCATCTCTAACCATCGGGAAAATCCGCGAATGATTTTTTTGCCACTTTGAAAGCAGACCCGCAAGTTGCGGAGCCGCGTCACTAATTTGCTGATTCGCCGCGCCCTTTAAACCTGCGATCATCTCTTCACTCTGCCCATTGTGCTGACGAATTATTCCTTGCTCATCCACCACCACGAAACCGTCCTGCATATCGCGAATCACCAACTGATTGATTTCGGCCATATTCGCCAAGTCAACGCCGCGAGCCTCGGCAATTTTCTCAACACCGGTTGCATATTTTGCCAGCGTATAGCCTAACGCGGCGGTGACAAAGAAACTCCCCGCCAATAATCCGGCTGGCAAGAAATCTCCTGCCTGTGCATCGAATTGCCAAAACTGCAATAACTGTTCACCCAATATGGCTAACGCCGCGAGTGCCGCGTGAAAAAATGCCATCCGTCCGCGTGAAACCAGGCCGGCGGCGGCCAGGGTCACCAGCAGTAAAAGACCAATGCCACTGCGCGCGCCACCGGAGGCATGCATCAGCAACGTCAAGCCGATGACGTCGACCAGAACTTGGGTGGTGAGGTGAACGTTGGGCGAGGGAACGCGCATTTTCGCGGTCACAAACATCGCCACTGCGGCCATCGAATACGCCAACAATACCGGCGTCGCGAGCATGGGGACGGCGGCACCCACCAACTGCAACCGACCAAAACCCCAATAACCCACCACCAACAACATCGCGATCAACAAACGGTAAACCGAAAACGAAGTCAGTGAGTGCCAAAGAAACGCCATGCTGGCAGATGATGTGCTCGGTACCGGCGGCGCGCCACCATTTATGCGCGTTGCGGGTACTGGACCATCCGCCACGGTCATGAACTCCGGCGCTCGCTAGCGTGCCCGCACGCCTCCGGATCGCGACAACTGAGTTTGCCGTCGATGATCATACTATCTGCTTCGGGCATGAAGACCCCACAACGCACACACTTGACCATGCGTTCTGGTGCGTTCAAATTTGGGGGCGTTCCCGCCTTCGAGTTTGTGGGGCGAGCCGTGGGTGTATTCGAACTGTTGGCGTCGTTGCGGCCGCTAGGCGGCTTTTTCGTCAAGCCTTTGAACAGAAACCAGGCGATGGCTGCGGTAATCAGCGCAAAAATGATTTTGCCCACAAATACTTCCAAAAAACGCGATTGCGTATGCTAACCGAAGCCGCCTGTGAGCGGGTAAAACCGCAAAAATTATTGCCGGTGGTTATTTTTCGACAAACGCGCGTTCCACCACAAAATGTCCCGGCGTACTCATATTGCCTTCTAAAAATCCGCGCTTCACGAGCAGATCCCGGCTATCTTTGAGCATTTCTGGGCTGCCGCAAATCATCACCCGATCATGTTCAATATCGAGGTGTGGCAAGCCTAGATCATCCATCATCTTGCCGGAGTCCATCAGGGTAGTGACGCGGCCCTGATTACGGAACGGTTCGCGGGTGACAGTAGGGTAGTAGAGTAATTTCTTACGCACATCTTCGCCAAAAAACTCATTCTTCGGCAGGTCTTCTGTAATCAGTTGGTGATACGCCAGCTCGGCCACAGTACGACAGCCATGTGCCAGCACCACTTTTTCGAATTTCTCATAGGTTTCAGGGTCCTTTATCACGCTCATGAACGGTGCCATGCCGGTGCCCGTGGAAAGCAAATACAGGGTTTTTCCCGGCAGCAGGTTTTGCAGAATCAAGGTGCCAACCGCCTTGCTGTTGACCAGCAACGTATCACCTACTTTTAGGTGCTGCAGGCGCGAGGTGAGCGGCCCGTTTTGCACTTTGATCGAGAAAAATTCGAGTTGCTCGTCGTAGTTGGCGCTTGCCATGCTGTATGCGCGCATTAAGGGCTTGCCATCGACTTCAATGCCGATCATCGTGAATTGACCGTTCAGGAAACGGAACGATGGGTCACGCGTGGTGGTAAAGCTGAACAGGTTATCGGTCCAATGATGAACGCTTAGAACTTTTTCTTGAAATTGAGATGCCATGGATTGCTCGAAGAGAAATGGGGTGCGAAGAATTTGGTTATGACAAAAAAATCTAAAGCAGTAACGCAAAATAAAAGCCTGCGGGTCGTTCTGACCTCATGGCAGGCTTGGAAATTGGCTCGATGACGCGCTTGTAACGGATACTCAGAAAAATCAAACCTCAAAAAACGATCAAGTCGTGCCACGGCAGGCTTGTCCCGTATCTGGGCAGTCGTTTAAGACCGACGCTCAACCGCAAACACACATAATTGTAACAAAGCCGCGCGCGAAGCGGAATCCGGAAAATGTTCGATAGCTGCCGCCGCTGTTGCCACCTCGCGCCTGGCCGCATCCCTCGCGTAATCCAGCGCACCGGTTGCGCGAATCGCCGCGACGACAGCATCGATCGTAGCCAAACCACCGTCAACAATGGCCTCACGAATTATTTCTTGCTGCGTGGCGCTACCGGTTCGCATTGCATAAATCAGCGGCAATGTAGGTTTGCCTTCTGCCAAATCATCGCCCACATTTTTACCGGTTTCTTGAATATCACCTGAATAATCCAGGACATCATCAATCAACTGAAATGCAGTACCCAAATGTGCGCCATAGGCGGCCAGAGCAGACTCATCGCGTTCACTGGAGCCGCCTAAGATTGCCCCGACACGGCATGCGGCTTCGAATAACTTTGCAGTTTTATAGCGCACGACTGTAAGATAGGCCTCTTCGGTGGTGTCGGGGTCGCGCACATTCATGAGCTGCAAAACCTCGCCCTCGGAAATTACATTAGTGGCCTCAGCCATCACGCCCATCACCCGCATCGAACCCAGCTCAACCATCATCTGAAATGCGCGCGAATAAAGAAAATCACCAACTAACACCGATGCCGCGTTGCCAAAAGTCGCATTCGCGGTGTCGCGCCCACGGCGCAAATCTGATTCATCGACGACATCGTCGTGAAGCAGCGTCGCGGTATGGATAAATTCGATCACCGCCGCCATGTCACGCGTTCGGGCGCTATCCGCGCCAACCATATTTCCGCTCAATGTCACCAATGCCGGCCGCAGCCGCTTGCCGCCTGCTTCGATAATGTAGTGTGAAATCTGGTTGATCAGCACCACATCCGATGACAACCGCCTGCGAATGACGCCGTCAATCGCGAGCATATCGTCCGCCATGAAGGCGCGGAATTCGTCCAAGCCGGTTTCTACTGATCGGGTGACTATTTGCGAAGAATTCATGTGATTCAGGGTGGCGAAGGTAATTCCAAACCCGTTTGAGGCCTGGTCAAGGTACAAAAAAAGTGCACAGACAAGTTCTAACCCACTGATTTCAGGCAAACATTCGGGTTGACTGACGTAACTGGGAGCCGTATAATAGCGGGTTCATTCGATCAATACCACTCGCAGTGTTAATGACTTCGATATTTGCTGTGCAATCGCTGGCAGCAAAATGGTTAAGCGAGTCGGAAAAATATTGAATCGACTGCAATTTCGATTTCTTTTAGGAGTTTAACCATGTATGCGGTCATAAAAACCGGCGGGAAGCAGTATCGCGTCCAAGTCGGCGAAAAAATTAAAGTAGAACAGATACCGGCAGACGTGGGCTCGCAAGTTGTCCTCGATGAAGTGTTGATGGTTAGTAACGGCGAACTCGTTACCATCGGTACTCCGCTCGTGGCAGGTGCGACAGTCCAGGTTACTGTCATTGCGCAAGATCGTGCGGACAAAGTCCGCATTTTCAAAATGCGCCGTCGCAAACATTATCAAAAGCGCCAAGGCCATCGTCAGAATTATTCCGAGATTTTTATCGGCTCGATTTTTGATGGCGCCAAGGTGATTGCCGAGGCAACTTTTGCTGCCCCTCAAGGTGCGGCTAAAGCTGATGATTTGACGAAAATCGAGGGCATTGGTCCGAAGATTTCCGGTCTGTTCATCGCTGCGGGCATCACCACGTTCGCAGAATTGGCTAAGACACCGGTTGCAACGTTGTCGGACATTCTTCACAAAGCCGGTTCACGTTACGCGTCGCACAATCCCGGCACATGGCCAGAGCAAGCCCAGTTGGCTGCGGATGGAAAATGGGATGAGCTGAAAGCGCTGCAAGTCGCGCTCGACGGCGGCATCAAGAAATAATCGACGACGTAGCCAGAACCAAGGAGCTAAATCATGGCACACAAAAAAGCAGGCGGCAGTTCACGTAACGGCCGCGACTCAGAATCAAAACGGTTGGGCGTCAAAGCTTACGGCGGCGAATTAATTCCAGCGGGTTCGATCATCGTGCGTCAGCGCGGGACTGAATTCCACGCGGGCGAAAATGTCGGCATGGGCAAGGATCACACTTTGTTTGCACTTAAAACCGGCAAAGTTGTTTTCGCAGTCAAAGGCGAGAAGCGTCGCCGCACCATCACGATTGAAGCTGTTCAGCCGGCATAGTTTTTAAGGCTATTTGCAAGTCAAAAAGCCCCGAAGAATTTTCTTCGGGGCTTTTTTTTCGGCTCTGTTTCTGGGGTCGTTTTCCGCCCCGAGAGGGGCAAATAAAGTAAAAATATGAAATTTATCGACGAAGCACGAATTGAAGTCCACGCGGGTGACGGCGGCAACGGCTCAGCCTCCATGCGCCGCGAGAAATACATCGCGTTTGGCGGACCCGACGGCGGCGACGGCGGTCGCGGTGGCTCAATTTATGTCATCGCCGATTGCAATATCAACACGCTGGTGGATTACCGCTTTGCGCGTATTTTCCGCGCCAAAGATGGCGAAACCGGCCGCGGTGCAGATTGCAGCGGGCGCGGTGCAGACGACGTGACGTTGCGCGTTCCGGTCGGCACCTTGATTAAAGACTTGACCACAGATGTCATCATCGCCGACTTAACGCACGATAAGCAGCGCGTACTGGTGGCCGAAGGCGGTCGTGGCGGCTTGGGCAATCTGCATTTCAAATCCAGCACCAACCGCGCGCCCCGCCAGACCACCAAGGGCACCGAGGGTCAGACCAAGGATATCCATTTCGAGCTGAAAGTACTCGCCGACGTCGGGCTATTGGGCATGCCCAACGCCGGCAAATCGACCTTTATCCGAGCCGTCTCGGCCGCGAAACCGAAAGTAGCGGATTACCCGTTCACGACGCTGCATCCCAATCTGGGCGTGGTTCGCGTCTCCGACAACAAGAGTTTCGTCATCGCCGACGTGCCGGGTTTGATTGAGGGCGCGGCTGAAGGCGCCGGGTTGGGGCATCAATTCTTGAAACATCTGCAGCGCACGCATTTGCTCCTGCATCTGGTCGATATTGCACCATTTGACGAGACCACGGATACCGTCAAAGAAGCGAAGGCGATTGTCAATGAATTAAAAAAATACGATGACGAACTATTTACAAAACCACGCTGGCTGATCCTGAACAAAGCTGATTTGCTGGAACCTGCCGAAGCTGAAAAACGCGTCAAGGCGATTATTAAAGGATTGAAATGGAAAGGGCCGCACTTCATGATTTCAGCGATGAAAAGCGATGGCTGCCCGGCGCTGACGTTTGCCATCATGGAGCACGTCGATGCGTTCAAAACAGCACAGATAAAAGCCCTAAATGATGCGGTGGCAAATAAGGAATTACCGCGCGCCACGCTGGAAGAAAAGTACAAACCCTAGAATTGGCGGCCATTTTGAGAACTTTTTGCTCTGCGATGCCCGTCCCTGCTGGCGTTTTTAAAAATGAAGCCCCCTAAACGCATTGTTATCAAAATCGGCTCAACCCTCATCACCAATCACGGTGCGGGTGTTGATCATGCCTTGATTCGTGAATGGGTTCGGCAAATTGCAGCACTTGCCCGCAACGGCCATGAGGTGATTCTGGTCTCGAGCGGCGCGATTGCAGAAGGCATGAAACGCCTGGGCTGGATTGCGCGTCCACATGAAGTAAATCGCCTGCAAGCCGCCGCTGCCGTCGGCCAAATGGGGCTGGTGCAAGTCTACGAATCT
>JBBRZG010000180.1:0-6749 GCA_038236905.1 Burkholderiales bacterium
GATTGTCTCTGTCATTGCGCCATTTGATTCCGCGCGCCAAGCGGCGCGACAGCTTGTGGCCCTGAACGGCGGGTTTTACTTGGTTCACGTGTCGACCTCATTAGCGGTGTGTGAAAAACGCGATACCAAAGGTTTGTATGCAAAGGCCCGTGCAGGCTTGGTTCTGCAATTCACCGGCGTGTCAGACCCTTATGAAGAGCCGGCAGACGCGGAGCTTGTTATCGACACCAGCTGCGTTGCGGAAGCCGATGCCGTTCAACTCATCATTAGCCGCTTGCGCAGGGATGGTTTTTTGAGCTGAGGGAGCTCGTTGAACCTTTAAAATATGTCATTCAAATTGAATCTGACACATTCGCTTAGGCGTAGTTAAGCAAATCCCTCAATTGATGTTTAAATACGGCGACGAGATCAAAGACAAGCAAATAAATGATGAAACATCGAGAGGAAATATAAATGCACCATGATGAAGAATGGGACGCAAAAGATTTGGGCTGTGGCGATTTGGTACTGGAATTGCGAATCCGGCTACGCGCAATGCCCGGCAAAGTGTTAAAAGTCATCGCGCGCGATCCCGGTGCGCCGTCTGATCTTCCCGCTTGGTGCGGCATGACCAATGACACCATGGTGCATCAGGATGCGGCAGCACAAGCGTATTGGATTAAGGCAAGATTGTCATAGAGTTCATTTATAAGTAAATCTTTTCAAACCACCGTCTCACCCCCTACCGTCTTAACCCTTCACGGAGAACGCTCATGGCTGGAAAATTCTGTATAAGTTTGACCTGCGCAAAAGATGACACTGACCGAGCCACCGTCGCATTTGTAATCGCCAATGCTTCAGTCGCGTCTGATAAGGAGACGCTGGTGTTTTTAAGCATTGAAGGCACCCGCCTTTCGCAGCAAGGCTATGCCGACGATATCCACGAAGAAGGCTTTGCCGCGCTTAAGGAATTAATGACCAATTTTGTTAAAGCGGGCGGGAAAATTTGGGTGTGTTCGCCGTGCTTTAAAAAGCGCAAGCTCGACGAAACCACGTTGGTTGAAGGTGCCACGATTGTTGGCGGCGCGAAGCTGGTTGAATTTATGGCGGATGGCTGCCCATCCGTCAGTTACTAAGCCTGATCGAAAGTAAAACAGCGCTAATGCTTCAGAATTTTTTGTAAGGTCTGGTGATCGATTTCAGACCTATTTCGATTTAACATTTAAATAGGAAACTACATTATGGTGACGCGTCGCAATATGTTGATTGGCACCGCAGGTTTGGCAAGCGTGGCGGCATTGCGCCCCGTTATCGCGCAGAAAAAAACGCTTCGTTTCGGCGTCGGTCCGCTACTCGCAATCGCTGAAGACACGAAAAAGGCGTACACGCCGATTTTTGCTCATCTCGCCAAACAGTTGGGTGTCGACTTTGAATTGGTTGTTACTACTGACTGGGCAGGCATGGCGG
Organism: Burkholderiales bacterium; assembly: GCA_038236905.1. Classification (GTDB taxonomy): domain Bacteria; phylum Pseudomonadota; class Gammaproteobacteria; order Burkholderiales; family Usitatibacteraceae; genus UKL13-2. The sequence goes on from JBBRZG010000180.1 coordinate 1,447, forward strand.
TTGCCATGGGCTCCGGAAACCTTGATGTTGCATGGATGGGACCATGGGGATATATCTTGGCCAATGCGTCTACCGGCTGCCAAGTTGTAGCCACGGTCAAATACGATGAGAAACCAACTTATCAGGCCATCATCATCGCGCGCCCGAACCTTGTCGTTAACAAATTCCCTGACGACACGCGCGGTCTTTCGATCTCATTTGCTGACGTGGGCTCCACGTCTGGCTGGCTTATCCCGACTTTCTACAGCAAAGAGGTGTGGAAAATTGATCCAAAGACGTATTGGAAATATAGCGAAGGTGCATCGCATCCCGCGAATGAAATTGCAGTCGGCGCCGGACAGGTCGATATGGCAACGGACTATGATCGGAATCGTAACGCGATGATTGAATCGGGTCGGGTGAAACCGGATAGCAACAAGATTATTTGGACATCTTCGCCACTACCGAATGACGCGATTGCGCTGCCTAAAAATGCGTCCAAGGAATTGATGGCGCAAGTGCAGAAAATTCTGGCTGATATCACGGTGGAACAAGCCAAGACGCTGTTGCCCAATCACTACACAGGCTTTGTGGCAAATACCCATGCCGGTTATAAATCGATTGAGGATGCCGGGATAGCGGTCGGCCGCATCAAGAAAACCTAGCGCGAAGTCGGTAGTTCAAACCCAAGGCTCGAACCCAATATGACCCAGGCAGAGCTTGCGCTTGAAAAGATAGATGCCCGGGACCATTCATTTTGGTCGCGGCGCATCCGTTTATCGCTGGTTGCGTTGGGTGTTATTGCGTTTTATGCAGTCAGTTGGACTCTTGCAAAAGTAGACATGGGCAAGCTGGTGACCGGGCTACCCAAGCTTTGGTTTTGGCTGTCGCAGGCATGGCCTCCGGTGTGGACCGAGCTGCCGATATTTTTGCTTCGCATTGGCGAGACCATCGCGATGGCAGCCATTGGCACCACGTTAGCAGTGGCCTTGGCGCTGCCCATGTCAATTCTCGCCAGCCGTAACCTCACGCCCTTCCCGAAAATTTATCAGCCGGTGCGCTGGTTCTTGAATGCACTGCGGGGCATCGATGCATTTGTTTTTGCGTTATTGTTTGTCGCGGCAGTGGGACTCGGACCGTTCGCGGGTGTTATCGGCATTGCCCTTCACACCTGGGGAAGCGCCGCAAAATTTTTTGCCGATCATTTGGAAAATACCAATCTCGCGGCATTCGATGCGGTTCGCACCACCGGTGCCAATCGTTTCACCGCAATCATGTATGCGTTGGTGCCTGACGTGCTGCCGGTATTCGCCTCTACCTCGTTATTTTGGTTGGAGTTCAATGTCCGCGCCTCTACCGTACTCGGTGTCGTCGGTGCCGGTGGTATCGGCCAGGAATTGAAAAACAGTATGGATTTACTTGATTTCGCACGCCTGTTTACGATTATTGCGTTGATTTTAATTGTGGTCACCGCACTTGACCAACTCAGCGCGTGGCTGCGGCGGAAGCTGGTTTGAGATGAGCTCGACTATCTCCATTTCGGACGGTCACAAAAATAATAGCAGCGATTCGGATGCCGCCCACGCCTCGGATTTAGTGGCGGCGACACGCAAAGCCAGCGCGAGATTGTCAGTACAAAATTTACGTAAAGTGTTTGGCGCGGACGGTCCCAACCCGCACGTCGCGCTGGACAACATAAGCTTTGAGGTGCACGAACGCGAATTGGTCGCAGTCCTTGGGCCAAGCGGGGCGGGCAAGACAACGTTGTTTCGCTGCGTTACCGGATTACTCGCGCCGGATTCTGGTGTGGCTCGTGTTGCAGGTCTAGACGTTGGGCAATTACGCGGCCAGCAGCGACGCCATATCGCGGTCGTCTTTCAGCAATTCAATCTGGTCAGTCGATTATCGGCGCTCGACAACGTGCTCGCGGGCCGACTCGGCTACGTTAGCGCATGGCGTGGCTGGTCGCGGCAATTTTCAAAATCCGACCGGTTACTCGCACTGGAATGTCTTGATCGCGTGGGCTTATTGGCGAAAGCGCAGCAACGTGCCGACACGCTATCTGGCGGCCAACAGCAACGCGTCGCGATTGCACGAGCGTTAGCTCAGCAGCCCGATATCATCATCGCGGATGAGCCGATTGCCAGCCTTGATCCCAATATCAGCGCCGAAATCATGGCGCTACTGCGCGACATTTGTCATACCGATGGCGTATCGGTGCTGTGCAGCTTGCACCAATTGCATCTGGCCACGGCGTATGCCGACCGCCTTATTGGTTTGGCGGATGGAAAACTGGTGACGGATGGTCCCGCCAGCGAATTTGATGACCTTGCGGCGAGCCGTCTGTACGGCGCTGAACGCGCATGAAGGTAGTTCAATGCTTAATGGTTTGCACGGGCTTGAAGGCACGCCCGTAACGTTACACACCGATGGTCAGCCGATCAGACCGCTTACAAAAAATATCAACACCACCAAAGGATTTTGCCATGACTCCCGCGCTCCCACCCGCCCCTGCCCACGCCCATGTGCCCGACACCAGTTTTGATGGTGGCGATCTCGATTGCGGCAATGGCTTGCTGCTACTTATTCGGCGGCATATTGACCCCATGGACCGCGGCCAGCTGCTCGAAATACGCTCATCTGAAATTTCGGTTGATGAGGATCTTCCGGCATGGTGCCGGATGACGGGAAACGATTTGATTTCATGGACCAAGGACGGAAAACAACGCAGCTTTTTAGTCAGCAAAGGCAAATTGGCGGAGCGTAAAGCAAACGCCGCACCGCCGCCCATGACCACTATTCAAGCCGTGATGGAAATCAAAATTCCAACCAGCCTGCCCAGCCCAGCACCTGCGCCATCAATCAAGCCCCTATCCGTGATGGGCATCGGCAGCTGGCCGCGCCCGCGCTGGATGGTGCAGGCGATTCACGAACACATGGAGGGTCGCCTTGATGAATCCGCGTTCCAGAGCACCGGCAATGATGCCGTACAGCTGTCCGTCAATGCCCAACTGCGCGCCGGTGTTGACGTGGTCTCTGATGGCGAACAGCGGCGCGATAGTTACGCAAGTTTTGTTGGCGGTATTCTCGATAATTGCCAGCTAATTCCGCTCACGGATTTGTTGCCGCTGGTCGATGATCCGGAAGAGTTTGAACGCGAATTGCGCGCGTTGGATGTGCCCGCCGGCGACGTGCGCCATCCTGCCGTATTTGGCCCACTCGGACGTAGCAAACCCATCGCCGTGCACGAGCTTGATTTCGTAAAAACATTGACCGATAAACCGGTAAAAGTGGCGCTGCCCGGGCCGTATCTATTGACACGCACTATGTGGATGGAGTGTATTTCTGACCGCGCTTACGCCAATCGTGAAGCGCTCGCGACCGACATCGTGCGGGTGTTGCGCGAGGAGCTGGCGCACTTGCTGTCGCGTGGCGCGGCGCTGGTTCAATTCGATGAACCCGTGCTGTCGGAGGTGGTGTTTAGCGGCGGCCAAAGTGCTAACAAACGTAGCTTTATGTGCGGCGCGTTGGGTGAGAAAAAAGACACCGCGTCTGAATTGGCCTTTGCCAGTGAACTCATTAATGCAGTCGTTGCCGGCTTCCCACGAGAGCGCACTGCATTGCATATGTGTCGTGGCAACTGGACCCCGGATGAGTCCGCGGCCCTCGCTGGCGATTACACACCGTTAGTGCCGACGCTTGCCGGACTTAAAGTCGGAACACTATTGCTGGAACTTTGCACGCCCCGCGCTGGCGAGATGGATATATTGCGGTCCATTCCTCAGGACATGCGCATCGGCATTGGTGTTTGCAATCAAAAACACGCCCACGTCGAATCGGTCGATGAGATCGTCGCCAAAGGTGAGCACGCGATTCAACTTTTCGGTAAAGAGCGGGTGCTATTTACGCCTGATTGCGGCTTCGCGACCTTTGCCGACAACCCGATTTCGTCCGATAAAATCGCAGAGGGGAAATTGCAGGCAATGGCGCAGGCCGTGGTGCTGCTTCGCGAACGTCACGGAATTCATTGACGCCATGGCCAGCGCTGATTCAAACCAAAATATTCGCAAGCTTTGTCTGCTGGTGTTGCATACAGGCAATGCTGATCTGGCCGACTGCGCCACACCAATTTCGCACGCGCTCACTGCAAATGCCATGGAGTGTGAGGTAGAGGTTTATTTTATTGGCCGCAGCGTACGTTTTCTCGTTGAAGCTGCATCCCAGCCCCCTTCCGGCACGAGCCAGCCAACGCCGCTTACCGCAATGCTGGAAGATGCCTATGCAAATGGTATTCGAATATTTGCATGTACCAGTGCATGGAAGGCGAATAGCTTGCCCGGAGAAATATTGGCCTCACGATGCGCCGGATTTGCGGGTGCGGCAACGTATCTAGGCCGCGCGCTTGATCCGAGTTGGCGAGTGCTGAGCTATTAAATAGACAGACTGCTAAAACATATGATTATCGAAAAAGCGCCAGTGGTATTGGGCGACCCTAGGGTCGTTAGGAGCGGGACTGCAGCGAATTCCAGCAGCGGTCGAAGTTGCCCACTGCATTACCGCTACTCGCCGTCGGTTTTTGCACGCGAACCAGATCTGCACGCCGACACCCTTTACATCGTGGGTGGCCTATATGGCAATCAAGCCGCACTCGATAATGTGTGCGATATGTTGGCCGCCGAAAGCGGTTCTGCCGCACTGGTGTTCAATGGTGATTTCAATTGGTTCAACATTGATGCCGGTGGCTTTGCCGCGATTAACGCCGCCGTTTTATCGCACTATGCGCTGCGCGGTAATGTAGAAACCGAACTGGCCTCCGATGACGACAGCGCCGGATGCGGATGCGCGTACCCAGACTATGTATCAGACATTGAAGTCGCGCGCTCCAACCAGATTCTTAACCAGCTTCGCCGCACCTCATTGAGCTTCCCGGGGTTACGGGCACGTCTAGGCCAGCTGCCGATGCACGCGGTCGCTCGCGTGGGGGACGCCCGCATTGGCATTGTTCACGGAGACGCTGAATCTCTTTCAGGCTGGAAATTTGATGTTGACGCGCTAGATGACGTTGGCCAGCATGATCGGCTTGAGCACTTTTTTTCGCAGGCAGACGTCGACGGGTTTGCCAGCAGCCACACCTGCGCACCGGCGCTACGCGAATTTACGTTTGCGAACCGCAATCATTGGATCATCAACAATGGTGCAGCGGGAATGCCCAATTTTGCGGATACCCAATTTGGCTTGCTCACGCGAATTTCAACCCGACCTACCCGGGCGGGATCAGCGCTGTACGGCATAAAAACAAAGGATGTTTTTGTCGATGCGTTGCC
>JBBRZG010000181.1:0-6693 GCA_038236905.1 Burkholderiales bacterium
AAGGCATGTCGTCTGCTCTTTCGTTTGCGCTCTCGTTTACCGGCGCGAGATCGCGCAAGCTTTCCGTGACTAATTTCAAACTGGCTTTAACTGCTACTGGATTTTGCGTGCTCATTGTCTCATTCTCGCGGGGCGTATTAATTCGGTGATCGTCAAGGTGCCGGACTAAACGACGGACATAAAAAAACCGCCGGTTGTTATAGCCGGCGGTTTTGGAATTTTTTTGCGTCACACTTGAATCTAGTGTTGTGAGCAACCCTTCCAGCCGCCAAGGCTCGGAAAATAGGATTGCCAGAAATAGAAGTATGACGTGTGCATCGCCGAATACTATCAGGGCTTGCGCGGGTTGTGCAAGTGCGTCGATAAACCCGTAAAAAGCGCAGTAATACTCAAGGTGCGGTAATTAAGGTAACACGGTAGGCGAAATTACGAGACGCTCCGTTGACGATCACACCACTGACCTGCACGTCAAAGCTGGTGTCACCTGATGCTGCGTAGGGCCAGGCGCCCGCTGTCGGCGCGAATGCGATAGTCTCATCGCCGTAGCCACACGTAGTGCTGGAGACAGTGATCCTCACTATTGAAATCATTTGCCGCGGTATGTGCTACTGAGTTGGAGCCCGCAAAATCTCAGGCAAAAATCAAAAAAATGCACTTAGGCTTGCTCAACAGAAACGAAATCCCCTTCAACATTAATTGCGAGCCGTTCACAATTAGATCTCCGCATCTGGCGTTTGCGTGCTCTCGTTTCCAGGTTTGAATTTATTGCCAAACAGAGGCTCGCAAAGATTATTGCTCAGGCATATTGCACAAACTAGTTGAGCAATATGCCTGCACCTTAAAAAATACTTACGCCGTCGGCTTGAATACCAGCGCGGAACCATTGTTGCACCAACGCTGGCCGGTAGGCGCGGGGCCGTCGTTGAACACATGCCCATGATGTCCGCCGCAGCGGGCGCAGTGATATTCGCTGCGCGGGTAGATTAATTTGAAATCGCGTTTCTTTTCAAACGCGCCGGGCAAGGCTGTAAAGAAACTAGGCCAACCGGTGCCGCTGTCGAATTTCATTTCTGAGGTGTACACGGCCAAATCGCAGCCTGCACAATGAAAAACACCTTTGCGCTTCTCATCATTTAACGGACTGGCAAAAGGCCGGTCTGTGCCTTCGTCGCGCAACACACTGTATTGTGCCGGGGTTAGACGCTTTTTCCACTCGGCGTCGGGTAGTACAAGTTTTTCAATCTTGGGTGCGGGTTCGTTTGCTTGCTTAAGTGCCATTTTGATAGTCTCCGAACTGGGAAGGGGTGCAGCGGCGCCACGTTGTGCGTTGGCTAGTTTTGCTACTGTAGCGGCGCCAGCAACACCCAACAGGCCTGATAAAAAAATGCGTCTTTTCATGTGCTGCTCCATCATTGTTGTGCGATCCAAGTAGATACGAGACCCAACCCTGCTTGGTTTCACTTGACCTGAAGTTTTTTACTGGATGTTGCTTTTGCTCGAAACAACGTCCATGCGCGGGAAGTGAAGTGCGTCGTAGGCACGACCATCCAAGCTCCCTGCCGTGTCTCCATCAACCAAAACCCGCCGCGGCTTGCCACGCGCCGAAACTGGTCCCATGGCACATGAAATTTCTCGGCCCCAGAAATCCCGATTGCTTCGCCGCCTACACCATCGTCAGACACCGTCAGCCATGCGTTGTTGCTATGTTTCGCCACAAATTTATCAAGCGCGTCTTTGGCCACCAAAACCACACCGACAAAAAACACCAAACATAGAATCGCAAAGCCGTATAACAAACTCGCGCCAATTGAGCTATTACCACGCCACCATAGATAACCAATAACGACCGCAACCATCACGACCAGCCTAAAGCCACGAACGCCGAACTTTTCAGCGATTACCGCAGCGACAGCACGCCACGCAAAGTCGTCACGAAATCGGAGCGGAATCTTTTCTGCGCCGATGTCATTCCCGGTGCCGACCAGAGTATCGTCCTGCTTGGGATGATCTGCCACCTTCGCCAAATTAAGCCGTACCGCCAACCGTCAAGCCTTCAATCATCAACGTAGGCTGTCCGACGCCGACGGGAACGCTTTGCCCCTCTTTTCCACATACACCCACGCCGGAATCGAGCTGCATGTCGTTGCCAATCATGGTGATGTGTTTGAGCGATTCGATACCATTCCCAATCAGCGTCGCACCGACTACCGGATAAAGGATTTTGCCGTCTTCGACCATGTAGGCTTCTGATGCGGAGAACACAAATTTTCCGCTGGTAGTGTCAACCTGCCCGCCACCAAAATTCACCGCGTACAAACCACGTTTGATCGAGGCCACAATTTCTTCTTTGCTGCGCTTGCCGCCGAGCATATAAGTATTGGTCATACGCGGCATGGGGATATGCGCATAGGACTCGCGACGCGCATTGCCGGTGATGGCAGTTTTCATTAAACGCGCGTTCAACGTATCCTGCATATAGCCTTTCAGGATGCCATTTTCGATCAGCACATTACGCTGGCTGGGATTGCCCTCATCGTCGATGTTCAGTGAGCCACGTCGATCCTGAATCGTGCCGTCGTCCACCACTGTTACGTCATCTGCGGCGATACGCTCCCCGATTCTTCCAGAAAATACGGAACTGCCTTTGCGATTAAAGTCGCCTTCCAGACTGTGGCCAATGGCTTCATGCAACAATATGCCCGGCCAACCGGCGCCCAACACCACCGTCATTTGGCCTGCAGGAGCGGGGCGTGCATCAAGGTTTATTAACGCCTCTCGAACGCCTGCAGCCGCGATATTGCGCAGCACGTCGTCCGTAAAATAGTGGTAGTCGTAGCGCCCGCCGCCGCCCGTATGGCCTTGCTCGCGGCGACCATTCTGTTCAGCAATGATGGTCAAGCCTATGTGCACCAGCGGGCGCACATCCGCAGCGATGACGCCATCGTGCCGCGCCACCATTACAACCTCGTATTCCCCCGAAAGGCGACCCATTACTTCTTTGACGCGCGGATCGATTGCTCGCGCAAATTGCTCCAGACGCTCGAGGATGCGAACTTTTTCAGCGTCGGAAAAACTCGATACAGGATCGTTGGGTGTATACAGGGATGACGCGCGCGAGTTTCGGGCTTTAGTGGTCGCTTTCGCACTTGCATTGCCACCAGCCCGTGCAATACTGCGTGTCGCCACAGCGGCATCACGGAGCGCGGTCAGGCTGATGTCATCAGAATAAGCGAACGCTGTCTTCTCACCAGAGACAACGCGAACGCCGACGCCTTGGTCAATATTAAAACTGCCTGACTTCACGCGCCCCTCTTCGAGACTCCAGCCCTCTGATCGGGAATACTGAAAATACAAATCAGCGTAATCGGCATCATGCGTCATGATGTCGCCAAATACGGTCTCAATTGAGGAATCGGTCAGGCTGTAAGGGCTGAGCAAAGTGTCGCGAGCAATTTCCAGATGGCTTGTGTGCATATAAATTTCAGTGGATTAGGTTTGTTTTAAAGTGCCTAAAATACGATTGGCGAGTGCAGGCAAGCTTTTACGGATGGACTCTTGATAATGGGGATTCACCCCGGCCACTACAACCCCTGAACCTCGCGGGAGACGATCAAGAATGACGCCCCAAGGGTCAATAATCATCGAGTCACCGTGCGTTTCGCGGCCATTAACGTGATACCCGCCTTGAGCAGGCGCTATCACATACGCCAGCGACTCAATCGCCCTAGCGCGCATCAGCGGCTCCCAGTGGGCCTTGCCTGTCGTTGCCGTAAATGCGGAAGGCACCACGATGATATCAACATCGCCCATGGCACGATACAGTTCGGGAAACCGCAAATCGTAGCAAATCGACAGCCCGATTTTACCGAACGGCGTATCCACCACCACCACTTTATCGCCTGCCTCGATGGTGCGACCTTCAGAAAAGTTTTCGGTCCCCATCGTTAAATTAAACAAGTGAATCTTGTCGTAACGCGCGACTTGTTTGCCTTCGTTATCATAGACCAAGCAAGTATTACGCACCTTGCCGGCAATTTCCGAGAAGAGTGGGATCGAACCGCCAATCAGCCAGATTCCATGCTTGGCTGCAATATTGGACATCCATTTTTGGATGGGGCCTTCGCCCTCGTGTTCTCGCACTGCAACTTTATCGGTTTCCTTCATGCCCATAATCGCAAAATACTCAGGCAAGGCGACAATGCGCGCACCACTGGTTGCAGCCAATTCAATCAGGCGGGTCGCCTCTTCCAGATTGGCTTCCACTTTTGGACCGCTGGCCATTTGCACTGCCGCCACGCGAAAAAAAGATTGCGTTGCTTGCGCAGCCTCGATGAGTGGTTCCGGGGGTGATTGAGTTTGTTTGGTAATGATCACGGGTTGATATCAACTTCAGAAATATTTGCCGGTTCGCGTGAGGAACTCACTGCTGGTGCTGCCGGCGGTGTCGTGGTTGTGCCACTGACCCCGCGACCAGTATTAGAAGGCCCGCCAGCCCCTCCAGCCCCTATTCGCTCCACTTCTGGATTATCCCATGTTCCGGAAACGGCATATTTGAACGAGAACAACTTTTCAAATGGATTGCCGATCACCTTTTGCCCAACATAAACGGCGACGCCTACCAGCGGATTCAGCGTAAACAGCCCCGCGCTTAATGCCACGGTTTCATCGAGTTTTGGCGCGACGGTAAATGTCAAGTTAGCGCGCTCGGTAGGTAATGCGATATCGCCCGTCATTTTGACCGCGGCGGCGGGTCCCACAATTTCAAAATTCTCGGTAAACATCACACCACGGTCGATCCGAACATCACCACCAACACGATCAAACGCGAAACCATTGGAGAAAATATCGCGAAAATCAAGCGTGATACGGCGCGGCAATGACTGCAGGCTGATCAAGCCCAACAACTTTCCGGCGCCTGCCTCAACTTTGGTGAACGAGCCGTTGGTGCTTTCGAACTTGAAATCACCCGACAAGTTCGCCGTCGCAAAATCAAATGCGTGGCCCGGCCAAGATAGTTTGCCCTCAAGCTTGCCCGTGCCACCGCGAATTTGATCGCCGTGACCAAATTGCGATAGCAGCGCGTTCAAGTTTGATGTTTCAACTTTCAGGTTCATTACCGTGCGCGACGCTGTGGCGGGTGCCAGCGCAACAGCCGTGGATAGGGAAGCAGCAGCTAGTTTCCGATCCGGGTCACCCGCCCGCTGCCATAACCCCTCCATTTCAAGCTTGGCGTGGCCGTTGGAAATAATGAGCTGGTCGATACGCCAATTCGGTCCCTGCGGCGTGGCACGAAGCTCCAGCTTCCCCATCCAGCGATCCTTCAGCTTGAAACTGTCCGCAACAATATCGAGTGCAGGAAAATCAGCCTCTGTGGTTGGTGTGCTGACCGGTATGGCCTGGAGGGCGGTAACGGGCAACGATCCGAGTGGTGACGTAATTAAAGGATTTGAAGCCGAAGCCTGATCGGCGAGCTCAAAGTTTTTCAAGCGTGCGCGCACCAGGCCGCGATCATTGAACGCGCCGGGCCGCCACGTAAAATCTCCGCTCGCCTCTTGGCCTTCAACCTGAAACCGCCAATCCTCAGATGCATGACGGCCCTTCAGGGCTAGCGATTTGAACACGCGACCGTAGGCAACCACGCTACCAAATTTCATGTCAAAACCCGCAAAAATCCCGCTATTGCGGTCGTTTTTTGCGTCGGTCGTCGCACTCGCCGCCTTAGCGGTTCCACCGCCCGTAATCGGAATATAAAAATTGTCAACCGCTGATCGCCAAGCGTCAAAGTCAAACTTTGGTAACGCCCCTTCGAGCCAAACCCCTTCGGGAATATTCGCCGTATTGCTGCCAGAGCCTATCACTACAATGGCGCCAAATAAGCCTTGCGGTTGCCCAGCGAGCTGACCGGAGCTTTCAAAACGCCGCTGAAAGCGAGCATCTACGCGAGTTTCCAGCGCATCCACCAAACCCGCACCGGTCGCGCCAGGTGATGGCGCGTTACCAGCCAGCGCAACGTGCAAGCGCTCTGAGGGCTCCCCAACATCCGTGATAATTACTTTTAAAGCACGCGTCTCATCAACGCGTTTTGCGAGGGGATAGGGCAGGCGTGAGGTCACGCCGGACAGCGGCGCATCGATAATGATTTCGGTACCGTTTTTACCGGACACCCCCGACAACACGCGACCTCGAAAATCGGCCGTCCCGGTGACCTGTTGCGGCATTGTGAACGGCAGCACGTCTTGAAGCTGCGCCACATCAGCCTGTGCCGTAAATTCTGTGGTTACACCTGAATTCGGATTACTGGTGATGGCAATCGCAACCGGATTATCGAATGCTGTCCCTTGTAAATTTGAGCTTTTCACATTTGATTCTGTGAAGGCAATTGCGCCACTAAGGTTGTTGATCACCGGTCCGAAGTTTAATTTCGCGCTGCCGCGTGCGAGCTGATAATTCCCGTTGATATTCAGTTTTGCGGCTGCTTTTTCCTCAGCTGTGCCGAGCGGAATTTTTAGCGCCAAATCCAGTTTGCCGGGACCCTCAATCGCCACGAATTTTGTAAACGCGCCCACATTATTGACCAGCGGGCTTTCACGTAAAAAACGTGAGACATCTTCCGCGCGGGCGTCAATCGCACTACTCAGAGACAATATCGAAGGATGCTGCTTGGTGTCTTCAATGCTAAGCGCGGTTTTTTTG
>JBBRZG010000182.1:0-6628 GCA_038236905.1 Burkholderiales bacterium
CAAACCACGACTCGTGGTGAGCAACCCCTATGCGTACTTCGCCAAGGTCGCCCAATTGTTTTCGCCGCCGGTGAATTTCTCGCCGGGCATACATCAACTCGCAATGGTGAGCCCCACCGCCCGCGTAGCGCCGAGCGCGTCAATTGCAGAGTTTGTTTCCGTCGGCGCCGGAGCCGTCATTGCCGACAATGTGCGCATCGGCGCAGGGTCGGTGATAGGCGATAACGTATCGATTGCAAGCGGCACTCAACTGACGGCGCGCGTTACCGTGTACGCAAACTGTCAAATCGGTTCGCGCAATCTGATCCATGCCGGCGTGGTGATCGGTGCGGATGGGTTCGGCTTCGCCCCAGACTTTACGAATGGTGACGGCCAATGGCAAAAAATTCCGCAAACAGGTGGTGTGGTGATTGGCGATGATGTTGAAATTGGGGCCAACACCTCGATCGACCGTGGCGCCATGGACAATACCGTGATCGGTAACGATGTGAAACTCGATAACCAGATTCAGGTCGGCCATAATTGTGCGATTGGTGATCACACCGTAATATCCGGTTGTGTGGGCATTGCGGGCAGCACAAAAATCGGTAAGCGCGTCATGATTGGCGGCAAGGCTGGCATTATTGGCCACTTGACGATTGGTGACGATGTCGTCATTTCAGCCATGACCCTAGTAACCAAATCCATTCTCAAACCCGGCACCTACACCTCCGGCACGCCGCTGATGCCACATCGGGAATGGCTCAAAAATGCAGCGCATCTGCGCAGGCTGGATTTGATGGCGGAAAGAATCAAACTCGGCACAAATAAAATAGATCAGGGAGAATAAATAATGACGGTAACCACCAACAACTCGAGTTCGGCGCCCGTGGCGCCGACCGTGGTGATGCAAAGTGATGAGATTAAGGAATACTTACCGCACCGCTATCCATTTTTGCTGGTAGATCGGGTAATTGAGCTAATCCCCAATGAGCATATCAAAGCGCTCAAAAATGTTTCGATAAACGAGCCTTTTTTCCAGGGCCATTTTCCACATTACGCGGTGATGCCTGGCGTGCTCATTATTGAGGCGCTGGCGCAAACGGCTGCACTGCTGGCGTTGAAGACGTCGGGCGAAAAGCGCGATGATAAAACCGTGGTTTATTTGGCAGGGATTGATGACGCGCGTTTTAAAAGGCCGGTTGTGCCGGGCGATACCCTCATCATGACGGCAAGAATCCTAGTCGAGAAACGCGGCGTGGTGAAGTTCGCCGTGCAGGCGCACGTCGGCGAAGCGCTGGCCTGTGAGGCCGAATTATTGTGCACAAAGAGGTCGATTGCGTAATGCAGGCTGCAAACAAATCATTGATTCATTCCACGGCAATTATTGATCCGCGGGCGCGCCTCGGTGACAACGTTTCTGTCGGCGCTTATAGCGTTATTGATGGTGATGTCGAGATCGGCGCAGGATCCAGCGTGGGCCATCATTGCGTCATTACCGGTCACACCCGTATCGGCGTGGAAAATAGAATTTTTCATTTCGTGTCGCTGGGCGAAGCAAATCAGGACAAGAAATATAACCACGAGCCAACGCGCCTGCAAATCGGCGACCGCAATACTATCCGCGAATATTGCAGCTTTAATCGTGGCACCGTTCAGGATAATGGCGTGACTACAATCGGCAGCGATAACTGGTTGATGGCATATGTGCATATCGCCCATGATTGTGTAGTGGGTAATAACACCACGATCGCCAATTGCACCCAACTTGCCGGCCACGTCCAAGTCGGCGATTGGGCGACCCTGGGTGGGTTTACCGGCGTGCATCAATTTGTCAAAATCGGGTCGCACGCCATGTGCGGCGTATCGAGTGTGGTGTTGATGGATATTCCGCCGTATGTCACGGTCGGCGGCAATCCGCTCACGGCAGCAGGCGTGAACAGCGAAGGTTTAAAGCGTCGCGGTTATTCACCGGAGCAGATTACCAATCTCAAACGTGCTTACAAAACACTGTATCGGAGCGGCATGACGTTGGCCGAGGCCAAGGCAGCGCTGACGATTGAAGCTGCTGATGCGCCAGAAGTGCGCGTGCTAACGGATTTTTTGAGCCACAGCACTCGCGGTATTGTTCGCTAAATGATGATGAAAATTGGGATCGTGGCGGGTGAAGCATCGGGCGATATTTTGGGCGCACAGCTGATTAAGGCGCTAAAAGTCGAGTATCCAAACCTAGAGTTTGTCGGCATCGCGGGACCGAGAATGCAATCTGAGGGCGCAACGTCCTGGTATTCGATGGAAAAACTGGCGGTGCGCGGTTATGTAGAAGTTCTCAAACGATATCGAGAGCTGGTCGGCATCCGTAACGGGCTGCGCGAGCGCCTGCTAAAAGATCGTCCTGCCCTGTTTATTGGTATTGATGCGCCTGACTTCAATTTGGGTCTTGAGCGTGCACTGAAGGTATCTGGCATCCCGACCGTGCATTATGTGAGCCCATCGATTTGGGCGTGGCGCGGCGAGCGTATCAAAAAAATAAAAGGCAGCATTGACCAAATGCTGACTATCTTTCCATTTGAGCCGGCTATTTATGAGCGTGAAGGCATTGCCGCAACCTATGTCGGCCATCCCACTGCAGATGCCATTCCGCAAGCCTCTCAGCGCGAGAGTGCGCGCATACAGCTGCGAATCCCGGCGGACGATCAAATTATTGCATTGCTGCCCGGATCACGGCAAACCGAGCTCGATTACCATGCCGAATTATTTATTGAAACCGCCCGTGTGCTGCTTGAACGTTTTCCCGCCGCCCGCTTTTTAGTGCCACTGGCAACCCGAGAAACACGTGAGCAATTCGACACCGCGCGTTATCGTCTCAATGCGCAGGATTTGCCGATTCAGATTTTATTTGGACACGCCAATCTGGCGCTGGCTGCGGCTGATGTTGCCCTGGTCGCAAGCGGTACTGCGACACTCGAGGCAGCGATGTTGGGTTGTCCGCATGTGATTGCTTATCGCATGTCGCCGACAACCTATAGCATCATGAAGAAAAAAGCCTATCTGCCCTATGTGGGTTTGCCGAACATTTTGGCGGGCGAATGGCTGGTGCCTGAACTATTGCAGGACGACGCGACCCCCGAAAATTTGGCACAAGCATTAGGCAATTGGCTCACACACCGCGACGCAGCATCGCGGCTACGTGAACGATTTGCCAAAATTCACGCGTCACTTGCGGTCGATAACGCAGCACGGATCAGAGATGCACTCAGACCGATGCTAAAACCGTCATTGACTTCATCATCTAAACCGGTTGCAGTCTCGGGGTCTTCACCAACAGTGCGAACGACTTCGCAGCAAAACGCGTGATATCTATTGCTTATCGATGCGGCGTGGATGAAGCGGGTCGTGGACCGTTGGCGGGTGCTGTTTATGCAGCTGCGGTGATTCTTGATCCCGCGCAACCAATTGCAGGACTCGCGGATTCTAAAATGCTTTCGGAAAAACGCCGGGATGCGCTTGCAATCCTCATCCGCGAGAGGTCGTTGGCCTATGCGATTGCGTCGGCGAGTGTGGAGGAAATTGATGCCATCAACATTCTGCAGGCGACCCTGCTGGCGATGAAACGCGCTGTGGAAGCGCTCAAGCATGCGCCCAGCGAAGTGCTGGTGGACGGTCTGCATGTGCCTAAAATTTTGTTTGCTAGCCGCGCCATTGTCGAGGGCGACCAGCTGATCGAAGAGATTTCGGCCGCTTCAATTCTTGCCAAAACCGCACGCGATGCCGAGATGTGCGCCCTCGACGCGCAATTCCCCCAATACAATTTCAAGCAGCACAAAGGCTATGGAACCGCTGAACATATGCGGGCTTTGAAGGCATATGGACCATGTGTGCTGCATCGTCGCAGCTTCGCGCCTGTCAGGGCGGCATTTGCACAAGGCGCGCTGGCGTTGGTCAAATGAAAGCGATTCGATCGCGTGATAACCCATTCGTCAAACAGCTGATTCAACTCGCCCACTCCTCACGTGAGCGCAAAAAAGTCGGCTTGACCGTGCTTGATGGGATTCATTTGGTGAGCGCCTATGTCGATGCGATCGGCGCGCCGCGCGCGATCGCCGTCGCGGAGTCGGCGCTTGCTCAGGCCGAAATAACGGCGTGGCTCGCCAGTTTCGAAACCACGTTTCCGCGCGTGACCGTTAATATTTTGAGCGCGGCGTTAATCGCTGAAGCGTCTAGCCTCGACTCGCCCGCCGCCATGCTGGCCGAGGTTGAAACGCCACTCGCGCGTGCCATTCCGCTTGACGCCAGTGCGGTTCTGGTACTCGAAGATATACAAGATCCCGGCAATGTGGGCTCGATGCTGCGCAGCGCCGCGGCGGCGGGGGTGGACGAGGTGATGTTGTCTAAATCCTGCGCATTCGCATGGTCGCCTAAGGTGTTGCGCGCCGCCCAGGGGGCACATTTTTTGCTGAATATTGTTGAGGGAGCGGATGTCATAGACTTTGTCAGCCACTATCGTGGGCAATCGCTCGCTTTTGTTCCGCCATCACCGGACTTGGACAAAGACGACCAGAAATCGGTGATAAGTTTGTATGATTGCGAATTGGCGAGGGATACGGCGTTTTTGATTGGCAATGAGGGGGCAGGACTGTCGCCGAAACTTCTGCAAGCGGCAAGTGTCGGTGTTACCGTACCGATGCCGGGAAACGTAGAATCCCTGAACGCCGCGGCCTGTGCGGCGATTGCGATGTTTGAGATGGTCAGGCAGCGTGCAGCAATACCTGTCAGGACGCCTAAAGTATTTGAGCGTAACTAACAGGCGACCCACCGCTGTCGCGTCTTCACCGATGGCGCTGTTGATATTTTTGGAGAATAATTTTGAGCACGAATCCCGCGGTTTCCGCCGACAACAGCCATCGTAACTATCGTTATTACGAATTGGTAATGGTGGGTTTTGTGGCAGTATATCTTTGCTCCAATCTGATCGGGCCCGCCAAAGCGGCGCAACTCGAGCTGCCGATCATCGGCGCTTTCACATTTGGTGCAGGGGTATTATTTTTTCCACTGTCGTATGTATTTGGCGATATCCTTACCGAGGTTTATGGCTATGCGCGCGCACGAAAGGTAATTTGGGCGGGTTTCGGCGCGATGGCATTTGCGGCCATTATGGCGACAGTCGTGGTGTCGCTTCCGCCCGCGCCGGGCTGGCCCAACCAACTCGCTTATGAGACGGTGTTCGGGCAGACGCCGCGGATTGTCGCGGCATCCATGATTGCTTATTTTTGTGGTGAATTTGTAAATTCATATGTGCTCGCAAAAATGAAATTAGCCGCCGGCGGAAAACAAATGAGCGTGCGATTTGTTGTTTCCACTATTTTTGGCGAAGGCGTGGATTCGCTACTTTTTTACCCGATTGCGTTTTACGGCATTTGGGAAAACGCGTTGATACTGAAAGTGATGGCCGCGCAGTGGGGTTTAAAAGTGCTGGTCGAGATCGTCATGTTGCCCGTCACGGTTAAAATCGTGAACGCGCTTAAACGCGCAGAAAGCGAAGACTTCTACGACCGCGAGACCAATTTCACGCCGTTTTCGCTGAAAACCTAGGCCCATTTTTAGGCATGAATCTCGTTGAAATTATCGGCAGCATGGCGGCAACCTGCACCACGCTCGCGTTCATCCCGCAGGTGCTGCAAATCTGGCGGACGCGCTCTGCCAAAGATGTTTCGTTGCCGATGTACGTGACCTTCGTGATCGGCGTCGCCTTGTGGCTGGTTTACGGTTTGATGATGAACGCATGGCCAATAATTATCGCCAATATCGTGACGATCGTACTAGCGCTCGCGGTGGTGGGCATGAAGCTGCGCTGGGGTTAACCCGGTACTTTTCTTGGGAGTGTTTTATTTGAATTCGGCGTCAGCAACACGTTCAGAATCGGATGTTCAATAACCGACGTTCAGCATTTCACTAAAGCAGCTCCGCACCACAACTCCAGCACAAGTCAAATTCGCCCGGGTTCGATTCACCGCAACGGCCGCACGTTTTTGAGTCTAACGGCGTGGTGACGCGGCTATATTCGGCGACCACAGACCGGGCATGCTGCTCCTGATGAATTTGAGCAATCCACACTTGAGGATAGGCGGCAGCCATAGGCAAGTCTCCGAGCGCTCCGATCGCGTTGGCGTTAAAAATATGAGCCGGTATGCCCGCTTGCTCCAGCATGTTGCGGACGAGATGCGCATCGGGAAGGTTGGCGGCGGTGTAAATTCGTTTCATGTTTTGATCATCGCATGATCGCGGAGCAATGTAAAAACACGTTCCCTTGATTTCCTACAGTGTTCAAGGAATTTATCAGTGAAATCACCGGCCATAGACCGAGTGTCGCAATAAAAGCAGGCGAAAAAAAGCCGTGCAGCGTAAGCCGCACGGCCTTGGCGACAAAGTTGCAGGCGACTAAAACGCGAAAGCGATGAGTCCCGTAAAGCCATCTTCTTTTACATTGGTGCGGCTGAAAGTACCTGCATAGACCAGCGACAAACTGATTTGATCGGTAATCGTGCCGCGTACGCCCAACGCGGCAGCGCCCCACTTTTTGCCGGGCCGGTAGCCGGGGATTTCATAGCTGATTCCTTGGGTAATCGTTACCGGCGAAGCCGTCACAGAG
>JBBRZG010000183.1:0-6590 GCA_038236905.1 Burkholderiales bacterium
AACTTGAAGAATCCGAAAATCAGACCCGTAGCCAACGCCGTAACAGCCGTGCTGGTGCGGAAGCGGAGCGCGAGCGCATCATGGAAATAACAGCCATGGGAAAACGCTTCAACCAAGAGCGATTGGCGAATCAATTCATTGAAAGCGGCGCGACCGTTCAAGACTTTCAATCGGAGACGCTAGCCCAGATGGCGAGAACGCCACAACGCGCAATCGCGGGTAGCGCTGACCTTGATCTATCCAGCGGCGAAATCCGCAGTTTCTCGATGGTTCGAGCCATTCAGGCCATTGTGAAAAATGATTGGTCGGACGCCGGTTTCGAGCGCGAGTGCTCGCGAACCGTTGCCCGTAAACTCGGAAAAGAGACGCAGGGATTCTTTATCCCGGCGGACGTGCTGACTCGTGGACAATGGGGATCCCGCGCACCCTACCAAGTGGGCACACCAACACAAGGCGGTAACCTAGTCCAGACGCAGCTTTTGGCGAGTAACTTCATTGATGCGCTGCGAAACACGGCGCAGGTGATTCAAGCGGGTGCAACGATTTTGCCGGGCTTGGTTGGTAAGGTAGACGTGCCACGCCGCAGCACGACAACCAATTCTTACTGGGTTGCAGAATCGGGCGCGGTCACAGAAGCGGAGGCCACGTTCGACAAGGTTTCGTTATCGCCAAAAACGGTTGGTGCATTGTCAAAAATGAGTCGCCTTGCCCTCATGCAAACCACGCCCGCTATTGAGCAGATTACGCGGGACGATTTGCTTCAACAGCTGGGGCTTGCAATTGATCTGGCGGCAATGAGCGGAACGGGTTCAGGCGGCCAGCCACTGGGCATCGTAAACACAGCCGGAATCGGTTCAGTAGTCGGCGGCGTAAACGGCGCTAACGTGACGTTTGACAATTTAATTGCACTGGAAACAGCGCTATCGAATTCAAACGCACCTTGGGCCACCAGAGGTTACATGATGAACTCGAAAACGGTCGGCACACTAAAAACGCTGAAGTCGAGCACGGGTGCATACCTTTGGACTTCGAACTCGAACGGCCAGCGGTCAGGAACCCCGCCAGACTTCAACGGTTATCCGGTCGGCGTGACAAACCAAGTGAGATCAAACCTCACGAAAGGTTCATCGTCGGGTATCTGTTCGGAGATTGTGTTCGGCGCTTGGGGCGAATTGCTTATCGGTGAATGGGGTGTGCTCGAAATCTTGGTCAATCCCTACGATTCGACGGGCTTCACAAGCGGTGATGTGCTTATCCGGGCATTGCAGACCTTAGATATTCAAGTGAGGCATGCCGCATCGTTCGCCGTTCAATCGGACGCACTGACGCCATAAGCGAAGCAGGGGCCGCATAGCGCGGTCCCTGACGTGAAACGTGATGCAAACCATCAAAACATTTTTAGAGGATGCACCAGTCGGGCGCAAGTTGTCTGCACTTTCGCTTTACATTATTGCGCTCGCGCATCGCGAACCATTGACGGCGCGAGAGCTTGCGCAGCGGCTAGGACTCGATGTAATTTTGGTCGCGAAAAAATGCCATGCGTTGAAAGAGGCCGGACACTTATTTATTGCCGGCCAATTAGTTGCACCGCCGGCGAAACGACCGATCGCGCAGTATTCGAGCAAGGAAAACAATGCGGCTTCGGTTGCGCATAACGCGCAATGGCTGACGCGAATTAAATTTGGGGAATCAGGCGAAGCGGTCCCCGTTCTACGACTACCGCCGCCTCTGGATAAGCCGGGAGTGCCAGTTCCATAAAACCCCGTGCAGGTTGCAACATGATGGGTAAGGCCTACCTTTTGGCCCCCCGCGCGTGTGCAGTCAGAAAAGCCCCGTCACAGATCGTGATGGGGCTTTTTTTTGTTCAATTTTTGGAGCGTTTCCGATGCGATTTTATTCGCTTGCTTGATGCGTCTTTTGGTGTATATTTGCGTGCTGGGAAGTCGTAGATGCCTCTGTTAATCCGCAGGTCCCTGGTTCGAGTCCAGGTCGGGGAGCCAGAATTTCAAAGCCTTGCAGCGATGCAGGGCTTTTTTGTTTCTGACGTTTGCGTCGTTCGGCTGTAATTCCGTCACGCGCTTTGCGACCACTGCGTCGTTCTTGGAAAACAGGTATCGCCATCAGCTTGTATGTTTCTTCCAGCACCTACGACTTATCTGATTCGCTGCCCTCGTCAGATCGGCCGGTGGCTGCGCGATTTGTTTGCAAGCCGCGCCCGACAAGGATACTGTCAGCTTTGCGCTGAGAAATGCAACGTCTAACCTCGAAACGGCAGGATCACCCTATGCAAAGCAATTCGTCAAAGATGATGTTGCCGGCACGTGTCGAACGGGAAATTGCCTTGGCGCATGACCGCAGCGAGACGGTCATCGGCTGGTTCCAGATGGGCGTGGTGGTCTTCTTTACGCTGTTTTATCTAGTGTCCCCGTCACCGGTAGATCACACACTCGATCCCAGGCTGGCGAGCATGCTCAGCCCTTGGATGAGCGCGGTGCTTGCTAAGCCGGTGCCATGGGCACTGTCACTCTATTTTTTTGCGACGGTAGTGAGGCTGGTTTGGAGTACGCGGCGCCGGCTGCCGCCGTGGTCGCTGGTCGTTTCGATCGTGCTGGATATGCTGCTGTTGATGGGCCTGATTTGGAGTTTTCATATTCAGTATCAGCAGCCGCCGGCCTTTTATCTGAAAGCGCCGACCTTGCTGTACGTTTTTATTTTCATTGCCCTGCGCGCGTTACGCTTTGAAGAGCGATACGTTTTAATCGCCGGTGTTGTTGCCGCTGCAGGCTGGCTAACGCTGGTCGCGTATGCCGCTATTTTCGACCACCGGCAGAATCTGGTGACGCACAATTACGTCGATTACATGAGTCAACCACTTATTTTGTGGGGGGCGGAAATTGACAAGATCGTCACCATGCTGATGGTGAGCCTGCTGCTATTTCTCGCCATCCGCAATGCGCGTCATGTGATGGTGCGCGCTCTTGCCGAGGGCGAGGCTGCGCACGACCTGAAACGATTCTTTGCTCGCGATGTGGCCGAATACATCACCGCGGCCGACGAACGGATTCAGCCGGGTAGCGGGCGCATTTGCGAGGCTGCCGTCATGTTCCTAGACTTACGCGGCTTTACGGCGATATCGCGCATGCTGCCGCCCGATCAGACCGTGGCGGTGTTGGGCGACTATCAGGCGCGGATGGCGCCAATCATTCGCCGACACGGCGGTTCTATCGACAAGTATCTGGGCGATGGCATCCTCGCCAGTTTTGGTGCCACGCGTGTATCACAGACCTATGCTGCCGATGCCCTCAATGCGGTTGATGAATTGATGGCTGAGGCGAATCAGTGGAGCAAGCAACGCGTATCGCAAGGTCTGCCCTCGGTGAATGTTGGCGCGGCGGTGGCCTCGGGCAGCCTGCTTTTCGGTGCGGTTGGCGACGCCACCCGGCTCGAATACACCGTGATCGGCGACGCCGTCAACCTAGCGGCCAAACTGGAGAAGCAAACCAAGGTTGAGAAAGTCCGCTCCCTGACCGATGCGGCCACCTATGCACTGGCACGCCGGCAGGGATACGGCGTGGAAAAGGAATTGCGTCAGTCGTGCAATGTCGGCGGTGTTGAGCTTCCCCTTGACTTGGCGGTCCTGGCGTAAAGGCGACACGCCATTCCAAACTCAGTGGTGCGTAAGCTAGAATTTATGGAGTGAATATTAAGGCTGAGTTTAACGAGCAAGATTTAAAGAGCGCGAATTGAAGGGATGATTCGATCAATGGTAGAACTCTATTTCTGTCGGACGTTTCAGACCAAGCCTTAAGGAATCGGACATGCTAAAAAATATCCTGATTGTTCTAGCAATAGCCATCGCGGCGTTCCTGATTTACGTATCAACGAAGCCCGACACTTTCAGTGTAGAGCGCTCCACCGTTATCAACGCCTCGGCCGACAAAGTGTTTCCATTGATCAATGACATGCCGGCGGCAATATCTTGGAATCCTTTTATCAAAATCGACCCCAACGTAAAGGGTAGCTTTAGCGGTCCAGGTGCCGGGCCAGGTGCCAAGTACAGTTTCGTTGGTAACAACAATGTCGGAACCGGCAGCATCGAAATCACCGCTTCCAGAGCCGACGAAAGCGTGAGCATGCGTCTTATCATGATTGAACCCATGGCGGCGGACAACGCGGTCAAATTTACGCTTATGCCCGAGGGTAACGCGACACGGGTAAGCTGGACGATGACCGGCCGTGTCCCTTATGTTGGAAAAATCATGCACATGATTATCAACATGGACAAAATGATCGGCGGCAATTTCGCGACGGGTTTGGCGGATCTGAAAGTGATGGCGGAAAAGGTGGTTCCGGGTAAATAGACGATGTTAGTAAGCCTACCCGAAGCGCAAACGCTGCAAGCGAAGCCCAAACGAATAACGTTTGTTCGGGGTCAAAATTACAGAATTCTGACTTAAAAATCATCATCAAGGCGTTCAATCACAATGCCAAACGCGCCAGATATCCTTGCGCTGCGAGAAAACCGAACCCTACCGTTCATGAGCGTTTACAACCATAGATGCTTCGAAACGCCCGCCAATCAATGGGTTTAAATTTGTATTTCTGCCTTGGACAAGGGAATGAAACTTCGGCGGGTGGTGCAAAATCATCCCGGAGTCGCTTAACTCGTCTCTGTGAGGCATTGAGCCGCGGTTCATTTCCGTGAGAATCCTGCCGATATACTGAAATTCGGCGTTCTATCAGGCGCTACAGAACCATTTTCTGGCGCTTTGCTCGAACCGGTCTTCTTCAACACCACAACGTAAAATCCGCGATCCCGCATGCATTAAATAGGTGCACAAAATATGGCGAGTGTGGAATAGTACGTGCAGGAGCTTAACGAGCAAGATGCAACAAAATATTAAATTGGTTTTATTAACTTTTGGCTAATTTCGGGGGAAATATGTTGAAGAAATTTTTAATAGCAGCAGTCAGCTTTCTGGCGCTGGCGGCGCCGGTCTGGGCGCAAGCCCCGGTCAAAATTGGCTTTGTCGGCCCGATCAACAGCGGCTCGATCGACATGGGCGAGAGTATGCGCAATGGCGCCCGCATCGCGGTGGAAGAAATCAATAAATACAAGGGCGGTGTGCTGGGGCGCCCCATTGAGTTGGTCGAACGAGATGACGCTTCCAAGGCTGATGTGGCGTTGAGCGTCACCAAGGAGCTTATCCAGAAGGAAAAAGTCGTCGCTGTTGTTGGATTTGCCAATACCGGCCCCACGCTTGAGGCGCTTCCTGAATTTCAGTCCGCCAAGGTGCCGCTGATCGTGGCCGCAGCCACTGGCGCGAAGATAACTCAGCAATTCGCCGGATCGGACAACTATATTTTCCGCGTTGCAGTGAGCGATGCAATTCAGCCGGAGCTGATCCTCAATGACATTATCGACAAACGTAAACTTGGCAAGATCGCTATTTTTCATGATGCCACTCCATATGGCACGCTGGGCCGTGATGATGTGCTGAAGCTGATGGACAAACGCGGCATCAAGCCGGTCGTGGTCGAGACGTTTAAAGTCGGTGACAAGGACATGGCCGCACAGGTCACTCGTGCCAGGGCCGCCGGGGCGGACGTTGTATTGTCGTACTGCCTCGCGAATGAAGGTGCTGTGCTGGCGAACGAAATGGTAAAAGCAAGCTGGAAGGCTCCCTTGGTCGGGAGTTGGGGCTTGTCGCAACGTAATTTCATCAAGGGTGCGGGCAAAAATGCCGATGGGGTCAGAATGCCGCAGAGTTTCATCGCAGCGTCAAATAATTTCACCCGTAGTGCGTTCCTGAATTCTTACTACACGAAATACAACGCAAGCAGTATTCCCTCCGCTGTTTCTGCCGCCCAGGCCTATGACGCCATGATGCTGCTCCACGCTGCCATCAACCAGGCCAAGTCGCTCGACGGTTCGGATATCAAAAAGGCGCTGGAGTCATTGAAGCGCCCGGTTCAAGGCACCATCACCACCTATCAAACGCCTTTTTCCGCTACCGATCATGAAGCAATTTCAGCGACCCTTGCCCTAATGGGCGAGATTCGCAATGGCGAAGTGACGTTCGCCTACAAAGAAGATGAAGCTGATCGTTTTCGCAAGAAGTAAACGGTAGCAACAAACGTAGAAATCGGCCGGACCCGCGCGTGCAGGTCCGGCCGATTGCATTTAAATGCCGTTGACGAATTGCGTGCACCCGGGAATTAAACATCTCAGCGCTATTTATTTTCGTTTTTTGAGATACAAATAACCTAACCCCTCTGATTTCAGCCGGATTGTGAAATTAGAAAATGCGGTAAGCGGCAAAATGCAGCAGGCACGCGGCAACAGGCAACAGGCAACAGGCAAAATGCAACACGCAGGGGCTGACCTCGGCATTCCTGCGTTGCGTGCGGCATTGCCTACTACTTTCTAAAGCACTTCTCTTACGGTCGTCCGCTTTGTGCGATAACGAACAGACTGCCGCATGAATCCTGCCTAGGCTGTGATCTCAGCAATCCCGCATTTACCGTCGTCTCCGAGGTAGCACATTGCGGGGGCTTTACGTTCTATTCATAAGGAAATCATCATGAAA
>JBBRZG010000184.1:0-6583 GCA_038236905.1 Burkholderiales bacterium
CGATCAATAATATGACCACGATGTCGAATGGCATCCCGGGGTTTTTCGCGCCCAATCCCCATGCGATTTACGGCCAACACGCCAAGGTCGGAATTGAGAAAGCCGCTTACTACACGACGCGGCCCCTGAGGGAAACACTAACCCAGCTAATCGATTTCGATTATTTGGCGTCTAAAAAAACCCGCTTAACCGTTGGTGCAGTGAACGCCAATTCGGGCGAGATGCGTTACTTCGACAGCCAAAAGGATTTAATGACGGTCGAGCACATCATGGCATCGGGCGCGTTGCCACCGGCATTCCCCGCCATTCGTATTGATGGCGAGCCGTATTGGGACGGCGGCATCTATTCGAATACCCCTGTTGAAGTGGTGTTGGAGGATAACCCGCGCCGCAACTCGACCATTTTTACTATCCAGCTTTGGAGTCCCGAAGGTCCAGAAGCCGAAAGCCTATGGCAAATTAGTGGACGACAAAAAGATATCCAGTTTTCCAGCCGTGCCAATTCACACATTGCCCACCAGCAGCAAATTCATCATCTTCGTCACATTATTCGCGAGCTTGGCAAGCAGCTGTCCGAGAAGATGCGCAGTCAGCCCGCAGTGAAAGAACTCACCTCTTGGGGCTGTGGAACCACCATGCATTTGGTGCGCATGTTGGCACCCCGTGTTGAAGGTGAAGACCACACCAAAGACATCGATTTCACCGCACATGGTATTCGCGCGCGCTGGCAGGCAGGTCGCGAGGATACCCAGCGCGCGATCGATGCTGCACCGTGGCATCAGCCGGTTGATGTCAAGGATGGCTTAGTAATTCACGACTTTGAACATAGCGGCGTTTGCGCGTAGCCGCACGCAGCAGTTGTAGTCAAACTTTTTGAGCAATGATTTTCGATTGACAACATTAGCGCTCAAACCCCGTGCAAGGTGCTTAAACACCAAGCGCATTTAACCGCGTGATTCACAAAGCGTTTTTCACGCATATGGCAACACTAAAACTTTAGAAAGAGAATATTTCTATGAACAAAACTATCCGTAGACCGATTTCACTTGCTTTCATGTTGGCTGGCATTGCTGTTGCATCCGCCACCACCTCCGCATTTGCGGGCACCTGCCCAGCCGATAAAGTGGGTACCAACCCGCTAGCTGATGCAGTAACTATGCCGGTAGGGGTGTCCGAAGTCGAACTATCGTCAATTGATCTATCCAATGAAAACGTGAAGCTCAAAGAACGCCGCTTGCGACTGCGCCACATGACCATTCAGCCCGGTGGCATGGTTCCACTTCATAGTCACGCGGATCGCCCGGCACTTATCATGGTGGATTCAGGCGAAATATTTGAGAACAGCAGCAAATGTTTGGTGCCAATCTTGCACAAGCAGGGTGAAATTTCTAAAGAGTTTTTGGGAACCAAGCACTGGTGGAAAAACAGCTCAGGCAAAGTTGTTGAGTTGACGATCTCCGATATCGTTAATGATAAAAAGCCCGACACCATGATGGAACACATGTAAGACCCGTCATGCTCGGATTAATCATTGCTGTGTTATTGGCCGCTACGATGGGATTTGCAATCCAGCGTGGCGGCACGTGTACGGTCGCTGCCGTAGACGAGGTTTTGCATAAACGCCGCGCTAATCGCCTGTTGTCGTTGCTGGAGGCATCGGTCTGGGTATTGGGCGGCTTATTAATCGCCAACGCCTTCAACCTCATGCCCCCGATGCCATCGGGTTACGTTATTACGCCATGGATGTTGTTGGGTGCCGCTGTATTGGGATTGGGCGCTGCGATAAACCGCGCTTGTGTGTTTGGTGCCATCGCGCGATTTGGCTCCGGCGAGTGGGCTTATTTGGCTGCTCCATTAGGGTTTTATCTTGGTTGTCTTCTTTGGCAATCACTGGCGCAGATGTTGGGACACTTTCCCATGGCAAATCATCTGCCGCAAAAAATTGCTGCCACCTCAATAGCCTTTCAAGCGCCGATAGCATTAGCTTGGATAATCGCCGCTTGGATGCTTTGGCGATTGGCGAAAACGGCTATCGTCCACTTTGCCGAACCAAAATTATTGCTTGCAAAAGTGTGGCAGCCGCACGCCGCAACGGTCGTGATTGGCATTACTTTTTTTTTCATGCTTTATTTGGTCGGGCCCTGGGCCTATACGGACGGCTTGGCCGATTGGGCTCGCGGCATGATGAACAACACCTTGCAACGCAGCTTATTACTCTTTGCCATGCTCTCCGGCGCCGTCTATGGCGGTTGGACTGCGGGACGGTTGCAGCCCGTGCGAATCAGTCTCAATGATGTGGGGCGTTGTCTGCTCGGCGGCGCATTGATGGGGTGGGGCAGCGTCCTCATTCCGGGTGGCAATGATGGCCTCATTTTGACCGGCATGCCGCTGCTGTGGCCACATGCCTGGGTGGCCTTTGCGGTGATGTGTTTGACGATTGCACTTTTTTTAAAAGGCAACCAATGGTTGCGCCGATAGCACAAGAAATGCGTTGCACTTGTCGAGATTCAGTTCATTGACCCCCAATATTGGCGGGCATTTCAGGGTATTTAGGAAGGCGGGCGTTCGACACGTCGCTGCGGCGGTCCACTGAGATAATAGCGCAGCGGGGCTTAGCCAGCCCAAGCGCTTGCGGATACGTTGATTCAATTCATTCGCAATCCAGTTCAGTTTTGCCTGCGTGATACGACCCAAACTCTTGCCCTTTGGGATGTACTGGCGTATTAATTTGTTCATATTCTCCACCGCCCCCTTCTGATAAGGCTTACCCGCATCACACGCATACAAGCAGTCGGGCAAGAGTTTGGGTAGGGCCGAGAACTCATAACCTTGATCTGTGGTCAGGCTGAGCATGGGAATGCCGGTGGCATCGTTCTGCCAGCGCGCGATATGAGCCGCGACCCCGGCTGCGGTGCCGTCTTTGACCAAGCCCAGGCGCACGTAGCGCGACGCCCGGTCAATCAAGACCACAATCTTGTGAGGCTCATGGCGCTTGCCGACAATGCTGTCGCATTCTAGGTGACCGACCGTATCACGGGTCAGCACTTCTACGGGTCGCTCGCGAATGGGCTTGGCATGATGAACCCAGGGCATCTTGCCCTTTCTACGCCGACCTGTTTTGATCACCGAGTAATGCCTAAGCTGCTTCAGAAGCCGTTTCTTGTCAAATCGATACAGATAACGATAAAGGGTGCTCGCGGCGACGGATAGCTTTAATTGCTTGACGACTTGTTCGGGAGAGTACTTGCGGCGAATCTCGGCTTCTACCGGTGCCCAAAAGGTCGTGGGCAGGGTGGGATGGTTGGCGGCGCTGTTGGCCCCGCATTGCTGACGGTGGGCTTCGGCGCGCGCGGCCGTGTAATGCGTTCGACCGCCACAACGCATCACTTCGCGCTCAACGGTGCGGCGAGAGAAGCCAATGCCTTGGGCGATGGCTTTATTATCGAGTCCGAGATTAATGTCGTGCTCGATCTGGTAACGTTGTGTTGGGGTGAGGGGTTTCAATGCGGTTTCTCCTTTTGTCTTAGCAACTCAAGGGTACCGCAATAGATACTTCTCACCCCTTCCGATTCAACCTGAGGTGCGACAAGTCGAACGCCCGGATTCTTTTATGCTTAAAGACGCTCATAAATATTGGTGTTTGCTGTTTTGATGCACGGTAATTCATGCTGTTATTGATCGTTTTTAGTTTTCACTCTTCTAATTTTTAATTCCACTTTATCACCCTATTTTTAACAATAAAGGAGTTTCATCATGCGCCGCTTTTTTTCGTTTGTCCGCGCCGTTGTCAGTATCGGTGCGGTTGCCCTGTCATTGGCAGGTTCACAGTTTGTGTCGGCGGCGGATGCCGCGGGAGCATCCGCAGTACCCGCTGTTGATAGCGGCATTTTGAAAGTTAAGAGTGTTTATTCGATGGCAGAAACGGTTGATCGGCTGAAGAAAGATGTTACGACCAAGGGCATTAAGTTTTTCTTTGAAATTGACCAAGCCAAGCTTGCTGCCGACGCCGGCATCCAGATTCGCCCATCCGTGCTGCTTAACTTCGGCAACCCGCCGCTCGGCACATTGTTCATTCGTGCCAATCCGTTGGCCGGCCTTGACTGGCCGGTGCGGGTGCTGGTGTATCAGGATGAAAAGGGCGATGTCTGGGCTGCGTTTACTGATTTTGCCTACATCGCACGCCGCCATGCCATCACTGGCAAAGACCTGGAAAGTTTCAAGACCGCATCCGGTGTGATCGAATCCATAACTTCTAGCGTCAGTAAAAAATAAGTTCTGGTAGTAATTGTTGGTGATGGCTCGTCAGCGTTAAACGCAATTGAACGCAACGGGCTGTGCAATCGCGCAGCCCTTATTGCCATCCCAATCAGCGCCCACTGAAGGGCAGGCAACATAAATTATGGGCGCGTCGTTGCACTGGCTTCATGCTTTCGCCTAACCTTATCTGGTAGATTAGAAATAGCCTAAGAACGATGGGGAACCGCAACGATGAGCGAGCAATTTGATGTGATCGTAATTGGTGCCGGTCAGGCTGGGCCGCCATGGCGGCCCGGTGCGGGAAGCAGGGACTCAAAACCGTATTGATTGAACGCGGAGAATTTGGCGGCACCTGCGTTAATAACGGTTGTATCCCTACAAAGACCCTGGGCGCGTCCGCACGGGTAGCGGCGCAGGTGCGGCGGTCAACGAGTACGGCGTCATGACCGCGGGCGCGTCGAGAGTCGATATGGCCAAGGTCAAAGCACGCAAGGATGCGATTGTCGAAGCCTCGCGTACCGGTGTTGGCAACTGGATGGCGAGCACCAAAAACGTGAGCGTGATTCATGGTCATGCGCGGTTCGCTGGGCCGCACGAAATCAGCGTGAGCAGCAGGCTGCTACGCGCGGACAAAATTTTTATCAATGTCGGCGGGCGCCCGACAATTCCTCGGCTTGAAGGCATTGAGACGGTGCCTTATATAACCAATATTTCGATGATGGATGTTGACTTCCTGGCGCCGCACCTGATCGTCATCGGCGGCAGCTACATCGGTTTGGAATTCGCGCAAATCTACCGCCGCTTCGGTGCCGAGGTCACGGTATGTGAAATGGGTCCGCGACTCATTGCCCGCGAAGATGAAGACGTGTCACTCGAAATTCGCGCCATTCTGGAGCGCGAGGGCATCACGGTGCGCACCGGTGGAACCCGCCTTAAGGTGGACAAGGTTGACTACAACGGCATCGGTAACGGCATCATCGTGGCCGTGATCTGCGAGGGCGAAGAACCAGCCAACGAAGGCTCTAACCTGCTACTCGCAACCGGAAGTGTCCCCAACACCGACGATCTTGCCAATGGCACGCGTTGGCCGCGCCCGCGACCTGACGAAACACAGGGCTTCATGAAAATCGTGGTCGATGCAGAAACCAAACGCATCCTCGGTGCTGCGATGCTGGGACTTTCCGGCGGCGAGGTGGTGCAGTCGGTTTTGGAAATCATGTACGCCAACAAACCCTACACCCAGATCAATCGCGGCGTGTATATCCACCCTACCGTGACGGAATTAGTTCCGACATTGCTGGAAGGTTTGAAGCCGCTGGCTAATTGATTCTTGGCGACAGCTGTTACGGAGATCGTTATTTGTGTTGATGACCAAAATCAGGCTTGATGATTTTAGGCCGCGCCGTAAAACCAGCCTGAGTTTGACAATTAGAACGTGCGAATGAGCCCAACCGTGTTGAATCGGTTGTTTTTCTGCCGCTGCCTACGTTTTATCACCGTCGGTCTCCGAGTCCGCTTTGATCGCCGCGGTCGTCCGCATTGCTGCGCCGAGCGCGTATTTTTTTGCCAACTGCGACAGAAAATTCAGCTGTTTATCGAGTCGTTGACAATTGATACATACATACAAATGTTGTTTGAGTAAATCCGTTTCATCAGTCGACAACGCTCTATCCCGGCTCAAATTCATTAGGATTGCCGCCTGCTTACAATTAACTTTTTTTAATGCTTCATTACCCACAATTTGCTCCCGTCGGTTGTTGGGTTACTCAGCAATTTCTCTACACCCGACGATTTTTATCAAACCTCAAGCAAACTTGCCCTGGAACCAGTTCCGATCAATGCACTCGCGAAGGCTCACGCGGGCGCGGTGCAAAATAACCCAACAGTTAGCCGGCGAAATCGACTCATCCTTACAAATTTCATCCGTATCAGTGCCCATTACCTCGCGCTGGAAAAAAACACGGCGGGCTTGCTCGGGCAATTTATCCATGCAACGCTCGAAAGTCTCAAAAAACTGCTTCTCTTCTAATGCGCTGTACGGTGTTTGCCAATCGCTAAACTTCTCTTTCCAGTGGCCGGTTTCGTCAAATAATTTATCAAACCATGCTTGATCGCATGAATCATCCCCTACTGCAGTCGAGACGATATGAACGCGTTCGCCGATAATCGCACGTTGAAAATCAATAATTTTGAATTTTAAGATCGAGGTTAACCACGTGCGAAGTGCTGATTGCCCGGAGAAACTGTCGACACTCAACAACGCAGCGAGCAACGCTTCTTGCACGACTTCTTCGGCTTGCCCAGTATCGCGCAACTTAGCAACGGC
>JBBRZG010000185.1:0-6476 GCA_038236905.1 Burkholderiales bacterium
TCAGTGCGCGGCCAAGCAACGGCGTGAGGGCGAGCATGCTGAAAATCCTTAGGTCTTTTTTGGATAGCGTGCGCCCTATTCTAATACTGATAAAATATGTTATCAACATTAAAAGATACTGGAAGGGGCAGCCGAAGCCACCAGCAAACTTGAGCGCTTGGGGACTACCCGACCGACATGAAACCCGAGGCGATGCCGACCCGAACCACCTTGCCGCTTTAGTATTTGGTCGATGTGGCAGGTTTTTACACGAATTTTGCCGACGGGCCAATTGCGGTCAGTCGACGCCTGCTGTGACCCGTACTGTCGACGCAAGGGCGCTTGCAGTCCTTCGAGATATCTGACGGCAATGTGTGAACATGCCAAGCCCTGCAATCCCGATCACTTTCCTTTCACGAATCGAGTGCCAGAGCGATGGTGCCAAAACGTGTTCATTCCCGTTAAGCATAGGGCCAGCCAAGCGATCCCTTCTGCAAAAGCTGCCAGAACATCGCTGAGGTAGTGAACGCCAAGGTACATGCGTGTCAGCGCAACCAGAAACACGACAGAAACGGCACCCAGCACAATCATTACGCGCCAACGCCAGGCCGTAATTTTCGCAATCACTATCGCTGCAACGATGCCATAGAGCAGGGTCGCCCCGGCCACATGGCCGCTGGGGAAGCTGTAACTCGACTCCACCAACAGCGGATTTTCAAAGCTAGGGCGGGCACGGTGAAAGGAATACTTCATCCCGACATTGAGAAGCATCCCAAATGGGACGGTGAGCACCAAGCAAGTCAGCCAATACCAGTTCCGCTTCCATGCAAGATAGCTTGCGATTAGCGCAACGGCAATAGTCACCGGCAACGGGTCATGCAAATGCGTGATGGCAAGCATGATCTGGGTCACAAACGGTGTGGCATGTTCGTGAAACCATTGGGCGACCTGGACATCAACAAGGGTGAGCGGGTCACCATGAACAACATCTTCCGCCACTCCCCCGAACAACCAACTCGCACCGATCAATGCTAGGGCGCCACTCGTAAGTTGAAGCCCCAGATAGCCGCTGCGCGACAGTCGGGCTTTGACGAAGGCAAGTTGCGGCGCCAAACGCATGCGTAACGCGTTGATTGTCTTGCGCTCAAGAAAGTGACTCCAGCCGCGCCGGATCAACAATTCATTCTTGACCGCACATCGCCATAGCCAGATCAGCGAAAACACGAACAACAGCAGGCCACCTAAAAGCGCACCGGCCCGCCCGAGCCAAAGTCCTGCCCTCTCCCAACTCGCCCCAAGGAAATAACCCAGCAATGTCACTGCAGTCGCCCAAAGCAGCGCGCCCGCGATGTTGTATGGCAAGAACCTGCGATAAGCCATTTGAGACGAGCCGGCCAAGAATGGCACCAATGCCCGTGCAAACCCGACAAATCGTCCGAGAAAAACGG
This sequence comes from Burkholderiales bacterium, assembly GCA_038236905.1. Classification (GTDB taxonomy): domain Bacteria; phylum Pseudomonadota; class Gammaproteobacteria; order Burkholderiales; family Usitatibacteraceae; genus UKL13-2. The sequence goes on from JBBRZG010000185.1 coordinate 1,428, forward strand.
CCTTGCTGCCGTGACGGTCAAAAAATGCGTCTGATTTGACAATGCTTGCCTGAGTCAATCCGAAGCGGCCGCCGTATTGCTCCAAGGCTGGGCGCCCCATCCAGCGACCCATTTCGTAGCCAATGCTATCCCCGAGAGCCGCGCCCAAGCCGACCACCACAATCAATACGTCCAAGTCGAGTGAACCCTGCGCAGCAAAAAAACCAGCCACCAAAACCAAACTCTCGCCAGGAACAATCAAGCCCAGGAAAGCAGCTGACTCCAGTGTCGCGCCAAGGAAGAGAATGAGATAGGCCCAATGTCCGGTGCGCCCAATAAGGTCCGTGAGGTACTGCAGCATTGGCGTTAGTCCTTCAGTGTCCTGTTCTGCAACTGTGCGCTAGCGGCGGATGAGTCCACGCGCAATCGGACGAGCGAACAAATAGCGATAAACATGCTCAATCGCTTGCGTGATCGGGTTCCCAAAGACAGACCATGGCATAGAAATCACAACCCACACAATGAATGCAACAGCTACCGCGCCCAGCATATCCAATGGAAAGAACACCTAAGAAAACACGTGCCCACGCAACACACAGCCCCAGCAGCAGCATAGCCCAACCAACCACAGAGCGAGCATGCCCCAATAGCAGTGATAAACCCACGCCAGCGAAAATGGTGACATGGTCGCTTGGAAAAGATGGGTCCGCAGCATGGGGAATAAAGGCATGCCCGAGCCGTAGAACAAAATAATCGCTAAGTTTGCCCAACCCCCAAAAAAGTAAAATTAGGCCAGCGACCTGATTCACGCCAATGCCGAACCTCACGAAAGTCAGTGTCGGTTCTGAGGGGAAAGAAGCCGTTCGATGTATGAAGTCAACGTTCACGCACCAAGAGCTGACCACCCATTTTCGCCAAAGCCGACGCTTGTCGCAATTTTTCGGTGATGACAATAAGTCGATTTCCCATCGGTGAGCTATAGGACTGCGTCAGCTAGTCGATTCGCCAGTCTGGACATAAATGCTCCAGCTACCAACACTTTGTCATCCAAGGCGATGGCCTTCAGTAAGGCGTGCTGCGTTTGAATTTCAAGCTGCGCAAACTCCACATCGCTGTAAGCGGAAAAGGCCCTCATGCGCATTAAAGATTCTGCCGCTGGCGACACCACATTCATGTCGGTCCGAAGCGCCAACTTGGCCATGATGAATGCACTGAGCGCTGGGGGCAAGTCATGCTGTGTCGCAATCGCCGCCCCAACCAGCTGTACAGCTGCCACGGGTAGCGACGCAACGTCGTCTGCCACTTTCTGAAGTAGGGCACTGAGTGGAGCTTCGCAATGCCATCAATCACGCTGATGATGTCCGCGATTTTGCGGCTGGCATCGTTGATGCCCTTCATGGCCTCCAACACCTAGTTGACCACCATGCCACCCTGTACCTGTAAGGACTTGCGTTTGAAAAGCGTCAGGCCTGCATTCAGCGCATTTCTGGGCCCGCAATAAATGCAACTGACCCTACATGCTCGCCAACCCCGATACATTACAAAAATTCATTTACGCGCCTCCCTCACGCATGTACGATGGCTCTGAAACGTCGTCTAGGATCACGCCGAAACAGGCGCCAAGATCGCTGCGTAGGCATTAGACCTTCTGCAATATAAAAAATTCGGCTAGTGAGACACAATGAAAATAAATAACGTTGGCGTGCAAAGGATGATTTCAGCGACCCTGATACTTTTGGGGGTGTATGTGCTGTGCGGCTGGGCGCTGGGCCAGGAAACCATGGTGCGTATTCTGCCGGGTTCCGTTGCGATGGGATTGAACACCGCCGTCATGTTTGTCGTGACGGGATTGTGTTTGTTTCCGGTTAACGCAAGCCGCACTTATTTGAGAATTCAACGCATATTGCCCTGGCTCCTGGTTATCTTGCCGAGCTTAATATTAATTGAGCATGCCTTAGACCGCAGTCTTGGGGTCGACTGGCCTGCGTTGCATGCGCTCGTCAAAGATGGGAATCCACGGCCCGGCCGTGTTGCGCCGAATACCTGCCTCGCATTCATTTTTGCCGCAATTGCACTGATTATTTCCCCACGGGCGTCAAACAGCAAGGCGCTTCGTGTCGCCTTGACGGCGCTGAGCGGCGCCACCCTTTTTATCGGGCTCACTGCATTAATCGGTTACGTACTGAACCTGGAGGGAATGTATCGGATAGCCAAATACAACCGAATGGCGGCCCCCACGGCCGTCGCAGTGACGCTGATGGGCATTGCACTATGGTTGCGCTTGAACCAGGTTGCGCGTCGATCCGATAGTGCCGATCGTCCCGACAAGCGTATTACGCGAGCGTCTGCAATTGTGCTAACAATTGTCACGCTGTTAACGGGCTTGCTCGGGTTCAGTGTTTTAAAACAAGGATTCGAACAAACGTTGTCCGAGACATTGCTGCGTGCAACCAAAAATTACGCCACATCATTTTCAAACATCATTCATCAACAAATTGAGTTTGTTAATATTATTGCCTCCCGCCCGGCTCTGCAAAATCACCTGGAGCGGATAAATGCAGCGCCGCAGGATCGCGAAGCACTCGGCCTGATTGAGGGAGTGGCGAAAAGTTTTCTGGCGCGCGGACTGAGCGGTATTCGCTTTGTCAACGCGAAAGGTGAGGACCTGTTGACTGTCGGCACACTGGTGCGGCAGGATGCTGCGATGGCCATCCCACTACAAGGCGCTGAAAAACAGGTTTTTCTGCTTTGGCATAACGGCTTCATTCTATGGATTGAAAAATCCATCGTTCATGACGGCCGCGTGATTGGCACACTTATCGCCGAGCAAAACTTGGACATGTTAACCAAAATGCTCCACGAGGCGCAGGACGGAAGCGGATCCACCGACACATTGATTTGCGGCCGCGACAAAAACGATGCGCTGTGTTTTCCGAGTCGCTACTACCCCGCCAATTTGCGGATACCGATGTACAAAGATGGCAAGCTCAACTTGGCCATCCCGCATGCATTGCTTAACGAACAAGGGGTTATGTCGATCAGTGATTTGCGCGGCATACCGGTTTTAGCCGGTTATTCGCCAATTGGTGACCTCGGCCTGGGCCTAGTACTGAAGACGGATTCGTTTGAATTTTATGCGCCGATTCGCGAGCGTCTTAACCTTTTGGCAGGTCTGCTTGTGGCCATGATTGTCATGGCCACGTACTTTCTGCGCTCCCAGGTTCAGCCATTGGCGCGCCGCCTGCACGACGACCAGCAGCGCATGCGGATCATCATTGACAGCTCGCACGAGGCGTTTATCGAAATGGATCAGGGCGGGCTCGTCACTGATTGGAATCTAGAAGCAGAGCGTACTTTTGGATGGTCTCGGCAAGACGCGCTTGGGCGAAGTCTTGCTGAAATGATTATCCCTACCGCCCTAGCGCACAGCCATTCGCGTGGCTTGGAAAAATTCCTTAGTACGGGCGAAGGCCCGGTGATCGGTAAACGCATCGAATTGCCTGCGATCCATCGCAATGGCAAAGAATTCATGATCGAGATTACGATCAGTGGACTGAAATCTGACGGGCAGTACAGCTTTACCGCATTTTTGCACGATATATCGGAGCGCAAAGAAATTGAAAGCGCGTTGGTCACTGAAAAGGAGTGGCTGCGCGTAACGCTCAGCTCGATTGGTGACGGTGTGATCACCACCGATACCAACGGCAAGGTGACGTCTTTAAACCCAGTCGCGGAAACGATGACGGGATGGCGCACTGACGTGGCAACGGGTTTGCCGTTGGCGACAGTGTTTCAGATCGTCGATGAAACCACCGGTGAAGTAGCGCCCAATCCGGTTGAACAAGTTCTACTGAGTCAGCGGATCGCGGGGCTTGCCGACAATACGCTGCTGCAACAGCGCGGTGGTATGCAAATTCCCATTGAAGACTCCGCTTCCCCGATTCGGGACCAGCACGGTGCGATTCTGGGTGTGGTGCTGGTATTCCACGATGTCACCCAAGCACGTCGAATGGCAGCGGAAATGAGCTTTCAGGCCAAGCACGATTCTTTGACGGGCTTGATCAACCGCCGCGAGTTTGAACGCCGTGTCGAGCTTGCACTGCAGAGTGGCCAGCTGGAACACAAGGTGCACACGCTGCTATATCTGGACCTTGACCAATTCAAAATCGTCAACGACACCTGCGGGCATGTGGCGGGCGACGAATTATTGCGGCAACTGACGGCATTGCTGCAAGAGAAACTGCGCAAGAGCGATACCCTAGCGCGACTCGGAGGCGATGAATTTGGGGTGCTGCTGGAGAGCTGCTCAACCGAGCCTGCCAAAACGGTGGCGGAACAATTGCGCCAAACGGTTTCCGATTTTCATTTCGTTTGGCTAGATAAGGCTTTCCCGGTCGGTGTCAGCATCGGTCTCGTGACCTTTAGCAACGGCGGTGTACTTTTGTCCGATGTCCTGCGCATGGCCGATGCCGCATGCTACGCGGCGAAAGAAAAGGGGCGTAACCGCATTCAAGTTTATATGGCGGAGGATGAAGAGCTTGCGCGTCGCAGCGGTGAAATGGGATGGATATCACGAATCCAAAAAGCATTGGACCAAAACAGATTCGTGCTTTATTCACAGCGCATTATGGCGCTCGGACATAACTCCGAGCGCGGCGAACATTACGAATTACTGCTGCGCATGGTTGATGAAAATAACGCGATCGTGCCGCCGATGGCGTTCATTCCTGCAGCGGAACGATACGGCATGATGCCGCAGTTAGACCGTTGGGTCATCCAAACTGCGTTTTCCCAATATTCGACTCGCCACGCACCCGGCTCAGAGGGAACATGCGCTATTAATTTGTCCGGCAAATCCATTTGCGATGAGGGCTTCCTTGCGTTCGTACTCGGGCAATTCGAGCGTTATAAGGTGCCACCGCAAGGCATTTGTTTTGAGATAACGGAAACCGCCGCCATTGCCAATTTGAACCAGGCGTCGATATTAATTCGCGAGTTAAAAGCCATCGGTTGTCGGTTCTCGCTGGATGATTTTGGTAGTGGTATGTCGTCGTTTGCGTACCTTAAGCA
>JBBRZG010000186.1:0-6371 GCA_038236905.1 Burkholderiales bacterium
ACCGTGCGGGCATGATGGTGTCGCCGAAGGCCGCTCAGGCCAACCCGGACTCATTTGGTTCTAAGCCGGTATGCTCCGGGCCGTTCAAATTTGCCGAACGTGTGGCCCAGGATCGTATCGTGCTGGAGCGCTATGCCAATTATTGGGACAAGAGCGCGATCCATTTTGATAAGATTATTTATCAGCCGATTGTTGATTCGACGGTGCGACTCGCGAATCTTCGCGCCGGGCAACTGGATTTTATTGAGCGCGTGGCATCCAACGATATTTCAGGACTCAAGGCAGAGAAAAAGTTTAATGTTGCCAGCATTACCGAGCTCGGTTATCAAGGCATCACCATCAATACCGGTAAGAGCGATATGGCGCAGAAAAATCCGCTGGGACGCGATGCCCGTGTGCGTGAAGCGCTTGAGTTATCGCTTGACCGTGGCGGCATTGTTCAGGTCGCGGCGGATGGCGAGGGCGAGGTGGGCAACCAATGGGTGGCCCCCGGCAGCACCTACTACGCCAAAAACGTGCCGGTGCCCAAACGCAATATTGCGCGCGCCAAAGCGCTGCTGAAAGAAGCGGGTATTCCCAACCCTAGTTTTACCCTGATGACCCCGACGACCTCTGATGGCCAGAAGGTCGCGCAGATTATCCAGGCCATGGCGAAGGAAGCTGGCTTTGATATCAAAATCCAAGCGACCGAGTTTGCGACTTCGCTCAATTTGGCAGACAAAGGCCAGTTTGAGGCGTACCTGCTCAATTGGAGCGGACGCGCCGATCCTGATGGCAATATATTCAGCTTCTATGCATGCAAGCAACCGCTGAATTATCCCGGTTATTGCAAGCCGGAAGTTGATGCTCTGTTAAACAAGTCGCGCAGCACGCTTGATGTGGCTCAGCGCAGCAAAATCTTTGAACAGATTGCCGATGAAGTGTTGAAGGATCGGCCGATCGTGTACGTGTATCACCGGCATTGGCTGTGGGCTTACAACAAAAAATTAGCGGGCCTGCGCACTATTCCAGATGGCCTGATTCGCGTTCAAGGTTTAAAAATGAATTGAATGGGTCTTGAAAATGTCATGTGCGTAATTCCAATTTCGATCAGGCTATTCAGGCAAAGCTAACGTTCTCATGCTCACCTATTTTCTAAAACGCCTGGCGGCGGTAATTCCCACTGTGTTTTTCGTCTCGGTCATGATTTTTAGCCTTCAGCAACTGCTGCCCGGCGATCCGGCGGTGATTCTGGCGGGCGAAGATCAGGACCAGAGTACCGTCGCCTATCTCCGCGAGAAAATGCATCTCGATGAGCCTTTGCCGGTGCGTTATGGCTATTGGATTTCCGGGGTCATGCGCGGCGATTTTGGCGAGTCGCTGCGCATTCAGCAGCCCGTACGCCAGCTTATTCTCGATAAATTGCCAGTCACATTACAGCTGGCGGCGATGGCAATGATGATTGCGCTTTTGATTGGCATCCCGGCAGGCATTGTTTCCGCGGTTGCCAAAGATTCTGCCTGGGACTATCTCGCCAATATCTTCGCGTTGTGGGGATTATCGACGCCGAATTTTTGGTTGGGCATATTGATGATCCTGCTCTTTTCGGTTTCGCTCGGCTGGCTGCCCGCGTCGGGATATGTGAGTCCCGGCGAGGACTTGAAGGAGAATTTGCTATCCATGATCATGCCCGCGTTTGTGCTGGGAAACGCTATTGCGGCGGTGCTGATGCGCCATACCCGCAGTGCCATGCTGCAAGTGCTAAACGCTGATTACGTGCGGACCGCACGCGCCAAGGGGCTGAAAGAAAATAAAGTCGTTCTGAAGCACGCTCTGCGCAATGCCATCATGCCAATTATCACCCTCGGCGCGTTGGAATTCGGCACCCTATTGTCTGGCGCGGTGCTGACGGAGCAGGTTTTCTCGATTCCCGGCTTTGGTAAATTAATTGTGGATGCTGTTTTTAATCGCGACTACGCGGTCGTGCAGGGTGTGGTGCTGTTTACGTCAACGGTTTATATCGTGCTGAATCTGCTCGCTGACATGGCGTATTTTTTGGTCAATCCCAGACTGCGAGGTTAGTTCATGAACTCGAGCGCACATTCAACGGCCAACGGTGCGGTCAACGGCGCAACGGTTGTGACCGCATCGCATAGCGACGCGCCGGGCAGGCGCGCTTGGCGGCGATTGGTTCGGCGGCGCGGGGCGATGCTGGGGATGGGATTCGTGATTCTATTCATCATCATCGCCATCTTTGCGCCATGGCTGGCGCCGCTTGACCCGGTTGCGACCAGCTGGAGCGCAATTCGTAAAGCGCCGTCCGCCGCACATTGGTTTGGCACTGACGAGCTGGGCCGCGATGTGTTGTCTCGCGTCATGTGGGGGGCGCGTGCGTCGCTGCTGGCTGGTCTGGTGTCGGTCTCTATTTCAATGGCACTGGGCGTGCCTATCGGCTTATTGGCAGGCTATGTAGGCGGCTGGACCGACGGGATTATTTCCCGCCTGACCGATTCTGCCTTGGCATTACCCTTTCTGATTCTCGCCATCGCCTTGGCCGCGTTTCTGGGCCCAAGTCTGATGAACGCGATGATCGCCATCGGTGTTTCCGCCACGCCGATATTTATTCGTCTGACCCGCGCCCAGGTACTGGCGGTGAAAGTAGAAGATTTTATAGAGGCTGCCCGTGCGGTCGGTAATCCACACTGGCGGATCGCGTTGCGGCATGTGCTGCCGAATGTGCTGCCACCGTTGATTGTGCAATCAACGCTCGCCATTGCCGCCGCCATCATCGCCGAGGCCAGCCTATCCTTTCTGGGGCTGGGTCAGCAGCCGCCCGCGCCCAGCTGGGGAAGTATGCTCAACACCGCAAAAAACTATGTCGACAATGCACCGTGGATGGCGATATGGCCGGGGCTGGCCATTTTTTTGCTGGTGCTTTCGTTCAATCTGCTCGGCGACGGGCTGCGCGACGCGCTTGATCCGAGGCATAAGTAAATTTAATGGCTGGTGCCGGCGCAAATTAGGTCCACTGGACGGGCGCTGTCACCTCCCATCAGCCGCATCGAGGTACCAGCTGTTGGGGAAAATCGTTGAACGTGCCGCGTTAGAGGATAATGTGTGGCTGGATGAATGCAGTAGTGCTTGGGCGGGCTTACTTGCCGAACATACGCGCTGGTCTGCTGGCTTCAGCGCCTGAAAAAGTGCTTCTCGACGATTTCTCGCGATCGCAAGGCACGCACATTGCCTACGCGCTCGATGCCATCCTTCATTTCACTTTTCTTTTAATATCGCGCGGCTCATTGACAACGCTGCCGCACATAAAATTTTACGAAATATTTTCATGCCTATTTTTCACGCAAAAAACCTGTCTCTTGCCTTTGGGGACGTCAAACTTTTAGACGGTATTGATTTTTCAATCGATGCCGGCGAACGCATCGCGTTAGTCGGGCGCAACGGTACCGGCAAATCAAGCCTGCTAAAAATTATCGCCGCGCAAATCAAGCCGGATGACGGTGAGGCGGCACGCTCCAGCACCCTAAAGCTCGCCTACGTTCCGCAAGAGCCAAGCTTCGATGCGAGCCAAACGATTTTTGAGGCGGTGGCAGCCGGTTTGGGGCAAGTATCGAAATTGCTGATTGACTATCACCATGCGTTGGTCGCCGCCGAGCACGGCGATATGGAAGCGCTCGAGCGCATGGGAGATTTGCAGCACGAGTTGGAAACGCACAATGGCTGGCAGGTTGAGCAGCGCGTCGAATCGGTGTTGGCGCGTTTGAATCTGGATCCGGATCGCGCCATCGACGGGCTTTCGGGCGGCAATCTAAAACGGGTGGCGCTGGCGCGTGCGTTGGTGGCGGAGCCCGAGTTACTGCTGCTTGACGAGCCGACCAACCATCTTGATATCGCGTCCATCGATTGGCTGGAAAAGACGCTGATGTCGTATGCCGGCGCGATCCTTGTCATCAGCCACGATCGACGCTTTCTGGAAACATTTGCGACGCGAATTATTGAGCTTGATCGCGGTCAGCTCACCAGCTATCCAGGCTCCTTCGCGGAGTACGAAAAGCGCAAGGAAGAAGCGCTTAATTCTGAATCGCTCGCGAATGCGCGTTTCGATAAAATTTTGAAGGAAGAAGAAGTCTGGATTCGCCAAGGGGTGCAGGCGCGGCGCACGCGCAGTGCCGGTCGTGTGACCCGCTTACATCAATTGCGTGAAGAGCGCGCGCAGCGCCGCGAGCGTTCGGGAAATGTCAAATTCTCGATTGCGGATGTCGAGAAAAGCGGCAAGATTGTCACTGAATTAGTGGATGTGTCGAAATCATTCAACGACAAAATTATCGTCGATAAATTCTCTTCGATTGTGCAACGTGGCGACCGCATCGGCTTGATCGGTCCGAACGGTGCAGGGAAATCCACGCTGATGAAAATGATTCTCGGCGAGCTGGAAGCCGATAGCGGCAAAATCAAACTTGGCACGCAATTGAGTGTGGCCTATTTCGATCAATTTCGCGAGACCCTCGATGATGAAGCCACGCTGTCAGACGTAATCAGCCCCGGCTCGGAATTTATCGACAACGGCAACGGCCGCAAGCACGTCATTTCGTATCTGGGCGAATTTTTATTCCCGCCGCAGCGGGCGCGTGCAAAGGTGAAATCACTGTCCGGCGGCGAGCGCAATCGCTTGCTGTTGGCGCGACTATTCGCCAAGCCGACCAATTTTTTGGTGTTGGATGAGCCGACCAACGATCTCGATATTGAGACGCTGGATTTGCTCGAGGAATTGTTGCAAGGCTATCCCGGCACGGTGATGGTGGCCAGCCATGACCGGACATTTTTGGATAACGTGGCCACCCAGGTTTTTGTATTTGAAGGCAAAGGAAAAGTGCGCGAATTTGCAGGTGGTTATAGCGATTGGCAGATGCAGCTGGCGAATATGGCGGTCGTGGCGTCAAAGGTTGTGAGTACAGTCAAGTCCGCAGATAGCAAACAATCTTCACCAAAGGCAGCGCCCAATACTAAAAGCGCGAGCGTCGTAAAAGCAAAAAAGCTGAGTTCCAACGAGCAAAAAGAGCTGGACACACTCACCAAGAAAATTGATGCACTCGGGGTCGAATCGCAAGCGGTTCAGCAGGCCTTAGCGAATCCAGCGACCTATCAAGATCCTGCACAAGCGGCGAAGGTAAAGACGCTTCAGGCACGCTTGGCTGATATTGAAAAAGAGTCGTCGGTCGCGATGACTCGATGGGAAGCGTTGGAAGCGATTCGGTAAGGCTAGTGCGAGTTCGTCGTTTCGGGCGGTGGGGCAGGAATCTCCTGCCTCGCGGCATGGTGTTTCGCTGAAGAGTGATTAGCTTCATTGTGTTTAACCCCATCGCAGTCGCTTCGCCCATAACACCCTAGGCGCTCCTCAGAATGAATAGGTCACCATTTTGAAATTGAATAGCCAATACCTGCGTGCACTTCCGAGCAAAAATGCTTCAAAAGCCGCTCCTGTGCTTGTGTTTTAAATATGAAATCGAAAGCAATATTTATTCTCGGCCCGACTGCGTCGGGTAAAACGCAACTCGCGTTTGATCTCATTGAGCGCTTTACATCCCGGGATAAGCACCCAGTTGAGCACCCCCAGAATTTTGAAATTATCAGCGTCGATTCGGCGCTTGTTTATCGCGATATGAATATCGGCACCGCGAAGCCGGATGCGGCGACGCTGAAAAAATATCCGCACCATCTGATCGATCTAATTGCGCCAACAGAGGCTTATTCCGCGGCGCGATTTTGTCACGAGGCGCTGCCTTTGATGGCGGATATGGTGGCGCGCGGCAGCGTGCCGTTGCTGGTCGGCGGCACCATGCTGTACGCAAAAGCGTTGACCGAAGGATTGAGTGATATGCCTGAATCTGATCCGCAGCTCCGGCGTGAAAATCGGGATCGATCCGCTCGGGGGTGCCGCGGTGCGCTACTGGCAGCCGATCATCGAGCGCTATGGCATTGCCGCTACCATCGTCAGCGACGCGGTCGATCCGACCTTCCGCTTCATGACGCTGGACTGGGACGGCAAGATCCGGATGGACTGTTCGTCGCCTTACGCGATGGCGCGGCTGATAGGCATGCGCGACAGGTTCGATGTCGCCTTCGCCAACGACACCGACGCCGACCGCCATGGCGTCGTGACCCGCTCCGGCGGGCTGATGAACCCCAACCATTATCTCGCCGCCGCGATCGCCTATCTGTTCGAGCATCGCCCGCACTGGCGCCGGGACAGCGCGGTGGGCAAGACCATCGTCTCCAGCGCGATCATCGACCGCGTCGCGAAAAAACTCGGCCGCCGGCTGGTCGAAACTCCCGTCGGCTTCAAATGGTTCGTCGACGGGCTGATCGACGGTTCGTTCGGA
>JBBRZG010000187.1:0-6351 GCA_038236905.1 Burkholderiales bacterium
CAGATTCTTAACTTGATCTTCATCGGCAATATCTGCCTCAACAAAAATCGCCTCTCCCCCAGCATCCTTAATTTCTTGGACAGTGCGCAAGCCGTCTTCGACAATGACATCCGAGACGCCAACTTTAGCCCCCGCTGCGGCCAATCCCAGCGCAGTGGCGCGGCCAATACCGTTTCCAGAGCCTGTGACGATTGCGACTTTTTCGGCTAATGAGGTCAAGGTTATTTCCTATTGGGTGATGGTTCGGGAAGGAGCCGGGGTGATGAGAAAGTTGGAATGCAAAGATGCTGAAAACTGGCAAGGAACCGGCTTTCAAGAGTCTGGCCTGTTGGCCGTCATCTCGTCGCGTGTACAAGTATAAATTCCCCCGACAAGAACTAAAGTGCCTAAACATATTCTAGAAATGAAAAAGCCAGACTGGTTAGGTCTGGCTAAGTCATTGAGTTTTTGGTGGCCTGGGGCGGAATCGAACCACCGACACAAGGATTTTCAATCCTCTGCTCTACCGACTGAGCTACCAGGCCGTCATACTTTTCGCGAGACAGGTAAATACTCAGCGAAGCCGCAGATTATAGCGATTTTGGGGACGCTTTCCAACCACTTTTGAAGAATCTTGCCGTAAAGCTTGGTTTGTCGGCTTGTTCCGAGCTCGCCCAGATCAAACATCTTGGGGATCAACATCGATTATCCATTTGATGTTTCGTAACTTATGCTTCGCTTGATAGTCGCTCACTTGTGGCAACCATACGGCGAGGAATTGCTGCAGCGATTTACGTGAATCGGCCTGGATCATGAGCTGTTGTCTTTCAAAGCCTGCCTTGCGCGCGAGCGTAGGTGGCACGGGATCCCAAACCTGTAAGCGGGGGATGGCGGTGGACTTGTTACTTTGTGCATTAATCGGCGAGTCAAGTTGCGAGGCTGCAAGTTGCTCGCCCGCCAATCGCGCCGCACCCTGCATAAAATCGGTGAGCATTTTCGAGTCACGAGACTCGGCGCGCAGCATGGCCAGAAACGAATACGGCGGCAGATGCGACAAAGCGCGTTCCTTCAGTGCCACGGCACTGAACTGCGCATAGTTCTGCGCTGCTATTGCTTGGTACACCGCATGCCCGGGAAACCGCGTTTGAATCAGCACGCGCCCCGGCAGTTGCGCGCGCCCGGCGCGGCCTGCCACCTGCATCATCTGCGCCGCTAGTCGTTCGGCGGCCCTGAAGTCTGCCGAAAAAATCGCGCCGTCGCTGTTGATCACGCCTACCAGCGTGATGTTGGGGAAATCATGACCCTTTGATAGCATCTGCGTGCCGACCAGCACGTCGAGCTCGCCTTTTGCGGCCCGCTCAAATATCTTTTCCGCGCTGCCGCGTTTGCGCGTTGAATCGCGATCTACCCGTGCCATTCTTAGACCCGGCAAGGCGGCTTGCAGCGACGATTCGACACGCTCCGTACCTTCGCCCGCCGCGATCAGCTCCAAGCTGCCGCAATCGCCGCATTTGGCCGGGATGCGCGACTGAAATCCGCAATGATGGCAGCGCAGACGCTGATCGCCTTTGTGGAACACCAGTTTCGCTGTGCATCTTGAGCACGCAGGCATCCAGCCGCACTGCGCGCATACCAGTGCAGGCGCGTACCCGCGACGATTGATAAAAATCAGCGCCTGCTCGCCGCGCTTGACCGTGTCGTCAATGGCGCGAACGAGGCTTTGAGTAAGGCCATCTTTAGCGCGCTCAAAATTGGTATCGATAAATTCAACCCGCGGCAATGCCGCATTGGTCACGGCGCGGGTGGTGAGGTTTACGCTTTGAAAGCGGCCGCGCGCCACGTTGTGCAGGGTCTCAAGCGACGGTGTGGCCGAGCCCAACACGACCGGGCAAAACGCGGCCTGCGCGCGGAACACGGCCACATCGCGCGCGGAATAACGAAATCCTTCCTGCTGTTTGTACGAGGGATCATGTTCTTCATCGACCACAATCAGGCCTAGTCGCGGCATGGGTGTAAACACGGCCAGCCGCGTGCCGATGACGATATCTGCGTGCCCAGCCTGAGCCGCCAGCCACGCTTCGGTACGCGGAATATCAGCCATGCCACTGTGCAGCACCGCGATCTGGCTGCGCGGAAATCGCGCCGCGACCGCGCGCGCAAAAGCGGGCGAAAGATTTATCTCGGGCACCAACACCAGCGCTTGCTTGCGCTGCATCAGTGCGCGATGAATCGCGTGTAAATACACTTCAGTTTTACCGCTACCGGTGATGCCGTTTAACAATATTGGCGTAAAGCTGCCCAGCGCGTTTTCAATCGCGGCAAGGGCAAGCGTCTGCGCGGCATTCAGCGCATGGCCAGGCGCAAATATGGCGCTAACTGCGCTTTTAACATTGTGCGGCGAGTAATTTGGGCGACCAGAACCGGAAGGCTCAACCATCTCAATCAAATTCTTTTCGACGAGCGCGCGTAGAGATGCGGTGGCGTTCGTGAACTGTTGCTTTAGTTGGGCCTCTGGCACACTTTCAACACTTGCGAGTAGCGCCAACAGCTGTAGTTGAGCATTTATGCGGGGTTTTGTTGCTGCGTTCAAAGAGACCAGATGACTACGCCCCAATTCGCTGATGGCGTAGAACCGTTGGGTTCGCGGCGAAAATAATTTGGGCGAACGCAGCGTCGGCGGAATCGCGTTGAGTGCGATTTGGCCTAGCGGATGGTGGTAGTAGCGTTCGCAAAATCGAAACAGTGCCAAGTCAGCGCCGCTGAACGCAGGCACGTTCGCTTGTACCGCCGTAATCGATTTGAGTTTCGCAATTGGCACATCGGTGGCGCTGACGACATCGACGATGACTCCAATAGTCTGCGCCGGTGTGGCCGCTTCTGTTGTTTTGCGCCGACCTCCACGGCCAAAAGGAACCACGACCAGCTTGCCAATTGAATCTGTTCCCAGGCCGGGCGCCAAAAAATCAAACGATTGGGCGAGCGGCAGATCCAGCACGACTTGTGCGATCGGCGTTGAGGATGCCACGGTCACGGCAGAAGTGTTTTCGTATTCCGCGGTCAGTAAAACTTTTTTCATCGTAGCGGGTTCGCACCTATTCAAAATTATCCGAGTCGTGCGAACGATTGAGCCGCATAGAAATGTTTAAACGAAGCTCGCCGACTAAATGCGGGCGACTAAATTTCTTCGCCTCGCAAATGAATTGTCTGTACTCGCGTGGCTGTTTGCCTATGTCTTGAGCAGCTCGCTGGGGCAATCGTTTCGACCTGTGGATAACTTTGTGGGTAGCTCGTCTTTCGCGTTGAAAACATTCGATTTTTCTATAGCCAATAACTTTTTTGACGCAGCGCAATAAAATTAAAAACTATAATAATCAAATAGTTGGGATTATTTAGCGAGCTGCTAGGTGGCTAGGCCGCGTCCAGTCGCGGAATCACGGTTTCTGTGCATAAGCAAGCTTAAAAAACAAAAAAGACACAAAAAATACGCTTGACAAGCCTATCTCTTTACTCAGTCCTAGCACTGGCGCGGTGAACCGCGTGAACAAGCGCTTCCACATGCGACGGATTCGTAAATTGTGAAATGCCATGGCCCAAATTAAACACGTGTCCATTTGCATTTTTGTCGTAGGCAAACTCTGACAACACGCGCTCGGCTTCCTTTTCGATCACGCTTGTTGGTGCAAAAAGTGTCAACGGATCGAGATTACCTTGCAATGCGACTTTGTCGCCGACCCGCTTTTTAGCGTCGGCTAAACTGATCGTCCAATCCAATCCCAGCGCGTCAGCACCCATCTCAGCCATTGATTCGAGCCACAGACCGCCGCCTTTGGTAAAGAAAACGCGGGGCACGACACGACCCTGATTTTCGCGTTTCAATTGCGCCATGACGCGCTTTGCATAGGCAAGCGAAAATTCTTGATAGGCGTGGTGCGACAACGCGCCGCCCCACGTATCGAACAGCATCACTGCCTCAGCGCCCGCATCGATTTGCGCATTCAGATACGCGACCACGCTCTCCGTATTTTTTTCTAGAATGGAATGTAGCAAATCAGGGCGCTGGAACATCATCGTTTTGGTGGTGCGGAAATCGTCTGAACCTCCACCTTCAATCATGTAGCACGCCAGCGTGAACGGACTGCCCGAAAAACCAATCAGCGGCACGCGACGATCCAACGCGCCGCGAATCTGCGTGACCGCATCGGTCACATATTTCAGCTGGCTCAAGTCAGCCAGCGGCAATTTTTTAACGTCGTCTTCGGTGCGTAGCGGGCGTTCAAACTTCGGGCCTTCGCCTTCGACAAAATAAAGCCCCAAGCCCATCGCGTCCGGCACGGTCAAAATATCGGAAAACAAAATCGCGGCATCAAGTGGAAAACGGTCCAGCGGCTGCAGTGTTACCTCTGTGCAGTAGTCCGGATTTTTCGCGAGCCCCAGAAAGCTGCCCGCTTTCTTTCGCGTCGCATTGTATTCCGGGAGGTATCGCCCCGCCTGGCGCATGATCCAGATCGGCGTATACGGCGTGGGCTCGCGCATCAGCGCGCGCAGGAAATTGTCGTTTTTGAGTGGTGGTGGCTGGATAATTTGGGTCATAGCACAAAGAAAAAGGCGCGATCGAATGATCACGCAGCGCGTATTATCGCATCCGTGCCCAGCTTGCGGCGCGCAATGAGCGTCAAATGTAAGGCCCTCATCTGGAGCGCGACTTGAGGCATTTTGGCCTTTAAA
Organism: Burkholderiales bacterium; assembly: GCA_038236905.1. Lineage (GTDB taxonomy): Bacteria > Pseudomonadota > Gammaproteobacteria > Burkholderiales > Usitatibacteraceae > UKL13-2. Next base: position 4,705 of record JBBRZG010000187.1, read on the forward strand.
TGACCGTCAATGCTAGGGTTTTAAATATTTTTAATGCATGGCTGTGCTCTGGTTCAAAAAGCTGGCGATAATTTGCTTTATTGCTTCGCATTCCAAACTCGTACACAAATCCGCATCCGCACGTCCACTCCGCTCCAGATGACAGATCGCCTCAAACTCTATTTCCAGCTGGTTCGCCTGAACAAACCGATCGGTATTTTGCTGCTCCTTTGGCCGACGTTATGGGGGCTGTGGATTGCCTCGAATCGCCTTCCAGATACAACAATTCTGGTCGTTTTCATTATTGGCACCGTGTTAATGCGTTCGGCGGGTTGTGCGCTTAACGATTACGCGGATCGCGATTTTGATGGCAAGGTAAAACGTACCGCGCAACGGCCATTGGCGGCAAAAAAAATATCGTCTGCAGAAGCGCTGATCGTGGCCGTCGTGCTCGCTTTGGCGGCGTTTCTTTTGGTGATTATTTTTCTCAACGCGCTGACCGTTTATCTATCCATCGTCGCCGCGTTTTTAGCCGCCAGCTATCCGTTTACCAAACGATTTTTAGCCATGCCGCAGGCTTATCTCGGCATTGCGTTCGGGTTTGGCATTCCCATGGCGTTTGCCGCCGTAAACGGCGAAGTGCCTGCGATAGCGTGGTGGCTGCTATTGGCGAATGTTTTCTGGACGCTCGCTTATGACACTGAGTACGCCATGGTTGACCGTGACGACGATGTGAAAATTGGCATCAAAACGACTGCGTTGCTGTTTGGCGACTATGACGTTATCGCCGTCATGATTTGTTATGTTGTTTTTATCGCGTTGATGGCGGCCATTGGTGTGCATCTTGGTTTTGGATGGCGTTATGGTGTGGGTCTGCTGATCGCATCGTCAATCGCGATTTATCATTTCACGCTCATTAAAGGGCGTGACCGGGATCATTGTTTTAAAGCCTTCGTGCATAATAATTGGCTTGGTTTTGTTGTTTTTATGGGCACTGCGGCAGAGCTGGCGCAATAGTGGCGTTTTTGTATCTTGGTATTTTGGCCTCCTGATATCCTAGTATTTTGGTAGTCGCTCGCCTCATTTTTAATATCGCTGCAGTGACGTTATCCGTATCGGAAACAGGTAAACAGATTTCTATCAGCGTGCCTCACTCGCCTAAATGAAAAATGAACTTTCATCGCTTTCGCCTCCGCTCGGTAGCCTGCCTTTATCGGTAGGCAAGGCGGATTCGCCAGCGGGACAAAAGCCGACGAGTCATGAAAGCGCATGGCGGTCAGCCTGGGCTCTACACTTAACGCGCCCCGCGGAATCGTTTGCGCGGGCAACGGTCGCACGTGACGGGGCGGTTGCTGCAAACGAAATACATGCCGCCGCATGGGCGCAGCTGTGCCGGGCACTGGCGGGTTACCGTTGGATTGGCGCGGATATTGGCCAGACAAGTGCGGATTTCATCGACGCTGCACGCCAGATGGACGCGCTGAACGACGCGCGCGGAAAGCGCCTGGCGTCACTGTCAGACGCATTGCTGGCGAAGAAACGGGGGCGCTGGCCCGAGGCGTTAAAAGCCTTTGAAAAAATTAGCGGCAGCTTTGATTTAACCGCGATGGACGCCGATAATTTCTACCTGCTGCTGGGCTTATCCACCAGCCATGTCTACTGCGGCAA
>JBBRZG010000188.1:0-6330 GCA_038236905.1 Burkholderiales bacterium
GAACAGGACCGTGAAACGACGTAGCGCCGATGATAGTGCGGTATACCCGTGCGAAAGTAGGTCATCGCCAAGACCCATTTGTAAACATAAACGCCCCGACACTTATCATGTCGGGGCGTTTGTGCTTTAAGGTTAGAATTAACAATGCTCCCCTTGTCCCAGAAAATCTTGAATGATGTATTTGGCTATGCCGAATTCCGGGGTGCCCAGGCCGAAATCGTTGACCAAGTAATTAACGGCGGCGATGCCCTCGTCCTGATGCCTACAGGAGGTGGCAAATCAATTTGTTTTCAAATTCCCTCGATTATTCGCGATGGCGTTGGGATTGTAGTTTCTCCACTTATTGCGCTGATGCAAGATCAAGTGGATGCCTTGTTGCAGGCGGGGGTAAAAGCGGCATTTTTGAATTCCTCGCTCGACGCAAACCAGGCGAGACAAGTTGAGCAACAGCTCGTAAATGCGGAGCTCGATTTGCTTTATGTAGCTCCCGAACGGCTACTGACTCAGCGTTTTTTAGATTTGCTCGCGCAGTCAGACATCGCCTTGTTTGCAATTGATGAAGCGCATTGCGTGTCGCAATGGGGCCATGATTTTCGGCCGGAATATCGTGACCTGACTATTCTGCATGAGCGCTTCCCCGACATCCCACGCATCGCATTGACGGCGACCGCGGATGCACCGACACGTCGTGAAATTATTGAGAGATTGTCGTTGGCGGATGCTAAACAATTTGTATCCAGTTTTGACCGCCCTAATATTTGCTATTCGATTACTCAAAAATCAGATGTTAAGAATCAGTTGCTTGATTTCTTGGGCGGCCACCGAAATGAAGCTGGCATCGTATATTGCCTTTCTCGAAAAAAAGTAGATGCAACGGCCGACTGGCTTTGTGGACGCGGTTTTACAGCCCTGCCGTACCACGCGGGTCTTGAGGCAGCAACACGAGCGGCGCACCAGAAACGATTTTTGCGGGAAGATGGGATTATTATTGTCGCCACTATAGCTTTCGGCATGGGGATTGATAAACCCGATGTACGATTTGTGGCGCATCTTGATCTGCCCAAAAGTGTCGAGAGCTATTACCAAGAAACCGGACGCGCTGGTCGTGATGGGCAGGCTGCTGATGCATGGCTGGCATATGGTTTGAGTGACGTTGTTAGTTTGAGTCAGATGATTGAAAACTCAGACTCTTCGCAAGACCGCAAACGGCTTGAGAAGCAAAAACTCGATGCGTTGCTGGGCTTCTGTGAAACGATTCAATGTCGGCGACAAACACTACTCCACTATTTTGGCGAGAGCTACAAAAATACCTGCGGTAACTGTGATAACTGCGTCGAGCCGCCAAAAACTTGGAATGGTACTGTCCCGGCCCAGAAAGCGCTGTCGTGTGTTTTCAGAACAGGGCAACGCTTCGGCGCCGTTCATTTGATCGATGTGTTGCTCGGTAAAAAAACCGAGCGCGTGTCTCAGTTCAATCACGATCAACTAAGCGTTTTTGGCGTGGGTGCAGATCAAAGCGAAGGACAGTGGCGAGGTATCTTTCGCCAACTTGTTGCGATGGGCTTGTTGGCGGTAGATATGGAGGGATTTGGCGGATTGTCGTTAACGGAAGCTAGCCGTCCAGTACTTAAAGGAGAAAGCAGCATCACCTTGCGTCAAGAGCAGGATCCACCAAAAAAATCTCGCCAAACACGGGCATCCAATTACGCTACTAGCGGAGACAAGCTGGCCGCGAAAAAAAGTAGCATCGACATTCCAAGTCTTGAAGAGCCGCTTTGGCAGGCGTTACGTGCAGCAAGAATGGTAATTGCCAAAGAGCAGGGCGTTCCGCCATATGTTATTTTTCACGACGCAACACTGCTCGAAATACTACGTTCCAAACCAACAACAACGGCTGCAATGGCGGACGTAAGCGGTGTTGGAGCAGCCAAATTACAACGCTATGGCCCTGCATTTATCAAGGTGATATCGGAGTTTTAGCGACAAGTTTATTTCCGACTAAATTTATTGGGCATCTCATGCGTGTAGGGATGCGAAGTTGTAACCCTTAGCGAACCGCTATGCGTCGCGCTCTCCGCGCGCACAAACTCGGCAACGTCTTCTAAAACAGTTTCTCCATCTCGAAATGGAGCGGCCAGCGCAGCCACTATTTTTATATGGCCCATACCTGGATAATATTTTGTCTGTACTCGCCCACCCAATTCCCGAATTTTTCCCGAAAAATTTCTGGTATTTTTTACGCCTACGATCGTATCAGCATCACCAGCCAGCAGTAGCGAAGGCGGTGCATTGCCGCGTGCATACCGAATGGGTTGTGATAAAGCTTGTATTTCTGAGGAAGGAAAGATTTCTTTTAAGCGCGCGCTTGTAAGCGGCAAAAAATCGTAAGGACCGGCCAGCCCGATAAAACCCCGTATCGATGCAGCATCCGATTTTTGTTGTGTCAACCATGTTTGATCGAATGCCAGCATAGCTGCGATATGCGCGCCGGCTGAATGGCCCGCAACAAAAATATTATTTACATCGCCGCCATATTTTTCGATGTTTGTTTGTGTCCAACGAAAAGCCTTCGCACCGTCAGTTAAAAACTCTGGATAAATCACTTCCGGATAGATGCGATAGTCAGGAATTACGGTAATAAAGCCCTTCGATGTCAGCGCTTCTGCAACAAATAAATATGCGTCTTTCGAACCTGAATCCCAACTTCCGCCGTAGAAAAAAACAATGACAGGACGTTTGCCGGTGACAGATGCTTGCGCACCGTTTGTTGCTTGCGGTACTGAGCTGTTCGTCTCTGGCACATACACATCAAGCGTCTCGCGATTGAGAGTTCCATAGGCAATGTTGCGCGTGGCAACCAAACCTTCGGTAGGCACGAACGAATTCAATATCGTCACTGGCGAACATGCACCGAGCAATGCTGCCGTCAATGCGCCACACATAAGCTTAAAGTAATGTTTCATAACCCAAAAAGCTTCTCTCTATTCGTTTCAAAAAAAGGCTAACTATCCTGCGCATATAAGATTACATTTTTACCGGTCCACTTATCTGTAGGTCTTTCGCTAACGCTTCACGCGAGTTTTCCTGGCGCTCCTTATCGATATATGTTTTCGCGCGTTCAACTTGTTCGGTCATGAGTTGATTATTTCTGCCCATCGTCTCGATCGCCTTGCTGCGAAAACTATCCATCGCATCCATTGCTTTAAAGGTCTGATCAAACATCTCTTTCACCTTCTCGATACCCAGCAGCGGGTTCGATGAGAACTCTGCGGTGCGCTCAACATGCGTGTTGAGCGCTTTGCCGGATTCCGCGATGAGTGACTCAATCGTGCCAGAAACGCCTTTCAGCATATCCATCACCTGAATCTGGTTACCTGTTGCACGGGCCACGGTTTGTGCGACCGCCAAGGCCGACATCCCGGTGGTGGCGATACGCGTGCAGCCATTTTGCATTTCGCGGGCAGTGCGCTTAAGCACGTCGAGTGCAAGGTAGCCGTTGACGCAAACTGCCTGCTGCGTGAGCATATCGGAAAGGTTTTGCCGCGCGTAGAACAACACCTCTTGTTCCATCGCCTTTGCACGTTCGGGCTGGCTCACTTTGAGTGATACGACTTTGTCGGCAATTTTGGTATCTAGCTGTTGTGAAAATTCAATCGCAGCTTTTAGGTTTTGCATTGCCTCCCATAGCTTGCCTCGCAACGATTCGATCTCTACTTCGTCCTTTTGCATATCGTCACGAGCCGCGTAAATTTGCTCCATTGATTTGTTGAGTTGAGATGCTGCAGATTCGTATTTGCGAAAGTACGATTGCAGCTTATTGCCAAATGGAATGATGCCAAGGATTTTTTGCTTGCTGAAAAGGTCGCCCTCGTTGCCCGGATTGAGTTCATCCAAATGGCCGCGCAACTCTCCGATAGCTTTATAAGCGGCTGAGCTTTCTACTCCCACAAAATTACGCTCCATGAACCGCCCCGTCATCAAGTTCGATGCGATTGAAGCTTCCTCTTTGCCGAGCCGAAATGCGCTGTCCAGCTTAGATTTAAATGCGTCACTATGGATATCTTCGGTGACCAGTGCATTGATAAAGTGGTCAACTTGAGCCGCAACAGCAGCTTTCACCTCTGGTCTCAGGGGCACAGCTTCGATACTTTGCAGCGGCGCAATGGGGGTAATGATTTCCGGTGGAGTAAGGACTAAAGACGAGGCAGTCGGTTGGATTTCTGACATGAGCTTCTCCTGAAGATTAGTTATGCATTATTGGTAATGTTGGACATTGGCGAAACCGACCCCGAACCAAATTTCTGGTTCAAAAACCGCGCGTGATCGACAAACGCTTCGGCATCTTTTGCAGCGAGATCATTTTGTAATTCTTCAACTTTGTGCTGCATTTCGCGAATGCTGTCATCAAACAATTGCGCGGGCGTTTTATTTTGAGAGACGATTTTGGTTGCGGCAAATTTCGGCGGAATCGCCAAATATCGACGGACGGTATCGGGCAGGTAGTCCAGCGCCAAACGCTTGGCAACAAATGCATCTTCGACTGATAAATGTTGCCCTGATTTCAGCCATTCTTTATGTAAAGCGTCTATTGCGTCCGCCAGTGCAATCAACTGACCCTGCTGCACGATATTGAAATGATTCGCGGAATCGCGGCGCGCCACCTCGCGAATTGCGCCCAATGTTTCGGCAATGGCCGCGGGAGCATCGCGATTGGTCAGCGCCTGATCGAGCGCTGCAAGATCGGTTACTACCAACTGCGGCGCTCCAAAAAATATTTTGCCCAGCCAAAAACCTGCGCCGTAGCCCAATAGGGCTGCAAAGCCCCAGCCATTGCCTAGCAGGCCGTAAGCGCGCGCGGCGACGACGGCGATCGCAAGTATTAGGCCGCACCAGTTGGCCGGGGAGTTAAGGAAACGCCAAAAAATCATATGTTGTAAAGATCATTGATAAGAACGAATTTCTTTAAACACCGAGGCGAGCGGAACCTTACGCGCATCAAATACCTTACCTCCGGTGAGGGACGCGATTTTTTTCAACGCTTTTTCATCGCCTTCCGCATAAAGCACCAAAAATACGGGAATTTTCTTTGCGGCATCTGATAGCGCGGCATATCGATTCGTAAAGTCGTCAATTTCCATGCCTTCGGTTCGCTGACCGTCGGTAAAAACGACCACCGAGTATGCAAAGGCGGGTGCCTTGGCGCGCTCAGCATCGAGTTGCTCCAATGCGGTAAAGATCGCGTCGTACAGCGCTGTGCCGCCGTTCGCCCGTAAATTCTCAGCGTAGCTGCGTATTTCCGCAAAGCGCGTCTCCTTGTCGGCCTGCTTACCAGCAGCGGGAATTTCAAACCGGGTGGTTGTTTGCACCTTTGATGCAAATGGCATCAGCCACAGGCGTTCGCGGCTGGTTAAGCGGGAAAAGCGTCCCGTAATGGAATTATCAGCTCCGGCAATTGCCTTAAGGGAGTCAACCAGCTTCGTCAGCCTGCCTTCATTGTTCATTGAGCCGCTCACATCAAGTACAAATGTGGAAGCGGTCGGCACGCGATATTCGTTGAGATACGATTCGATCAATGAATCGGCAACCGCACGATCCGTCGTGAACGGCAATTCGATCAAGACGCGCTCCGTCTGAAATAGGTTGGAAACTTTCTTGGCCACGTCGGGATTGATTGGGCGGCGCAATGTTTTTTCAGCCAGCCAAAGCTGTGCGGGTTCACTTTTTAAATATGCCACTACCTTCTGATATTGCACGCGCTTAGTATCGTTCAACAGCATCAGTGGATAGTCTGCAGTGGCAACGCCTTCATACGGATAGACCAGCGTGAGCTTTTCTTTAAGTTCGCCTTTGGCGTTCAGCGACAAGAGCCATGATTCATAGTTGATAAAGGCATTAATTTCGTCTGGCCCGTTGCCTTGCCTTTCCTTGAATTTTTGGCTCAGATAAGTGGAGTTGTCGCCGATCAGCTTGTACCCGACCAGAAAATCACGCACGGCTTCGCGGTTCACATCCGCTGCCGTGAGGGCTTCGCTTTTGCCCGATATCGCGGCTGCCACACCCATGACCGACATAAAACCTTGATTGCTTGAGGCCGGGTTGCTCATTGCGTAGCGCAAGTTCCCATTCTTCGCGGCCTTCATCACATCGCCCCATGTGACCTTGGCATCACCGTCCCATTTGAGCTGTTTGGCGCTAGATTCAGACACACCGATCACCAACGGCGACAGCATAATTTTCTCCTGCAATTTCACCCGCGCCTGACCGGCGGGGTCTGATAACAAATACTTTGCGTTTGCAAACCAAGCCGCATCAGTGCCTGCGGTATTTGTC
>JBBRZG010000189.1:0-6327 GCA_038236905.1 Burkholderiales bacterium
ATTTGCGCCGCTCGACGGACTGCCGAGCGTGGGGAGATGCCCACTGGATGTAGAGCATCCAATAACTTTAAATCCTGCCCCGCGCTGCGTCTGTGCGGCAGCGCACCCTGTGTTAGTCGGTTGGATACTGGGCCGCTAGTTGGTCGTAGCGGTGAGGCGTGAAGTTGCACTATCGGGCTGTGCGGGAAAAACGGAATTGATTGCTTAGCCAATCAATGAAATCATTTACGTCGCCAAACTGTTTAAGGCACCACAATTTGCACAGCCGCAAGTTCATTGGACTGCGAACAACAGCAACCCAGCACAGCCGAGGGTCAGGCCTTGCTTATTGCGGCAAGAGGCAAGGCCTGACCCCAGACTTTTTGGGTGCGCGATATAACTTCCGGGGAGAGCGCGCGGTAAGTCGCGATAGATGCATAGAATTGGTGAGCGATTTAGGACAGGCTGACCAAAGACCAATTGCACCGCGTAGTCGTCCGGCCTCAATAGGATCATCTTATGCGAGCAAGAACGGCTAGGCAAAAGACAAGCGGCAGGCCCGCCGCGTTGATCCGAAGCTGAATCTGCACGATCTATTAATCTTTTTTATAAGAGCTTTTATTAAAATAAAGTAGATTCTAAATTTCCTTTTTGATATTGTCTCGCCGCCAATTTTGGCTAAACCACAACGAATAGGATACTTATGAAAAAAAGCTTTTTTGGATTAGTTACCGGCTTTCTTTTATTCGGATTTTCGGGCTTAGCTAACGCCCAGCTTTCAGAGACCCCAAGCGAACCATCTTGGTCGGTTTCGGTAACCCTACCCGTCGATTATTTGATACATATCGACAACGGTGGCGTCATTCGTGAAGTAGCCACAGGGAGCATACGCACGCCAGCAGAAGTTGAAGATCGTCTAAAGCTTGGGCCAGTAGCGCTTGGGATTTTGATTGGCGCGGGAGGCGGAGCTCTAGGCGCGGTAATCGGCAGAGCTAGTTGGGGTCAAGTTGTTTCCGCTGGAATACTCGGCGGCGTTGCTGGGTATTATGGCGCTGTGGCATCGATTGCCAGTGGCACTGGTAGGTTGTTGTATGGAACATATTCTGCGGTTTATGGCGGCGCCGGAACAACGCTCGTAGGTACCGCGCCCGCTAACTCCGGGGATTGCGTAACGGTCTCCGACTCTCATAATTGCCTAATCAAGGCACCCTAGAATGAAATCATGTGCGGTCGCCGGGTTCACCGGCGGTCGCACCAAGAGAAATTATGAATACTGACCACTTGATAATTCAAGGCGTACTGTTGGGTCTCGCGAGTACGTGGTGGGTGCCTGTATTGATTGCTAAGCGCCCGCGCTACTACCAACTGGCGCTGGTTGGAATTTTTACGATGTTGTTCGCAGTGAACATGTACTACTTGCCAGACAGATTCCCTATATGGGAATCAGTGGTGAGAGGTACGCTTACAGGCCTCATCCCAATATGCGGAGGCTACCTCTTCACGATTTTAAACGCACGGAACAAATGATTCCAACTTACGCTAGGGCCAGACTTTGCCGCTCGCCACAATCTCATTTCCTCTAAGAAGCCGACTAATGTGAGATTCTGGCAATCGTAACAACCTGCCGCATCCAACGGCCTATGTCGAAATTGATTGCAGACGCCCTTTCAACAAAATTCATTCCTGAAGCTTATCCCGCTTCGCCAGTGTCGGAAACCATCGCATCCACAGCGCGGCCACGAGCAAGGTGCCCACCCCGCCGAGCACCACCGAGCCCACCGGGCCGAGCAACGCAGCGGTTGCGCCGGATTCAAATTCGCCCAATTGGTTCGACGCGCCGATAAAGATTGAATTGACCGCACTCACCCGCCCACGCATCTGGTCCGGCGTATCCAGCTGGACCAACGACTGACGAATCACAACGCTCACCATATCGGCTGATCCGCTGACGGCAAGTGCTAGTAGTGAAACAAAAAATATCGTAGACAAACCAAACACGATCATGCACACCCCAAAGACGGCGACCGCGATAAACATGGTGCGCCCCGCGCGGCGTTGAATCGGCCAGCGCGTAAGCACTATGGACATGATTAATGCGCCGACCGCCGGTGCGCCCCGCAACATGCCCAATCCCCAAGGGCCGACATGCAAAACATCTTTGGCAAACATCGGCAGCAGCGCCACCGCGCCGCCGAGCAACACCGCAAATAAATCCAGCGAGATCGCCCCCAGAATTTGCGGCCGCTGGCCGATGAAATGGAAGCCAGCGAATACCGTGGCCCAAGTAACCGGCTGGGTCGACCGTGGCGCACGCGTATGCCGCACACTCATAAACAAACCCGCTGCGACCACGAATAAGCACGCGCAGACGATGTACACCACGTGTGCCCCGGCGACATAAATAAACCCGCCCATGGCCGGCGCGCCGATGATTGCCACCTGCATGCCACCGGAGCTGAATGCGAGCGCGCGCGGCAGCATCGCGGTTGGCACCAACAGCGGCACCAGCGATTGTTGCGCAGGCATCTGAAATGATTTAGCCATGCCGAGTCCGACCGACATCATCAGCAACAAATTACGATCCGTCCAATGGCCCAAATCGGCCGCGGTCAGCACCAGCGCGATCACCGCTTCGCTTGCCATGCACAGAGCTAGAATACGCCCGCGATGCCCATGATCGGCGGCGTGTCCGGCGGGCAGCGTCATTAGCAACGCGGGCAGAAATTGGCACAAGCCCACCAGACCCAAATCCCATGCACTACTGGTGAGGGTGTACATATGCCAGCCAATCGCCACCATTAACATCTGATTGCCAGCTGCACTCGTCAGCCGCCCGCTCCAAAAACGCATAAAGATCGGCAGCTGCAAGGGCGACGTAACAAGGGCGGTGGCTGGACTGTTCATTCGCGCGCGGAGAGAAAGTGAAGGCAAGACCAGGTGCGACAGGGATTTATCGGCGTGCGCAAAGTTATTAAGCTGTGTTACTTTGGGGTTAACTCTAGCATCAGCGGGCTTTCCCAATCAATAATGCTTGAAAATGCCCGCCCATGCTGGGGTTTTAAAAACTGCAATGCTTTACATCTTGAACCTATCGTCGCGCTTTTTTGGGTTTTCAGGCGACGGTCAAGGCCACGGCATTACCCCATGCTGACGCGTGCGGGATAGGTCGGCGTGCGGCGATGATGCGTGGCTTGCTCAAAGGCATAAGCAAATTTGATCAGCGTGCCCTCGGCCCATGCACCGGCCACGAAAGAAATACCGATCGGCAGCCCCGCGACGTAGCCCGCAGGCACGGTGATGTGCGGATAACCGGACACCGCAGCGGCTTGCGAAAATCCGCCACCACTGTTGTCACCCTTGATAAAGTCGGTGATCCAAGTCGGGCCATTGGACGGCGCGACCAAGGCATCCAATTTCTGCTCGGCCATAATTTTATCGATGCCCTCTTCTCGCGACAGCTTGCGACAGTTAGCCAGCGCATCGAGATATTCTTTACTGTCTAGACCACCCTTCGCTTCCGCGCGAAGAAAATGTTCCTGGCCGAAATACTTCATTTCGCGATCACGATTCTTCTCATTGAAATCGATCACATCTTTGAGCGTGCGAATCGGCGCGCCAGGCACGCATTCGGCAAGATACGCATTGACCCCGGCCTTGAGTTCATAGGTCAGCACTTCGCTTTCGCTGTTGCCGTATTTCCCGGCATTTGGTAGCTCTACGTCAATCAGCACCGCGCCCTTGGCAGTCAGCACTTTCAACGCATCTTCCACCACCGCCGAAGCGAGATCATTGCGGCCACCAAAGTTGGCGCGGACCACGCCGATGCGGGCACCTTTCAGTCCGTCGGCATCGAGAAATTTACTGTAGTCGGTTGCGTGCGCCGCGGCTTCTTTGGTCGCTTCATCGCGCGCATCCGAGCCGGAAAGCACCGTCAACAACGCCACCGCATCGGCCACCGTTCGCGCCATCGGTCCGGCAGTATCTTGCGACGCTGCGATTGGAATGATGCCGCTGCGGCTGACCAAACCCACCGTCGGCTTAATGCCCACCAAGCTGTTGGCCGCCGCAGGCGAAGTGATCGATCCGTCCGTCTCCGTGCCTACCGCGACTGCTGCAAGGCTGGCCGCGATAGATGCGCCCGAGCCGGAGCTGGAGCCACTGGTGCTGCGGTCTAGCGAATAGGGATTTTTTGTCAGCCCACCGCGACCACTCCAGCCAGATGACGAGCGGGTCGAACGGAAATTCGCCCATTCGCTCAAGTTTGTTTTGCCGAGAATCACCGCCCCGGCCGCGCGCAGTTTTTCAACAATAAACGCATCGCGCTGCGGCTTCACGCCGACCATCGCGAGCGAGCCTGCGGTGGTTTCCATTTTGTCCGCAGTCGCGACGTTGTCTTTGATCAGCACCGGGATGCCATGCAGCGGGCCGCGTGGGCCGCTTAATTTGCGCTCCTTATCCAGCGCCGCCGCAATCGATAGCGCGTCGGGATTGAGCTCGATGATTGAATTGATATGTGGGCCGGATTTATCGATTTTTTTTATTCGAGCCAGATAACCTTTGACCAACGCCTGCGAGCTCGTTTTACCAGATTGCATCGCGGCTTGTAATTCGGAAATACTTGCGTCTTCGATCTTGAAAGCGCCCTTCTTGTCACTGCCGACTGCTGCCATTACCTGTCCTCCGCTTAAAGTGCCCGCCACGATTATTCCCAACCCCACAAATTCCCTGCGGTTCATCGCCTGCGCTCCATGTTTGGTGAAAAAACAAAATTGAACTTCACGCCACAGTATACGGAGCGATTTATTGCATGGAACGCACAGCCATAGCTGCATCAAGTGAACGTATTTGAACAAGCGAGCAGCGAATGACAAGCGCCAAAAACAATGACATGCTGGCGAGGCAAGCAGGACGAGGACCTTCAGACAGTGCGCAGACAATGGACGTCTTTTGCAGACGCTCCCGTTAAAATTCTATCCACCTATAATCGTACTGTCCCAACCACATCATTTTCTTTCCACATAATGATTGTCGTTTTATGAATATCGGCGTGCTTTGCGCACTGCTATCGGCGTTGTTATTTGGCATCAGCACACCACTCGCCAAATTGCTGGTGGGTGCGATTGCGCCGCTGATGTTGGCGGGCCTACTCTATCTGGGCAGCGGGATCGGCTTGTTGGTTTGGTTTGCCGTGCGCCAGAGGCCCGCTCAATCCGGCGAGGCGTCACAATCGGCGCGTCTGGCGAGAGCCGATTGGCCGTGGCTCGCGGCGGCGGTATTGGCGGGAGGCGTGGCAGGGCCGGCCTTGCTGATGATGGGGCTCAGCGCGACCGCCGCATCCACGGCGTCGTTGCTGCTCAATCTTGAAGGCGTGCTAACCGCTGCGCTGGCGTGGTTTGTATTCAAGGAAAACTTTGACCGCCGGATTTTCCTTGGGATGTGCTGCATCGTGGTGGCAGGCGCCATGCTGTCGTGGCCATCATCGCTTGAAGCAGGTATCGCGTGGGGCACTCTGGCGATCATCGGCGCTTGTTTGTGCTGGGCCGTCGATAATAATCTGACCCGTAAAATTTCCGCCAGCGATGCCGTACAGATTGCAGGTATCAAAGGTTTGGTTGCGGGCAGCATCAACCTGACTATTGCGCTGGCGATAGGCAACACCTTCCCGCAAACCAGCAGCGTGATCGCGGCCGGACTGCTCGGCTTCGGCGGCTACGGACTAAGCCTTGTATTGTTCGTAATTGCGCTTCGCCATCTCGGTACCGCCCGTACCGGGGCATATTTTTCGGTCGCACCGTTCGCGGGCGCGGTTGTCGCCATCTTGTTTTTGGGCGACGTGCCGACGACGCTGTTCTGGTTCGCGGCGGCGCTGATGGCGCTCGGCATCACCCTGCATCTGACCGAACACCATGCACATGAGCACCTGCATGAGCCGATGCGGCACACGCACGGCCACGTTCACGACGAGCACCACCAGCACGAACACGATTTTGCATGGGACGGCAAGGAGCCGCATGTGCATGAGCATTCGCATCTCGCGCTCAGCCACGACCATCCGCACTTTCCCGACATCCATCATCGGCATTAACTAAACAGGCGGCGGGCGCCAGTCGTTAGCGGGTGCAAAAATCAGCGCGCGCCGGTGCCTGTTTCTTGGCGACTAAACTCTTGCTCGACCAGCGGCACCAATGCTGCTGTGATTCGTTCGGCTTCGTTTGCGGTCAGGTGCGACCACTCCGGCAAATAGTAGCCTTGCAATTGCGGGTAATCCTCAAAATGAATGCCGGTGGTGCCAGTACGCTGCAACAGCACATCCCAGGTTAGCGCTCGCGGGTAAACCTTTTGTTCAAA
>JBBRZG010000190.1:0-6287 GCA_038236905.1 Burkholderiales bacterium
TCGGCAACCGTGCCGGTCGACTTTAGTAAGCCGACCACAATATAAGGCTCGCTCGCATGGGTCTCGCCGCCTTCGGTCAGTCCATGCGAACCGGCGAAGCTTTGGCCGATTTTGAGCCCGGTTAATCGCGCCACTTCGGCACCCACCACGGCCTCTAGCGGTTTGGCCCACAGGCGCCCCTCGAGCATTGTTGCGCCATAAAGATCGGCATAGGTCGGCTCAGTACCAACAATGCGAAACGTCTTGAAGCTGTCGCCCAGCGCCAGCGGTATCGCCAGCTTTACCTGCCGCGCTGAAATGATCGGCGCGGCTTCGGCCAGCGGCACATTGCCAGTCGGTATGTCCATTTGAAACACCGACGACAAAATGAGCTGCAGCGGACTGCCCTTTGCGCCGATGACCAAATCCACGCCGGCGGTGTCGCGCTCCATCCGCTCTTCAACCTGCGCCAGCGTCAGAATTAACGCGATGATAGTGCCCACCCCAAGGCCCAACAGGAGCACGTTTAGTAACGTTGGAAGCGGCCGCTGGCGCAAATAAGCCCACGCAAGATTGAGCGCGATGGTGAAGGATTTCATTTGCTGGCCGCCAGTACGTGAACCCTTGAAAATCTGTGTTTAATCCGTGCATCATGGGTTGCCACGACCAACGTTGCGCCATGCTCGTGCGCCTGTGCAAACAGCAAATCAATTGCGGCATCGCAATTGGTGTCGTCCAGCGCCGAAGTTAGTTCGTCCGCCAGCACAATCGGCGGCCGGTTAAGTACTGCTCTTGCAATGGCCACGCGCTGGGCTTCGCCTTGTGAAAGCGCGCGCGGAAATTTTTTTGCCTGCTGTTCAATTCCCAGCGCGTTAAGCACCGCGCCCACCCGATTCAAATCCCGCGCCATCCCGGCGAGGCGCTGGGTGAGTAATAAATTATTTTGCACATTCAGCGCAGAAATAAGATGCAACCGTTGCATCACCAAGCCAATTTTCTGGCAACGAAATTTGTCGCGCTCACGACCAGAAAGCGCATTTAGCGTCGTGCCGTCAATCACTATATTGCCGCTGAATGGCAACGCGAGACCCGACAACAAATTGAGCAGGGTGGTTTTGCCGGACCCAGACGGGCCGAGCAACAGGGTGTGCTCGCCTTGCGCAATCGACAGATGCGCAAT
This sequence comes from Burkholderiales bacterium, assembly GCA_038236905.1. GTDB lineage: Bacteria > Pseudomonadota > Gammaproteobacteria > Burkholderiales > Usitatibacteraceae > UKL13-2. The sequence continues at coordinate 1,160 of JBBRZG010000190.1, forward strand.
ATTGATTACCGTCTGCCTGCCTGCCGGGCTATCGTATCCGGCAACAAGGTTTTCAATGCCGATTAGCACGCTTGCGCTTTTTTGCGGCAACGCTTGAACTAAGCGGCAACGATTAGTGCCGGCGCGGTGTCTGCTTTTTCGACCACGCAGTAAGCCAGACCTTCGGTAAAAATCCGCTTCGGCAAATTGCGACCGATGAACACCATCTTCGACTCGCGCGCCTCGCCCGGCAGCCATGCTTTGCCGGGGCTGCCACCCATCAACATATGCACGCCTTGAAAAATCATGCGGTTGTCCTGACCGTCGATGCTGAGCACGCCCTTGTAGCGCAACATATCCGCGCCGTAGGTTTGAATCAGCAGCGACAGGAATGCTTCGATCTTTTCCATGTCTAATGGCCGTGCATCTTTCCAGATGAACGATTGCACATCGTCTGAATGCGTGTGATGATCTTCGGCTAAAAATTCAGGCTCAATTTCTAAAATGGAATTCAAATTAAAACCGCGAATATCCAAAATTTCTTTAATGTCAGTTTCGCCAAAATGTACTTTATGAAAAGTTGCCCGCGGATTCATCCGTCTGAGCCGATCCATCAATTGTTTAGTTTCTTCGTCTGACACCAGATCGGTTTTCGATAGCAGCAAACGGTCTGCAAAGCCAATCTGCGCGCGGGCTTCCGAGCTATCGGTGAGTTGTTGCGAAGCGTGTTTTGCATCCACGACTGTGATCACCGCATCGAGCACATATTGATCGTGAATCGCTTCGTCCATAAAGAAAGTTTGCGCAACCGGGCCGGGCTCGGCCATGCCCGTGGTCTCGATTATCACGCGATCAAATTTCAGCGTGCCCGCTTTGCGCTTGCCCGCGAGTTCCGCGAGAATGCGCACCAAATCGCCGCGGACCGTGCAGCAAATACAACCATTGTTCATCTCAACAATTTGCTCGTCTTTTTCCTGCACCAGAATTTCGTTGTCGATCCCCTCTTCGCCAAATTCATTTTCGATCACCGCAATTTTCTCGCCGTGGCGTTCGGTCAGAATCCGCTTCAGCAGCGTGGTTTTGCCGCTCCCTAAAAATCCGGTGAGGATTGTTGCGGGAATGAGCTCGGTCTTTGACTTTTGTGCTTTGATTTCAGCTTTGGCTTGTGATTTGGCAGACATGCAATTGCTCCGTATATTGGAAACGTCGTGTGGTATTTAATTTGGATATTTAAACAGATGGTCGCTACGTTGCTAAGTTCAAGGTGTTGGCCCAAGGTGTTTGGCTTTGGTGATGATTCGGGCGGTGGCATCCAGTTTGATCGGAATATTTCTTGTTCAGCCTGTCTACTCGTCAGCCTGACACCTCGACCGCATCATCCATAAATGACTTGAGCGTGTCGCGAATAAAGTTTTCATCCAGATCGCGGGTGATAAAAACAATCCGTGTTCGATGGTCGCTGTCCGGCCATGCCGGCAGTCGCGCCGCGGGATAAATAGTGTGCTGGACGGCGTGAATCGCGCGTGGGGCGCTTTCGCCCGCCACGTTGATGATGCCTTTGATTCGCAGTATTTGTTCGCCGCGCAGCGACGTCAGCGTCTCCAGCGCGTCCACCAGGCCTTGCCAACGTATGGGTGCTTCAACAATCACGGCGAATGCATTGATGCGCTGATCGTGGCGCGTCGGCTTATGGTCCGCGCTATTGAGGGCATTGGCTGGCTTATATTGTTTGGAAAGCGGACGATAGGCCTCAGCGCGTAACCACTTTTGCACATCGGGCGTCTTGTTGTGGGCTTGAGATAAACCGGTGTCGAACAATACAGCCGGATCGATATCTCCCGATACGGCTTCAACAATAGTCGCGCCGGGATTCAGCGCGGCAATACGCGTGCGCAATCTGGCAGTGTCTTCCAGTGCAGCCAGATCTGTTTTGGTGATCACGATACGATCTGCCACGGCGGCTTGTTTTAACGCCTCTTCATGTTCATCAAGCTGTTTCATACCATGTGCGGCATCCACGCACACAACAATGCCCGATAACGAATAGCGCGCGGCGACCAACGGCATTTCGATCAAGGTGTGCATGATGGGCGCCGGATCGGCGAGACCGGTGGTCTCAATCACCACACGCCTGAACATCGGCACCTCGCCATTCGCGCGCTTGAAATACAAATCGCGCAACGCCGTCACCATGTCTCCCGCAACCGAGCAACAAATGCAGCCATTCGACATGATGATCATATTTTCGCTGGCTTCGCGCACCAATAAATGATCAATCGACACCGCGCCGAATTCATTGATCAGCACTGCGGTCTCGCTCATCGATGGATGTTTAAGCAGGCGGTTGAGCAAGGTGGTTTTACCGCTGCCCAGAAAGCCGGTGAGCAGGGTGACTGGCGTGATGATCGATGCAGACATAAAAGCTATTTACATTCAGCGCACTGGCCGCGAATTTTTAAATCGACCTCGGTGGTGCGAAACCCGGTCGGTAGTTTGACGTTCATTTTCGGTTGTACTTTATCCAGGCAAAACGTTTGCCCGCAGGTGTTGCAGGTGAAGTGCGCATGGGCATGAGATTGGATGTGAAGCGCGGTATTTTTACCCGTGACCGGTGCGCTAGCCTGCGTATTCAGCATAAACCGCCACACGCGGTCGTCACCGGCAATTCGATGCGCGATACCGACGCCTACCAGCCAATCTAGAACGCGATAAACCGTTACTCGATCGATGGTGTGACGTTTCGCAATCATCGCCGCCACATCAAGATGTGACATCGCGTGATCGCTGCTCAAAAGCGTTGCCAGTACTGCCACACGGGGTTCGGTCACCCGTTCGCCGGTCGCGCGCAGGGTCGCCTGAGCCTGGGGGATTTTTTCAAGATACGCGAGCTTCATGGGGATTTAGTATGTGATGTCGGACCGACTTGACCCGTAAACAAGTTCATTTTACCGCCGCGCGTGTCGCAGATGCAATTGAGTCGCAAAAAGGTTTCTACGATTTAAACCCTAGCGCTGGCGTGCCGTTCAAGGCATTTCTATGCCGAAAAGCGCTGCTGTATTGGTTCTGCATTGCCAGATGCTGATGCGAGCAGGCGGCTTAAGGGATAAATCAGGACTGGCGATTGCCTGGCTATTTACAGGGTTGGGGATGGGCCCGGACTGCGCTCTTGCAAACGCACGAATCGTGTGGAGTTCAGGCGCGTCGTGCGCCTGACTTGTGTGTGCTCCTGCCGATTTGACGATTCCGGCCTACTCAACGGCACGGTTTCACTTGATGGGTGCGCGTTTGACAGCTTCACAATCATCGGCTCCCATTTCGCTAGGATGGCGGACACCCGACCAGCGAATGTAAAAACGAATCCAGTAAAGATAAGCTTCGTCGATACGCAAGCTGAAGTGCAAATAGCGAGTCCGCTCGCGCACTGGGTCGAGCACCTTTTTCGATTGCAGCGAGGGATGTGGATTGTTAGACTAAGGGTTCTTAGGTGTAGCGGCCTGCTTCGGAGCAGAACCATGAGTGCCGGAAAACGTGAAAGTGCTATTGCTGTACATAAAAGCAGCAATATTCGCGAAGCGAACGATTGCAAGCGTTTTTTCGCGTTCTTCCGGAATGATAGGGAGACAGCGCGGAATGGTAGGGAGACTCTGTGCTCCCAACATTTAGCTAGCCCTCACATGCGCATCGCATCCTCACTCTTGGTGGCTACCTTTATTTCAGGTTGCAGTTCATTCACAAATACCTCAGCGCCATCTCCAATTTTCCCGAGCACCGAATCTGTCGCCTGGATTGAAGGCTCGCCAAGCGGCCCAATTTCAGACGGCGAAAAAATCTCGCAAATGATTTCCGCACTTAAAAAGGTCAACGAGGACTGGTACTACACGTGGCATACCTATCCATCGCCACAGGCACGCTTAATGCTGCTCGACAGTTCAGGCCATGCAATATGCCGTGTCGATTTTGGCCCAAACTGGCTGGGTTCAACCTGTGGTCACTCAAAACCCGGCTGGCCACCGATGGCACCTTTATCAAGTGATCAAGCACGCAACTTTCGTAACATGGTCGGCGGCAAGTGGGAGGTCAATTAAAGTGCGGGCTAACCCGGCGCTCAACCTCGCTCCTTTCAGTCGCTGGCCGCTGCGCGATAAAGCCGCGCAGCGCCGGTTAGCTCTACGTTAAGCGTCACAGAGCCCGCGCGGCACGCCGGTTGACAGATTCATTTACTGTAGCTACACTAAAGAATGAACATCGAGTTCGACCCAGACAAAGACGTTGGGAATCAGGCGAAGCACGGCGTCTCGCTGGCGCTGGCAGCCGAGCTCGATTGGGAAGACGCTCTGGTTTGGGTTGATGATCGGTTTGACTATGCCGAGTTGCGAATGATCGCTCTTGCACCAAAGACCGAAACCCTTTACTACGTCGCGTTCGTTGATCGGGGCGAGGCACGAAGAATTATCAGCTTGCGCCAAGCCAACCGTCGAGAGGTGAAGCACTATGTCGAAAGCATCTAAATCGCCAGCCGTCCGTATGCCGACCGCGGCAGAAGATCGAGCAATTACAGCCGCGGCCAAAGCTGATCCAAACGCTCAGCCCCTCACTGCAAAGCAACTCCGCGCGATGGTTCCGTTGCGCACGCTGCGCGGCCGTCCGAAGTCCGAAAGCCCTAAGCAACTCGTATCGGTTCGCTACAGCCAAGAGGTACTCACCTACTTCAAGTCAACTGGTGAAGGCTGGCAATCGCGGATGGATGGTGTGCTGCGAGAGTACGTCACAAAGCAATCTCGCAGAGCACAGCGATGACGTTGAACCCTCCAATCGAGCGGACTCGCTCTGGCAGCGCAGGCTTGGCCCTCAGTTCATTCTTGGCCTTACTGTCGAAGCAGGTTCCGGCCTCTCATGTCACACGTTAGACGTCAGAACCCATGCGTCAGCAGATCCCAGCACCAGTAATCGCAGCTTGCGCAGATATCCTGTCGCAACGAAATTCACACGCCTCGCTGGATAACCTGTTCTGGACTTGACCCGTTTCCACGGACACATTTGACTTCTTGATTTCAGTGCATTCAGTCCATTTGTGGCATGGGATGAAGGGTGATTATGGTGGGTGTGATTTCTAGGTTTTGTACGGTTTTTTCCTGCTCCTTCATTTCAA
>JBBRZG010000191.1:0-6221 GCA_038236905.1 Burkholderiales bacterium
CGCGCGTGGCGTTGCCTTTTTGCCGACCTTAACTGCGCCTGAAGCAATTGCCGAATATTTCCAGAAGTATGTGGCTGGCAAAACCCCGCCCAGTCGCGGCATGGAAGAGGCGACACGTGCCTTCAAACTGGCGCGCAAGGCCGGCGTTATCATCGGCTGCGGCAGCGATGTCGGCGTGTTTACCCATGGACAAAACTATCGCGAGCTTGAATGGATGGTGCGTGTCGGTATGACGCCGACCGAGGCGCTGATGGCGGCAACTGCGGTGAACGCAAAAATATTGCGCAAGGCCAACGAGCTGGGTCAAGTGAAACAGGGCTTGTTGGCGGACCTTATCGGGGTACAAGGTGACCCCAGCCGCAATATTGAAACGCTGCGAAACGTGGGCTTTGTGATGAAAGATGGCGCGATTTACAAGCAACCTTAGCGCATTACTTTTTGGGCTTTAAAAGGCTGCTGGCTAAGACATAAGGGCGCATCCAGCGTGTAGCAGGTACAAGTTAGAAGCGCAATAGGGCTGGCCGCGGTGGGACCCTTTGAGACTGCCGGAGTGACAGCAAGCATAGATAATAACCTGAGTCTCCCATATACCCTTGTCAAAACATCAACAGTCACTTTCGGCTTTTTCTTGGGTTTTTAGAACTCGAATTGAAGGGCGGCGTATAGTTTTGCAAACGCACTCGACGGCAACTTCGGGTGCCTGTTTCAGCGCTTTTTAGGACTGATTAACATAACTTGAACTGAACGTAATGGAACAAATTATTTTTGTCGATGTAGATGACACCCTCGTGCGTTCGGTTGGCGCTAAGAGAATTCCGATGCCCGCTACAATCGCGGGTGTTCGTCGCTTAAAAAGCGACGGTGCCACGTTGTATTTGTGGAGCTCTGGCGGTGCAGATTATTGTCAGAGAACGGCGGACGAGCTAGGTTTAGCGGATTGCTTTGTTGCGTTTCTGCCGAAGCCAACTGCTTATTTGGATGACCAGGCTGTTGCCGGATGGAGGTTCTGCAAGCATGTTTATCCGGGGCAAGTGGATTCAACTTGAGCCTGACCGCACTGTGGCGAGTGACGTCTATAGCATCCCTCTCAAACTGGTCTCGCCAACGTATTAGCGCTATTCACCTTCCGCCCGGTAGCCGAATGCTACTCGCCAGGATGATATTTGCGCTCCAGATTGTTCTCGACATCCTCGCGATAAAACAACACGTCTTTGAATTCACCTCGGCTGTACATCGCGCTTTGGTCGTTGAAGTGTGGAGACGCCGGGTTGCCGCTTTGTCCGCCAACTAAAATGCTTTTTGCCTTGATGCTCGGGCCGAATTCGACCGCCGCGACGAAGCTGTTGCCGACTTCACCGTAAATGCGTTTGGTGCCGCGCGCGGCACCCATTCCGAACGAGGCGAGCGAGCCATAGTTGCCGGAAGCATATGCAATCGGCAGGCTTGGTTTGCTGTCATCGAAAGGCTGCAAGATATCGCCGGTCAATCGCTGGAAGCGGTTGATCTCGCCCCAGGGCGTTTTCCAGCTGCCGAAATCTTTTTCGAGTTTGGTCATTGCACCGGTCAAGCCATCCAGCACCGCCTTGTCGGTGGCGCGTTGGGTAATGAAATCTGCCATGCCCAGGCCGGCGCTACGCGCTTCCGCAATGCCGCGTTCACGCATGTCCTGATACCAATAAATCGCGAGCGAAGTTGGCACCGATTGCAGGCTGTAGCGCATATCCCACGCGCGCAACGCTTCGACGGGTTCGCGCAGCGCAGCCTTTAGCGCCGCGTCCTTGCTGTTGTCGTAGGCCTGCAGCAAGCGCGGCAGCAGCGGTTCAAAAATGGTGAGTTGCGTGTCGTAAGCGGCTGCGATCAGGCTGTCAAGCGTGAAGCCCGTTTTGCCCTGCAGCATCCGCACCGCATGAATACCGCGCGGATTCTCCACAGCATTCCACATATAACGTGGAAATTTTTCCGGGCGGGGGCTGGCATTGCCTGCGGCGGAAAACGGCCAGTTGTTGGTGTTCTGGATCCAGCCGGTCGCGGGGTTCAAAAATTGAATGATGTCTTTCACCTGATGCAGACCCTTCCAATCTGTGGCGGGATTGCTACCATCAACCGGCTTGGTGAAATCAAAACTCGAATCGCGGATCGGAATGAAATCACCGTGCCAATAGGCGATATTGCCGTCGCCATCCGCATACACCGTGTTATTCGAGGAGTTGGTGCGCAAGTCCATTACTTTGCTAAAACCGCTGTAGTTGCGTGCTTTGATGCGCATATACGATTGGGTGAGCGCCTTGATTGGCTCCTGCATCAATTTCACCGCGACCCACTTATCGCCTTCCTGACGAACGATCGGGCCGTGATGGCTGTGATAGACCGTGAATTTCTTGTTCGCCATGCCATCTGCAGTTTTGTAGGCTAGGGTTAGCGTGGTCGCCTTTAGCGGTCGCGACGCCTTGCCGTATTGGTAGCTAAGCTTGGCCGCGCCGCGTTTGTTGTCAACTTTGCCGACAGTTTTGCCGACAATGGTTTCGGCGAATTCATCGATGGCATCACCGCCGCCGGAGGTATGCATCCAGCCGAGGCGATCATTGAAGCCTTGGTATATAAAAAACTGTCCCCACGTCACCGCACCATAGGCGTTGAGGCCTTCTTCGCTGACGACCTGCATTTCGCCTCGAAAATAAAACGAGGTGTGCGGGTTGATCAGCAACAGCGAATGGCCGGACGCGGTGTTGGCCGGGGCAATCGCAAACCCGTTTGATCCGCGTGGCTCTAGTTCCAGCTCAATTTTCGATTTGATTCTTGTGGCGACCATGTCAACTGAATCGTCATCGTCATCTACCGCAGGCGTTGCAGGTGCCTTCGCGCCACCATAGAACGTTTCCAGCGCGCCCAGATTTATGCTCTCGATGTCGCCGCCGATGCTGCCTTCGGTGAAGCTGAGCGCCATCCACGGCTCAAACCGCGTGAGAAGTTTCGGTTTCGTATCGGCATGCGTGTAGAGATAATAGTTCAGGCCAGCCGCAAATGAATCCATCAGCTTTTTCAGCCACGGTGGGCTGGCGCGATATTGCGCTTTTAAATCTGCCTCGTTGATGAACAGCCTCATGCGCAGGTCGCTGTACAGCGCCTTTTCGCCTTCGGCTTCCGCCAGCCGCCCGAGCGCGTTCAGGTAATTAACTTCAACACGATTGAAATCGTCTTCGGCCTGCGCGTAAAGCATGCCGAAGATCGCATCCGCATCGGTCTTGGCATAAATATGCGGCACGCCCCATTTGTCGCGCAGAATGCTGACGCGTTGCGCCTGTGCCTGCCAGCGAGCGACTTCGGCGGCACCCGCATTGCGGGCGGTGGTGTGTTTCGCGTCCGCCGCTGCTGCCGGGTTGCCGGCGAAAAACACGAGCACAAACACGGCGCTAGCCGAAAAGTAACGCGCGAATACAGACATGAATGGCTCCTGTAATAAGGATGTGCCCAACGTGGCACAGGCATTCTAGCCGTCGCTTCGCATTCTCAGCAAGACAGTTGCGCGCGCGGACCGAAAACGCAAAGGGCAGGGCGGCGCGGTATTTTGGCTATGGACGCCGGTGCTCAGGCCTCACCGCGAATCAGATTTCCTGCACCATCTTGCGATAAATGAACAGCTCCAGCAAACGCTCCAATACCGCGGGCACATTTAAAAATTCGACGCCAATGCGATTTGCGCTGCCTTCGGCGCTGGTGTTTGGCAGCACATTGCAAACTTGCGCCTCGAGCTCGAACAAGGTCGGCTTTTCATCAATCGGCAGGCGAAATGCCAGCACCAGCGTCGAGCCAACCTCAACCGTGAGTTGCGCCGATTGAATCATCGCGCCTTTGATGCTCATGTCGCGGATGATGCAAGTAATCGACTTGCCGCCTTCAGTGGGCGTCGCCGTCGCAACCAACGCGGTGGCAATACGTTCCGACTTTCGGAGCAAATTGACACGCACCGAGGTCGGATACGCGAGGTGAAGATACGGATACGGCACCAGGCTGGAGCGAATGACGCTGGTATCGAACAGATACGCGGATTTGCCTGAAAACGCTTGGCACTGGTAACTGGTGCCGTCCTTCACGAACGAGAGCTGACCAAAATTGCTTGGATGGCTGACGATGATGCTTTGCTTTTCGAGGTAGCCAATTAGCTTTACGCTGATCTTATCGGCCTGCGCCATGTTAGCGCGCTGTAGCTGAATGGTGGTCCCAACTTGCAGACGCGCGCTGCGAAAATCAGACTTGCTGCGCGCTTCAGCCTCGCGCGCATCCGGCGCGGAATCACGATCCGGGAGAACGATCTTAGGCGGCGGGATCGCATCCACCATTTGCGCATCATCGATCGCCCGAAACAGACCGGCCTCAATCAGGCGCTCCATCTGGCCCGGCGTTTCCACCACAAAACCCTCGCGCAACAGCAATTTGCGGTCACGATCGTACACCGACCACCGCAGCGGGTGACCGATCAGGACATCGTTTTTGCGGACAGGCGCGAGTTTTGACATTGACGTGATAAGTGAGACGCAAAGCGGAACATACCGCGCATACAAGCCTTTATCGACAGTCTTGTGCGGAACTAAAGCCGACCGTGCGACGCTGGCCCTTGATGTTGGTCAACTCCACGGTCGACGGTCTGCGGGGCCATACTGCCCAATGGATGAGGCGAGCAATGAGGTTGAACGCGTGTCAATCCGTCGTTCCCACGCCGTCGGGAACCCAGTGTCGCTCATCGAAAAGCCATTGGATTCACGCCAACGCGCGGAAAACGGGGTGACTGGGGGTTGTTTCCGGGTTTGCGTGGTGAGAAGGTTTTACAAGTTCCGCCAACCAGACTCCCCGCCCAGCGTGGCGTTCAGCACTAAAATGCTTCAAACACCGCGCTAGTCATTGCTTCTTATTTTCTTCAGCGACGTTCGAGTCGAGGCTTCACCGCGAAAATTAAGTACTGAAATGAAGGTGCTCACGCATAATAGCGAGAGTCTTTTTTCGTTGAGAATATTGCCGCAATCCTAATTATCCGGAAGGCAAGGACTAACGAAAATATCATCGCGAATACATCTAAAAACGGCCAACACCAACACCGTTCAACAGTGCACCAAATATGAGGCCGCATGAGCCAGCCTGAATCGCGAATCGAAAAATACCGCGAGAGCCTGAAACACTCGTTGAATGCGCGGTTTGTTTTGCGTGGTCATGTGACGCTGATTATCTTTGCGACCTCGCTGGTGACCTGGCTGGTGGATTTTATCTTGCTCAAACTCGGCATGATTTCAATGCTCGCGCGATATCCGTTGGCAATCTTGGCCGGCTACGGCGCGTTTTTGCTGTGTGTGAAAATGTGGCTGAATTATTCTGGTATTCAGGAATATTTGAACCAGCGCGATGCCGAGGCATTGGTGAATGCCCGCCGCGATAATCCGTCAAATAGTGGTTCTTGGGATGTGTCTGGATTAGATCTCATCCCGTCAGGCGACGGAGAAGGCTGTCTGGTGGTCATCGCCGTTGCCGTCATTGGCTTTATATTATTTTGGGGACTAGGCGCGTTTGCAACACAGCTTTTTGCTGATGTCGTGCTCGAAGTGATTCTCGCTGCTGGGCTCCTCAAGGGTTTAAGAAAAGCCGAATCATCCGGCTGGTTGACGGGCGCATGGGGCAGTACAAAATATTGGCTGCTGCTCATGATCATCGTTGCAATCGGCTTCGGCGCGTGGGCACATAACCACTATCCCAACGCGCACACGGCTCTACAGGTTTATCAAGAGCACTACGCCAAACCAAACCGGACTCCGGAATAAGTCCCACAAGCAACACCCCAGAAATATTGGAACTAAAGCGAAAAAATGGCCAAACCAAAAACGATCTACTCCTGTACTGAATGCGGCGGCCAATCGCCCAAATGGCAGGGCCAGTGTCCGCATTGTCACGCGTGGAACACGCTGGTCGAAACCGTCGCTGAGCAATCGAGCGCGTCAACCAACCGTTTCTCGACATTGGCAGGTGTCGCCGCCGAACGCGGTGTGGTGCAGTCGCTATCGAAGGTCCGCGCGGAAGACGTGCCACGCAAACCAACCGGCATTAGCGAATTTGATCGTGTGCTCGGTGGCGGTTTGGTTGAGGGCGGCGTGGTGCTGATTGGCGGCGATCCCGGCATTGGCAAATCGACATTGCTGCTGCAAGCGCTCTCCAGCATTTCGAATACCAATAGCGTGCTC
>JBBRZG010000192.1:0-6116 GCA_038236905.1 Burkholderiales bacterium
CAGGTGGTTTGCGGGCTGGCGTTGGGAACCAGCGGATAAGCCGGTGTGGCCAGTGTCGCGTCCTCCACCAGCGAGCAATTGCGGTTACCTGTGCCGCCGTGACCGGCTTGTACAAACCAATCGAGACCCCATGGCGTATCCGTTTTATCGGTCGACTTTTTGACCAATTTTTGCATCGAAATTGAGCCATCGGAACACGTCGTGTGGTTGTGGAAATCGCCCGCCACATACTTGCCGGGTACTTTTTCGGCATTCGCTACTGTCGACATGGTCGCAAAGGTAGCGACACCCAACGCGGCGGTAACCGCGACTGCGATCTGACGTTTATTGAAGCTTTGGATCATTTGAAACTCCTTCGGTATTTTGGCTTGGCTAAGCATGGGGACGAGTGAAATGCACGATAAAAAGAGCGATAAAAAACTTATCGACTATCGTACGAAACCCAGATGACATATCCGTGACATAAGAAGAACCCGACTCGTTGCAAAACGGTCGATGGCGTGACACATCGGTGTCATATTGGCGTCATATATTCGCAATATTGCTCAAGGATCGTTGGACTTTTCCTCAGCTATCACGGCCATTTCAAAAACCCCAACCGCTTCGAATCGCGAACCATCCATGCAAGAAGTTATCCCGCTGTTCCCCACGCCTTTTATGCGGATACCAGGGGCTCTGTCACCGGCGCTGGTGGCGGGTTTGGTGGCGCATTTCAGCCATGCCACCGACCGCGCCAATAATGCCTCGGAGAACCTTTCCCACACGGCGATGTTGCGCCCCAGCGACAGCCCGTTGCTGGTCGAGGCGGCGAATGCGATCACGCCGTCCCTGGTGGACTTTGGGGCACTTTTGTTCGGTGAGCGGCTTGGGTGGGCGTTAAAGGAAATGTGGGTCAATGTGCTCGATACGGGCGGGCGTCAAGCCATGCACAACCACGCTAATAGTTTCATCTCTGGTGTCGCCTATCTCACCTTGACCCATCCGGATTCGCGCACGGTGTTTATGAAATCACCGGGCGGTGTGGAGTTCGCGTTTAAGAACGACCATGCCGGGGCCATCATGGGACCGTACAACGCCGACAAATGGATCAGCCCACAGCCGATGCCGGGCGATTTGGTGCTATTCCCCAGCTATCTGATGCACGCGGTGCCGCCAAACGCAGGCGAGCGACGCATCACGCTATCGTTTAATGCCATTCCGAATCGCTTGGACTCTTGGGGATACCGGATCGCCTTTAGTGGATAACGTCATGGAACTTTCCAGCGCGGCAATTTTGGGAAAGCTCGCTCTCACCCGATATAGACTTGCCATCGGGCTGATGATCGCGTCGGGCTTCGCGGGGCTCGGCTATCAGATAATCTGGACGCAGCAAACTTCACTCTGGTTGGGACATGAAGCCGCCGCCGTTATTGCGGTAGTCACGGCGTTTTTTGGGGGCATTAGCGCGGGAGCGTGGCTGCTGGCAGCACCGATTGAACGCAGCCCATGGCCCGCCCGCTGGTATGTAGTTTGCGAGCTCACGATTGCCGGCTGGAGCGTGGTTCTTGCATTGCTGATGGCACCGCTGGCAGAAGCGATGCTGCAACTCACCGGAAGCCAACCAAGCCCTGGGTGGCAGTGGTCGGTCGCGTTCGGTGGCACTTTTTTTATGCTGCTGCCTGCGACTGCTGCGATGGGCGCAACCCTGCCAGCCATGGCGCGGGTGCTCGCGCCATTGTGCAAGGCGGATAGCGGCATTGCCAGCCTGTATGCCGCCAATACGCTGGGCGCCGTGTTGGGCGTATTGGCGACGGCGTTTTGGTTATTGCCTTGGCTGGGGTTGGCGCACACCGCCTACATCTGTATCGCGCTAACTTTATTCTGCGCATTTGCGGTGTTGAAACTCTTTTCGTCGCCGCAGATGCCCGCCATCTCGTCTGTTTCGACCGGCGCGACTGACGCTAACTTAATCGCAGACTCGGCGGGCAGGCAGCTGCTGCCGATATTGTTTTGCACCGGGCTACTCGGCATTGGCTATGAAATTTTAGTGGTACGGGTATTGAGTCAGGTCGCTGAAAATACGGTCTACACGTTTGCAATCTTGCTGGCGGTCTATCTGGTCGGAACCGCGTCCGGCGCGGCCGGATACGCGCGCTGGCAGCGTAATAAAAATTGGGCTGCGGATGACGGCAAGGGCATCACCCTGCGATTGCTGCAATGGCTGGCAGCCGCCTGCCTCCTCGGCGTAATTTGTTTGGGTGAAGCGGCTGCGGTCAAACGCACCGCGCTGGAATTACTAGGCTCCAGCATGACCGCCGCGCTAAGCGCCGAAGCGATTATCGCGATGACCGCATTTTTAGTTCCGACGATCATGATGGGCGCATTGTTCAGTCACCTTTGTACCGCCGCGAAAATAAGCGGCGTTAAATTTAGCCATTGCTTGGGCATCAACACTTTAGGCGCGGCGCTAGCTCCCCTGCTGTTCGGCGTGTTACTGGTGCCGGTGATCGGGCCGCAACGCGCGTTATTGCTGGTGGCCGGCGGCTATCTGCTGCTATCAATGGTAGGCCCCGACATTGCGACTTGGCAGACTAAATTATCACGGCCACTGCTCGCAATGACCGCGTGCGTGTTATTTGCTTTAGCGTTGTGGGGAGGAACCCTTCGCTTTGTAGAGGTTGAGGCGGACGGCCGACTCATCAGCTATCAGGAGGGTGCTGCGGCGGCGGTGAGCGTAGTCGAAGACGCGCGTGGCGTGGCCCGTTTGCACATTAATAATCGGCAGCAGGAAGGCAGCAGCGCCACGCTGCTTGCTGACGCCAGACAGGCACTGATCCCGCTGTTGCTTCACCCGGATCCTAGACGCGCCCTATTTCTTGGCCTAGGCACCGGCGTGACGGCCACCAGTGCCACTTATGATCCGCAATTAAAAGTTGATGCCGTCGAACTGCTGCCGGAAGTTATCGCGGCGTCGGCCTATTTCACGGGGACGGTTAACGGCGCGAGTGGCCCCCAACCCAATCCGCGACTAACCCTGATCACGGCGGATGCACGGCGCTTTGTACGCGCTCGTGAGCAACCATCTGCACAACGCTCCCCTGACCCGCACTACGATTTTATTGTTGCTGACAATTTTCATCCGGCGCGTTCCGGCTCGGCTGCGCTTTATACGGTCGAGCATTTTGCAGCGGTGCGCGACCAGCTCGCCGACGACGGATTTTTTTGCCAGTGGTTGCCGCTGCATCAGCTCGATCTGCCCACGTTACGCAGCATCGTACAAAGCTATGTGTCGGTCTATCCAAACAGCTTCGCCGTGTTGGCCACAAATAGTCTGGACACCCCGGTGGTAGGCCTGATCGCCCGCCGCGACGGGCAGCGCTTTGATCTAGCGGCGATTCACTCACGCCTACAATCGAGCGCCAGCACCATGCTGCGGGCCCCGGCTGAATTTGGATTGGCTGATGATTTCGCGCTGCTGGGCAGCTTTATCGCCGGGCCGCGCGCGCTGGCAAAATTTGCGGGTGCAGCGCAGCTCAATACCGATGACCATCCCGTCGTCGCCACCCTCGCACCACGCATCACCTATGCGGCCGATTCGTTGCCGCGTGATCGGCTGTCGTCCTTATTGCGTGAAGTTGATATCGGCACTGATGAATTGCTGGCCGCTCCGGTCAATAACGAATGGGCAAGACGATTAGCAGCGTACTGGCAGGCACGCGATCAGTTCATTAACGCCGGCCGCAATGTCCAAGCCGCAGCAGACCCGCGGCAGATGTTGGCGCAGGTGCGCGAGCCGTTGCTCGCGGTGTTGCGCGTGAGTCCGGATTTTCGACCTGCTTACGACCCACTCTTGCGCATCGCGGTTGCATTGGAAAACACCGATGCGGCAATGGCCACTTCACTACTAAACGAATTGCAGCAGTTGCAGCCGCTGCGGCCCGAAGCGGGGCGGGCAATACAGGCGATAAAAGAGCTGTCACGTACACGTTAAAACCGGCTTGCAACACCGCTGCCATGATTCGGTAACGGCCTGTGCGTAGCCTTTGCAATACTCAATTTGTCACCTCTACTGTCAACATTTTCACGATTTCAAAAAACACTATGCAAACTATATTCACGCGCAAAACGATTACTTTTCTATACCGGCTGCTCGCATGTTTGGCCTGCATAAACTGCATAAGCTATGCCGCTCCAGCGCCAGGACAGACACCCGTCGCCGAGCGAGAGATTCGCTTTGATGAGTTCTATGCAGCGAGTCGACCGCCCAAGGCTGGCGCGGTGTCGAACGACTCTCCGAACGGTGCCGCAGGCCCTGAGTTTTCACCGGCGATGCGCGCGCTGGCGGGCAAACGGGTACGCATTGCTGGCTATGTCGCGCCTCCATTTCGAGCGGAAGCTGAGTTTTTAATTTTGACCAGTACGTCCTCGCATATTTGCCCGTACTGCAACGCGGATGGCAATAATTGGCCGATCGATCTGGTGGTGGTTTACCCGCGCGAAACGCCGCCGGCCACAACGAATTCCGCACCGGTGACCATCTCCGGCAGGTTGGAAATCGGCGCTAAATTAGACCCCATCATGGGCATGGTCAGCCAACTGCGACTGATTGATGCGGTGATCGAGCCCGCACGGCGTTAGCTCGATTTCAGCAGGGCAAGTCTGTGATTCGCGCAACACGAATCGTTGATGGTTAGGCATTGGCCTAACCATCAATCGGCCATCTTGATTGCGTAGATTCAGTCGTTAAAACCCATACGCAACAAAGGCCACTAAGCGGTCCTTACTCCAATCGCGGCCCTGAATGGTGTATGGCGTGCGCTGCGCATCGGTGCCCTTGTAATAGGCACCCGCCGTCAGCCCTTTGCCAAAATCCCAAGTCGCGCCGAGCTTGGTCACGGTGTATGACAGGAAGCCTGCGTTTTTATACGTCTGGCGCCCTACAGTGCCATTTACGGTTAGCTGCGTCAACGTCGGAATCGGATAGTTAATCGCCGCCTCAATATAATCCGAACCTTTGCTATTCGGCACGCCGAAGGTGCTGTCTTTCACCGAGTAGGAATATTTCACCGAAGCCGGGCCGTAAGATGCGCCGACATAAACCTCATCGGTGTTGGGCTTCGGCGAAAACGCGCTGGAGCTGGGGTACTCATAATGCAGGTAACCCACGTCGACCGTCACATCCTTGACGACTTCCGCTTTGAAGCCGCCATAGATATCCACTTCTATTTTCGAGTTGCTGGAAAAGCCATTATCTTTCGCCGTATCTTTGAGCCAGTTAATGTTCGATACAAACGTGCCCAGATAAAACCCGCTCTTGTGCGCATAGTCGAGATTCAGCTGCACGGCAGGCTTCTCCGAGGTTTGCGAAATACCCCGATACTCGTACTCGGAAAATAACGCCACCTTGCCCGTGAAACTATTGTCAGGCGTAGCGGCGTTCGACTGCCCATGAGCGACGCTCGCGGTGACAGAAAACCCTAGCGCAGCGGCAAGGAGGGTGAATTGGGGCAGATTTTTCATGCTGGAATCCTTCGGTTGTTTTGGAATTGGAGGTGGAGTGCTAATAAATATGGTCATAAATGCCGCGGCTACTAGGGTGACAGCCAATTGTTAAGGATTCATTTCAATCATCTTCCCTGCGCGAAATAGCCCCGTGCGCGAGCAATTTATGACACACCCTGATTACGCGGCGAGGTCCCGCACAAAGGCACGTGTTGTAGCCACGTATTGCGATTACAGGCGGGGAGCTATCTTTCGCGAGGCGCGGCCTTTTTTCATTCGGCAACCTTTGGCAGCGCCGCAATCTTACGCCAAGGATTTGCCAGTATTGTGGAGAAACATGTCGTTACCGCACACCTGCGGGCAAATTGGCCGCAGGTGCTCTGGTCGGGCATGCCATTGCGGCGCGCCGGACATTTTTTTCGATTATCGCTTGGCAAACCGCGATGAATCGTCAAGGATCAATCTTGGTGTTGTATTTCGCTTGCTGCACAACCCCGTATTGCGAGGCCACACCGGCCTTGTTGAAATTCTGAAACGCGAACGCGATCACGGGCAGGCCGTAGTGGGTGCCGGTGATGAGTTTGATACCGTTACGCGTGGCAGACAGTGGCGTGAGTTTGGGCAGCGGGTCGCGG
>JBBRZG010000193.1:0-6105 GCA_038236905.1 Burkholderiales bacterium
AACGAAGGCTTTGGTGACTTTCTGAAATTCGAAACACTCACCCTTTGTCCGATTGACACGCATTTAATTGAGTTGTCGTTAATGCGGTCAGATGAAATTGCATGGCTTAATGCGTACCACGCCGAAGTGGCGCGGCGCTTAGTGCCGTTGCTAACCGGGGATGCAAAGGCGTGGCTTGAAACGCGGACTAAGCCGCTGGTGTGAAGTGTATTGTTGCGAGCCTAGCGACACACGGGCAGGGAAAATCGGTACAAAAAAGCCATAGAAATAAAGATAAAAATCGCTACAAAAAATCGTTAAATCCCTGCCAACGTTTTTAGTATTCCGGCCGCGCCGCACGCCGCGATGATCGTAATCACGCCGACTTTAAAGCGAAACAACGCAATGGCCGCCAGCAACGTGAGTAGGGCGGCGAACCATTCAAAGCCGCCGCCAAACACACCGGCGACGCTTGCCTTGGGCCACCACACATGCCACGCAAAAAACACCGCGAGATTCAAAATCACGCCGACCACGGCGGCGGTGATGGCCGTGAGTGGCGCGGTAAATTTCAATTGGCCGTGGGTCGTTTCGATGAAAGGTCCGCCGATTAGAATAAATAAAAACGACGGCAGAAACGTGAAAAAAGTGACGACCATGGCGGCAAGTGCTCCGCCTAAAAATAACGAGCCCGGCCCCAGCACTTCCTTGGCTGCGCCGCCCACATAACCGACAAATGCAACGACCATGATCAGCAGTCCGGGCGTGGTTTCACCCAGCGCCAGGCCATCAATCATTTGTTGCGGCGTGAGCCAGCCGAAGCTATCGACCGCGCCCTGAACAACATAGGGCAACACCGCATACGCGCCGCCAAATGTGAGCAGCGCGGCCTTGGTAAAAAACCAGCCCATCTGCGTTAGCGTGCCTTGCCATCCAAACTGCACGACAAGTGTTGACATCGCACCCACCCAAAGCGTGACGCAGACCGCCAAAGCGATCACGAGCCGCGACCAGCGGAACAGTGCATGCGGCGGCGTGGGGGTGTTGTCGCCAATCACGGCATCATCCACCGGATTTTTTGCGTCGCCATGTCCGCTAGTGGTGCTGAATTTCTTCGGCGCAAATTTGCCGCCGATGGCACCCAACAAGGCTGCCGCCAAAATAATTACCGGAAATGGAATCGTGAAGGCAAAGATTGCGATGAATGCTGCCGCAGCGATGCACCAGAGCCAGCTATTTTTGAGTGTCTTGGCACCCATCCGCCACGCTGCAAACAACACAATTGCGGTCACAGCCGGTTTGATGCCATAGAGCAATCCGGCCACCACCGGCAGGGTGCCGAAAGCGAGGTAAATCCAGCTCAAGCCAATCAAAATAAATAATGACGGCAATACGAACAGACCGCCAGCCACGATGCCGCCGATCGTGCCGTGCATCAGCCAGCCGATATAGGTGGCGAGCTGTTGCGCCTCTGGTCCGGGCAGCACCATGCAATAGTTAAGCGCATGCAGAAAGCGACGTTCTGAAATCCAGCGTTTTTGTTCCACCAGCTCACGATGGATGATCGCGATTTGGCCCGCAGGCCCGCCGAAGCTGATGAAGCCCAGCTTCAGCCAAAATTTCACTGCTTCGGAAAATGAAATAGATGTGGGGTTCGTCATGATTTTTTGAACAAGTTTTTTTGAAACAGATCCGCGTTGTGAACTTCTGCGTGCGCTTTTTTTAGCCACGCGTAAAGTGCGTCGTACATCACCATGCCGTGCGCGAGCATTTCGCGATCGTCCCCGTATAGCTGGGAAAGACCCAGTGAGATCGCGAGCAGACCCGCAGATTGTGGCGTGAGGTCGGGCTTGCCGGTATCCGCGCCTCGCACAATGATGGCAAGCTGCGCCAAAACCGGATCGTTTAAATCAAAATCGACCAGCAAGGCATCAAAACTACATTCGTCTCCCCGGTGCGTGAACTGAACATTCGGTACGTCATAAGCAATCGCGTTGTAAGTCTCGGTGACGGATAAAACGTCGCTTGCGGGCGCATAAATAAACTCCGCGGTCGGGTCAATAAATCGCCGGATGAGCCACGGGCAGGCAATGCGATCAATCTTCGGGCGTTCACGCGTGACCCATTTTGTCGGCGCATTTATGCCAGCAGGGATACGTAACTGAGCGTGCTTTCTAAATGTCGGCAGTCCTGCTGATTTCCACGCTTCCGCGCCGCCCTCCAGAGCATAAGCGCGGAGACCGATTTGGCGCAACGAGGCGCACGTATTTTTGCTGACCTCATGGCCGTAGACGCAATAGACCACGATGTCGCGATGCACCGGCAGGTATTTTCGCCAATCTAGAACGGTGGCCGGATCACGCCACGTTGCGCCCGCCAGCATGCGTGAATCTGCCTGAAAGGCAGGCTGGGCGCGGACATCGAGCAACAGCGGGCTCGCAGAAGCGCCGAGTGTTGAGAAAAGTCGGTGAATAGAAATAGATGATGCTGCGGTGTCCATAGGATGTCCAATAAAGGAAATTAAGCAACGCTTGGACGGGACACCGTCTTGCTTTCTTGCGATTACTAGATCGCAGATTGGGCAGCGGGAGCGTGCCATTCCCGTTGCCGAAGCTTAGCTCATATCCAGCGGGATTTGCAAATCAGGCGGTGCAGATGGTGAAGGCCAAATAACAGAACCATCGGGCCTGACCTGAGAAACGATTTGCGCAGAACGTTTTGTTTATGCAACAAACGCCACACAATCTAAAGCTCGACGCGCTTCAACCCTTGCGCGCTAACCTCAAGATATTCGCCTCGCCGATGCCAGTCAGCCAAGACCCATCGTTCGCATTTATGCCCATCGACAATATGTTGATGGGTCGCAGGACGGTGGGTATGGCCGTGGATCATGAGCGGATATCTGTGTTGGCGAAATGCCTGCTCCACGGTGGCTTCGGCCACATCCATAATTTCTTCAGCTTTTTGGCTTTTTGCAGAATCACTCTGGTTGCGAATGGACTGCGCGAGCTGTTGTCGCGCTACATAGGGTCGCGCAAGTGTCGCGTCAATCCAGTCGGATGTACGCGTCTGAGCACGAAATTTTTGATACATCACGTCGTCGGTACAAAGCGTATCGCCATGCATCAGCAGGATCGGTTGGCCGAACAGATTAACCAGAGTCGGGTCGTTCAAGATGACTAAACCCGCCTCATCCGCAAAGCGCTGTCCGATTAAAAAGTCGCGATTTCCGGACATGAAAAAAATACGCAAGCCGCTCTTGGCTAATGATTTAAGCGCATCAGCGACATTGCGGGCAAGCGGATCATGATCTAGTTGGTCATCGCCCACCCAGTAATCAAACAGATCACCCAAAATAAATAGCGACTCCGCTTTGGCCGCGATATTTTCTAGAAAGTGAAAAAAAAGCGCATTTATCTCCGGGCGCTCACCCGAGAGATGCAGGTCCGAAATGAAAAGCGTCAGGACTTTGGCGGTAGGGTGCATGAGCTAAAAGTGAAAATAAAAAGAGCGGCCCACATTTTTTAGGCCGCTCTTGATAGTGATGCTAATTGTCTTTGAAACGTTTGATGATTACAGGCACTCGGCTTTTTCGATGGTGACGGTTTCTTGCGGCACATCGGTCGGGAACATACCTTTGCCGCCGGTTTTTACGCCCCGGATTTTATCGACTACATCCATGCCTTCAACCACCTTGCCGAACACAGCATAGCCATAGCCACCCTGGCCACCGGCTGGGTTGTGATTCAGAAAATCATTGTCTTTAACATTGATGAAAAACTGTGCGGTTGCTGAATCCACCACGCCAGTACGAGCCATTGCAACCGTGTAGTTGTCGTTTTTCAGGCCGTTGGGGGCTTCATTTTTGATCGGCGGCATCTCGCCTTTTTTCTCGCTTAGATTTTTATCAAAGCCGCCACCTTGGATCATGAAGTTGCTGATGACTCGATGGAAAATGGTGCCGTTATAGTGACCACTTTCAACGTATTTCACAAAATTTTCAGTCGAAATCGGTGCTTTTTCTTTGTTCAGCTCGAGCGTGATCGCACCCATCGAGGTCGTGAGTTTTACTTTCATCGGGTTGTTTCCTTTGTCGTTAATTTTGCTGCATGTAGAAGGCTTGGTAGCGGGGGCTTTTGCGCTGGATTTGGCGTCTGCTTTTGGCGCTTGCGCAAAGGCCGTCCCGACAAACATGGCGGTCGCAGCTAGCGTCATCGCGGCTACGGTGGATAGGTTGGCTACAGAAAAATTGGTTGGTGAGATTCGGTTCATATGATTCCTCGTTGCTGGTCAAAAGATAAGAAAATATTGGTGTGTGGCAGGTTATTAGCCTGCACCACCTTCATAGATAATTTTCCACTGCCCATTTTCAAGCTGCCAGTACTGCCGCTTTTTCATCTGGGATGATACGTCATTGCTTTGATAATTCTGGTCGAACGTTACCATCAAGAGTGGCGGTGCGCTTGAGGGTAAAGGGTATTCCAAAACGGAAAGGTTGCTGATGTCGACCTTAATAAAGCTTTTACCTGCGCCCACCCGTCGCTTGCGCAGCGCCCAATCTTGAAAACCCTTGCCGTCGGCTTCGAACTGCGGCGAATAGTTGGCCAGATAGCTGTCCACGTTCATGCTTTCCCAATCGCTTTGCCATTTATTGAGCGCATCGCTAAACGTGTTTTTCGCATTAATCCACTGCTCAGGGGATTTCCATTCGAGTTTGCTCGCGATCACGATCGGCGTAATGCTCGGATCCACAAATTTTGAAATTGCCGCAAAGTCGTCGTTGGTCAGCACCACGCAGCCGTCGCTGGCGCGAGGTGGACGACTGTAGGTGGTAGAGGGCGTGCCGTGAATCCAGATGCCCGAACCCGTCTTGCCTGCTTGTTTATCCCGTTCGTTGGGAAAATTAATTGGAAATGCGCCCGGGCCATAAAAATCGCTCAACTTTTCCTTGGGCATTGCCGAGGTGATGTGGTAGACGCCAATGGGGGTTTTTTGATCGCCTTCACGTTCTTTTTCAACGCCTTTTTTGCCGCTCGAAATATAAAAATCCGTCACCAAACGGGGCGCTCCGTCGATATTTTTAAACACATAAAGCCGTGATTTATCGCTATCCATCAGAAACACGAATTTCTGCTCGGGAGCCAGTTGAATGAGTGCGGTCGGCAGATAGCCGATCGGCGGGCCGTCAAAATACCGGGTCAGGCGGGCTCGCGCTTCTTGCTGCAAGCTGGCGACCAGTTCGGGCTGCGCCTTGGTGCCGGTGAATGCGAGTGGCGCTCCGGATTTCGCCATCAGCAAATCTCCCTTGATGAGATGACCCAGCTGGAATTTCGGGTTTTTCTCAAGAACCATATCCATCTCGCGCAGCGCGGCTTGTATGCCGCCTTCTCGCAACGTTTCCAAAGCGCGGACCAGTGCCGCTTCGACGTCGTTGCTGAAGGCGATTGATGCAATAGGTGGCGGTGTCTGCGCGTAAGCGGAGGTCGGTAACGCCGATGCCACCGCTATCGCTATCGCGAGCGCTATTGCCGCGGCTGAACGCGTAACAGGGTCCGACGATACAAATTTCGACAATTTGGGTGAGCGCATGGTCGGGAAGGATAATAGGCGATTAGGGGTGATTCTTTGCAAGTGTGCAGGTGAATGCGGGCGTGAAAAAATCGCAGTCAAGGAACGGTCGGTCAAGTGAATTGATATAAAAACTGATCGTCTAGCGATGAAATTTATTGGCCGAAGCTTAGCCGCCGCGCTCGGAACGGATCATCCATCGATCAGCGGATTTAATCAACGTCATCGTTTTTAAATTGTTGCTGGCGAGCTTGTCAGATTTGTATTTCTGCTGAAAAACAACGGTTGCTTCGTTTCCATCAACCGTAATTTTTTTCATTTTGATGCTCACGTTGATTGAAGTTTGTGCTTCAAGGCGAACCTTGCGCTGCGCTTCCCAATCGGCGCGTGTCAGCTTGTCCGGGGTTTCAAAATCCGTTGAATAAAACGAGAGGTAAGTGAGGACGTCCTTGTTTGACCAAGCCGCTGCCCAACTTTGAATGGCCGCCGAGATTTGCGCATCAGCATTGTCGTTCGCGACTAAAGGTGTCGATGACGGGGTGGCAACGGGTTTGGTAG
>JBBRZG010000194.1:0-5905 GCA_038236905.1 Burkholderiales bacterium
GCGAAGGCACGGTGTTTGGTGATTTAATGGCTGAATTAGAAAATATTCAACTGCCGAGCGACATACAAATCTCGCAAGCTACGCTCTATGCCTTGCTCAATAATGTACGGGTTCACGAATCAATCTACAAACAGGCCGGTGCCGTACACGGCTGCGCGCTGGGCAATAGCAGAGGCGAAATATTGACTTTCGTTGAGGACGTCGGTCGTCACAACGCGGTAGACGCTATTGCCGGCTGGATGTGGCTGGAAAATGTGCAAGGCGGCGATAAAATTTTCTATACCACCGGCCGCCTGACGAGTGAGATGGTCATCAAAGCCGCGCAGATGGGCATTCCATTTTTGGTCTCGCGATCAGGCCTGACACAAATGGGTTATGACATCGCCAAACGAGTGGGCATCACGATGATTGGCCGGGCCGTGAATAAACATTATTTGTTATTTACTGGTAACCAGCGACTCATTGCATCATGACCCGACCAAAAATCACCGCCTTGATCTTAGCCGGTGGGCGCGGTTCGCGCATGGGCAGCGTGGACAAAGGTTTACAGCTTTTTAATGGCACGCCGATGGTCACGCATGTGCTCAACCGCTTAGGCCCGCAAGTCGATGAAGTCATCATCAACGCCAATCGCAGCATTGATCAATATGCGGCCCTGGGTCATCGCGTAATTCCGGATGCGATTGATGGTTTTGCGGGTCCGCTGGCGGGTTTGCATGTTGGCTTGATGCATGCAACAACGCCACTGCTGGTCACCGCACCCTGCGATTCGCCGTTTCTGCCATTGGATTTAGTGGCGCGACTGCAGACCGCATTGGAACTTAGAAACGCCGACTTGGCGGTCGCCAAAACATTCGATCAGGCGCACCCGGTTTTTTGTTTGGTGAAACGCGAACTGGAACCGCATTTGCGCGAATTTCTGGCCAGCGGTCAGCGCAAAATCGATAAATGGTATGCCACGCTTCAGGTGGTCGAGGTGCCATTCGACGATCAGGAATCAGCTTTTGCGAACATTAATACCGAGGTCGAATTACGCGCGCTAGAATCGACCGCGGCGAAAAATTAGCGGCCACCACTTAACGTCTTTGAACGCATCCGAAACATGGCCCGCCGAAACGTCCGCAGATTACAGCTTCGCCCGCCACTTCCCCGCCGCGGCGTGGTCTGGTTCCCGCCCTTTCCGATCGATTCGAATATTGAAAAATTTCGCGCAAAACACGATCCGCTCGCCGCGCAAATTCCCGCCCATCTGCATCTGGTGTTTCCATTTCCATGCAACCTATCGGCGGTGCAACTCGCGTCTCACACGCGCCGAATCGTCTCAAAATGGCCGCCATTACCGGTGACGTTTCGTGATGTCGAGCCACTGCTGGATGAATTTGTGTTGCTGATGGTGCGTGACCGGGAAGAAGCGGTAACGGCGTTGCACGACGAGCTTTATTCAGGTGTACTAAAAAATTTTTTGCGAAAAGAAATGAGCTACACACCGCACATTACCCTCGCCCGCGTGATGCAGCGTGACGGCATTCGCGAATCGTTTCCACCGCTGCTCGACGCGGCGGAAACGGCTTTCGGGCGTGGTCGTGCACACGAATGGCGGTTGTTCGTGCGTGAACTGAATATTTTGACTTGGCATCCAGACGGTAGAATCAGCGTTGATGCGACCGTCCCGCTACACACCAATTAACCCTGATTTATGAATCCACTTATGAATTTACCTTTGACCATTACCGAAGCCTCCTGCGCCGACGATTACGATCCCAACTCCATGCCTGTGGACAAGGCGCGCGCCTTCATCAACACGTTCCTGTCGCCCGTGACGGGGGTGGCCCGCGTGGCCTTACGCAGCGCGCTGGGGCGTGTGCTGGCCGCAGATATTATTTCGCCACTCAACGTGCCGGCCCATCGCAATTCAGCCATGGATGGCTGGGCGATACGATTCGCGGATTTGCATGTGGGCACCACCACGCTAACAGAAGTCGGCGCGAGTTTTGCCGGTGTTCCATTCGGCAAACCCATCGGGATCAATGAATGCGCCCGTATTTTCACTGGCGGCGTGGTTCCCGAAGGTGCCGACACCATCATCATGCAGGAGCGTGCGCAAGCTGGGGGCACCAACGGCAAATCAATCACCTTCTCGGACGGCGTATCGCTCGGTCAAAACGTGCGCCATGCTGGCGAAGATTTAAAGACCGGAGCGGTGGCTCTGGCAAAAGGCCGTACCGTACGGTCTGCTGAATTAGGCTTGATTGCCTCGCTGGGCATTGGCGAAGTGTCCGTTTATCGGCCGTTGCGGGTCGCGTTTTTCTCGACCGGCGATGAGCTGGTACAAATCGGCCATCCCTTGGGCGAAGGCCAGATTTATGACAGCAACCGCTATACCCTGCACGGCATGCTGACGCGGATGGACGTCGAGGTGATTGACATGGGCGTCGTGCGTGATGATCCTGCGATCCTCGAGGCCGCATTTATCGATGCCAGCAAAATCGCGGATGTGGTGATCACGTCCGGCGGCGTATCGGTAGGCGAGGCCGATTACGTAAAAGGCCTGCTGCAGAAATTGGGCGAGGTGGTGTTCTGGAAAATTGCGATGAAGCCGGGCCGCCCGCTCGCCTACGGAAAAATCGGTGGCGCGCATTTTTTCGGCTTGCCCGGCAATCCCGTATCGGTGATGGTGACGTTCTACCAGTTTGTGCGCGATGCGCTACTGATTTTGCAAGGTGTATCGCCACTGCCGGTGCAGCCATTGTTAAAAGCAGTGTGTACCTCGCCCATCAAAAAAGCGCCCGGCCGCACCGAGTTTCAGCGCGGTGTCTTGTATTTGGAAAATGGCGTTTTCAAGGTTCGCGTCACCGGCGAGCAAGGCTCCGGCATCTTGAAATCAATGTCAGATGCCAATTGCTTCATCATGCTGCACGACGATGTGGGCAATGTGGCGGCAGGCGCGACAGTCGATGTGCAAATTTTGGAGGGAGTGGTCTAGTGGCGGTCGAAACTGGATACGCTGGCTATAGATAATGATTCCCTGGATTAAATCAGCGTGCGACTTTCCCGCTGTCGACACCGCGCTAGTTGAACCAAACGGCCTGCTGTGCATGGGGGGGAATCTACTGCCCGAAACGATATTAACCGCCTACTCGCGCGGAATTTTTCCGTGGTATTCGGAGGGTCAGCCGATTCTCTGGTGGAGCCCTGATCCGCGGATGGTATTGTTTCCGGACGAATTCAAGGTATCCAAGTCACTCGCCAAAACGATACGCGCCGGTAAATTCGAGGTTCGTTTTGATACCGCGTTCGCTGATGTGATGGCCGAATGCGCGGCACC
This sequence comes from Burkholderiales bacterium, assembly GCA_038236905.1. GTDB lineage: Bacteria > Pseudomonadota > Gammaproteobacteria > Burkholderiales > Usitatibacteraceae > UKL13-2. Next base: position 3,326 of record JBBRZG010000194.1, read on the forward strand.
ACGCGGGCCGCACGCAGGCACCTGGATTTTGCCCGCCATGCAAGAGGCCTATACCAATCTGCATCACATCGGCTTTGCGCACTCCGCCGAGGCCTGGCGCGACGGTGAGTTGGTCGGCGGGTTATACGGCATTGCGATGGGCCGCATGTTTTATGGTGAATCTATGTTTGCACGCGAGACGGATGCCTCCAAGGTCGCGTTTGTAACGACGCTGCAGAAGTTGAAGCGCGACGGATTTCAGTTAATCGATTGCCAACAAGAAACCCGTCATCTGGCCAGCTTCGGGGCGCGACCAATTCCTCGCAAACAGTTCACGCAACGGCTACAGGAATTGATAACATTAAATGCTGACAACTCGCCCGTTTCTTATTGGACCAACGAGCCACAATTACCGCGTCAATTATGAGTAAGCTCAACGATCTGCCGTTCGCGAATCTACAGTTTTATGCGACTGCGCCCTACCCCTGCAGTTACTTGCCGGGTCGCCTCGCGCGTTCCCAAGTGGCGACACCTAGCTATTTGATTGATACGGCAACCTACGGTCATTTAGTGTCATCCGGCTTTCGTCGCAGCGGCGCGTTTACCTATCGGCCGTATTGTGATCATTGCCGCGCCTGTGTACCGGTGCGCGTGCTCGCAAATGAATTTGAGACCAACCGCAGCCAGCGTCGCACATTGAGTAAAAACGCAAATCTGGTCGCGCGGGTAATGGAGCTTAAGTTTTCGCATGAGCACTATGCGCTCTACCGCCGCTATCAAGCCAGCCGACATCCGGGCGGCGGCATGGATCACGATAGCCGAGAGCAATATTCACATTTTTTACTGCAGAGCAACGTCCACACACGGCTCGTCGAGTTCCGCGACCAAGGCATATTGCGCATGATTAGCATCATGGACCAACTCGAAGACGGTCTATCGTCGGTTTACACTTTCTACGACGCCGAGCACCCAAGCCTGAGCCTAGGCACCTACAGCATCCTCTGGCAAATCGCCGAAGCTAAACGCCGCAAATTACCTTATGTCTATCTCGGCTACTGGATCGAAGAAAGCCGCAAGATGAGCTACAAGGTTGGGTTTCAGCCGGTGGAGGGGCTGGTAAGGGGGGCTTGGGAGCGTGTTGGAAACTGAAAGGACTCTAGACTGAAATTACATTCAATACAAATTTTTGGTGCGTCAGCCATGTTTTTTGCGAAGAGCCATGAATAAAGGACTGCGGCCCTTAAAACACGACGCTGCCAGCACCACCGCCAATTAGCGCTAGGCTGAGATCGCTCAGCTCAACAGGCGCTTGCTCTACTGTGTTATCCAAATTCTCAACGTTGATCTCAACTGCGTTCAGTTCTTTTCCCATGATGATTTCTCCTAAAATTAAAATTTGTCTTAAAACACGACGCTGCCAGCACCACCGCCAATTAGCGCTAGGCTGAGATCGCTCAGCTCAACAGGCGCTTGCTCTACTGCGTTATCCAAATTCTCAACGTTGATCTCAACTGCGTTCAGTTCTTTTCCCATGATCTTCTCCAATTTGTTGTATGACTACGTATAAAAGTAAAATGTTGTGATATTTGGCCCACTTGTGAAATACTTCACACCGCAAGAATACTGTGCTAAACGTATAGTTTGCAATAAATTTTGAATTCTATGGCTACTACAAACGCAACGGAGATCCAGACTATTGCACTCCAAAGAGCAGAGGAGGCTATTACACGTGCGCTTCAAACCGGCACGTGTCCAGACGCAAGCCTGCTTTTGGAAACAGCGCTTGAACTAGAGACTTTTGACGTTGATAAAAAGCGCCAATTGAAACTCATCTTAGACGCCGCTCGTTTTTTTTATATTTCTGGCAAGCCCGAGTCCGGCCTAACCTTAGGACTCAGCGCACGTGAATTAGCTATCGCTATAGCTGACGCATCGTCTGCAGGTGCAGCGCTTACTGTAGTCGGAATATGTGCTGCCGATACTGGAAACCTGCCCATGGCGATGGAAGCGTATTCCGATGCACTTTCGCTTGCGCAGAAAAACGGAGATGTATCTCGCGAAGGCAAAACTTGGCAAAATTTGGGTGTAGCACTGATGTACAGCGGACTATTTCGCGAAGCAATCGAATCTTTCAAACGTGCGCTAGTTTTCACCAAACTTTCGAATGACCTCGCTTCCTCTGAAGCACCTCTCTATTCGAACATATCACTGTGCTATTTACACTTGGACGATATTTCTCAGGGACTAGCGGCGATCAATAAAGCAGTGGAATTATCTCAAGAGCCAACAGAAACAAACTCGGTTTTAGATCGCGTCCTCATGGAAAATAATTTCGTGAGACTTTTGATTGAAATTGACAATTTTGATACCGCTAGACTACATGCGAAAACCGCGCGCCATTTTGCGGCGATGACGTAATCTCCGCGTGCAGATATCCATGCGTCAGTTTCCGAAGGTCTCGCCGAAGTTTTCTCAGGCCAGTCGGACGTAGGCATTACCCGCCTCACCGCCACCCTCGAACGCGGCATAGCCCTCAAAGTCACCATCCGCGAAGTCCTCGTCGCCCTCGTCAAAGCCCACGAACACATCGGCCAACACGAC
>JBBRZG010000195.1:0-5828 GCA_038236905.1 Burkholderiales bacterium
AAGCCATATTTTGCGGCGGTCGCGTCGGCGAATATGCCCATCGACTTGCCGTCATAGGCATTCTCCAAACCATCAAACGCCATATGATCCAGCGCCTTGAAATGGCCGTAGCGATAGCCCTGCCGCGCTTTTGGCAGCATGTGCGGCGCGTTTGACATTGATTCCATGCCGCCAGCGACGATCACATCGGCGGAGCCCGCCACAATCGCGTCATGCGCCATCATCACCGTTTTCATGCCAGAGCCGCAGACCTTGTTAACGGTCGAGCACGCGGTGGATTTCAATAGATCCGCGCCCAGCACGGCCTGACGCGCGGGTGCCTGTCCCAATGCGGCCGGTAGAACGCAGCCGATGATCGCTTCCGTGATGTCTTCCACTTTTAAACCCGATTGCGCGACGGCGGCCCTAATCGCGACGGAAGCTAATTGTGGCGACGTCATGGGCAGTAACTGGCCATTCATGGCACCAATGGGGGTGCGTTTTGCGGCGACGATTACGATTGAATCTGACATGGTGTTCTCCTGTTGTGCACTGTCTTTCCCAACCCGGTATGGGCTTTGGTAATGAGGCGGGCATCTAGTGGCATTAATGTGTATCGAATTGTGTATCGACTGACGCTGGGCTCCCGCTTAGCTTCTTCCTCAGTTTGGTAACTAACCGGGAATGACGAATAAGTTAAGAACTCTCTCCAAATAATTCCCTACCGATGAGCATGCGGCGAATTTCATTGGTCCCCGCGCCGATGTCATACAACTTCGCGTCGCGCAACAATCGACCTGCCGGATATTCATTGATGTAACCGTTGCCACCGAGGGCTTGAATGGCTTCAAGTGCCACTTTCACGGCAGACTCAGAGGCATACAAAATACATGCCGCCGCATCCTTGCGCGCCGCACGGCCGCGACCCTGATCGAGCATTTCGGCGACGCGATAAGTAAACGCACGCGACGATTGCAGCGCCACATACATATCCGCCATTTTTCCTTGCATCAGGCCGAAGGTACCAATCGCCTGACCAAATTGTTTGCGTTCATGCATATACGGCAGCACTAAATCCATCGCCGCTTGCATGATCCCCAGTGGCCCGCCAGACAGCACCGTGCGCTCGGTATCCAAGCCGCTCATCAATACTTTTGAGCCGCCGTTTAAGGTACCCAAAATATTTTCTTCCGGGATCTCGCAATCCTCAAATACCAGCTCGCAGGTGTCGGAGCCGCGCATGCCGAGCTTGTCGAGTTTTTGTGCGGTGCGAAAACCTTTAAAGCCTTTTTCGACGATGAACGCGGTCATCGCTTTTGAACCCATTTCTTTCGGCGCGGTGCGCATGTACACAATCAGCACATCTGCATGTGGCCCGTTGGTGATCCACATCTTGTTGCCGTTGGCGATATAGCGGTCGCCTTTTTTCTCAGCCTTGCACGCCATCGAGCCGACCACATCCGAGCCCGCGCCTGGTTCGCTCATGGCAAGCGCGCCGACGAATTCGCCCGAGCAAAGCTTGGGTAGATATTTGGTTTTTTGCGCTTCAGTACCATTCAAATAAACGTTATTTACGCAAAGATTCGAATGCGCGCCATAAGCGAGGCCAACTGAACCCGATGCGCGCGAGACTTCTTCCATCGCCACCGTATGCGCCAGATAGCCCATGCCGGTACCGCCGTATTCTTCGGCAACCGAAATCCCCAGCAATCCCAGATCGCCCAATTTTTTCCACATGTCCATTGGAAAATGATTGTCGTGATCAATCGCTGCCGCGCGCGGGGCGAGCTCCGCATCGCACATGCGTTTAACCGAATCGCGCAGCGCGTCGGTGTCGTCGGTAATGTGTGTATCAAAAATCATGGCTAACTTCCAATATTTGAACGAGATATAAAAAGTAATACTGAAAAACGAAAAATTAAACTAGCAGTGAAACAAGAAATCCAGTCAGGGGTGAATTATCCGCTTTTAAACTGCGCACTGGAGAGCCACCAACTTGGGCTATTTCGCCCCCATCCGAATCGCACCGTCAAGCCTGATCACCTCTCCATTCAACACTTCGTTCTCGATAATGTGCTTCGCCAACGCCGCATATTCGTCTGGGCGGCCCAAACGGGAAGGGAAGGGGATTTGCGCGCCGAGCGACGTGCGGATTTCTTCGCTCATGCCTTGCAGCATCGGCGTGTCAAAAATGCCGGGGGCGATGGTCATGACGCGGATACCAAATTTAGCCAACTCGCGGGCAATCGGCAGGGTCATGCCGTTCACGCCTGCTTTCGACGCCGCATAGCCTGCCTGACCGATCTGGCCTTCGAACGATGCGACTGATGAGGTGTTGATAATCACGCCGCGCTCACCGTTCGCGTTCGGCGCTTGCAAGGTCATGGCTGCGGCGGCGAGGCGGATCACATTAAATGTGCCAATTAAATTGATGCTGATGGTGCGGGAAAAATTGGCCAATGAATGTGGACCGGTTTTGCCGACCACGCGTTCGCCCGGTGCGACCCCGGCGCAATTTAGTACGCCATGAATGCCGCCGAACGCGCTGGTACAAAGTGCGACCGCCGCTTGCACACTGGCTTCGTCAGTCACGTTGGTTTCAATAAATTTTGCTTGGGCGCCCAGCTCGGCTGCCATTTTGGTGCCGCCCTCAACGCTGACGTCAGCTAGAACCACATTGCCGCCGTTGGCAACAATCAATCGCGCCGAAGCCGCACCCAAGCCCGAGCCGCCACCGGAAATGAGAAATGTATGATTTTGAATTTGCATGATTTGATTGGAATGATGAGGAAGAGCGAGAAGTGATGCTGAAAAAGTAACGGAAGCCTGAACCAAACCACGATTTTAGTTTAATTGGCGGATGAACTAAACATTAAATTCCGAGCGCTGTATTTTGCGTTCGGCCAGACTTAAAACCTCGCTCGCTTCAAAATTATGAAATAAAAAGCATCCACGGTTGTCACCAACACCTTGAAGGCGTGCCGCCAGCATGCGGCCATACGGCTAGCCATTCAGTGTTTTCATCCCGCCCTCGACATAACGCGTGCCGCTCGCAGCCCCGAACGGAAAAATCGCGTCCAGCTCAATCAGTTCGAGGCCGCTTAACGTCACATCAAGCGCGCCCATATTTTCTTCGAGATAACTGCGTCGCTTGGTGCCCGGGATCGGCACAATGTCGTCGCCTTGCGCCAGCACCCATGCGAGCGCGAATTGTCCCGGCGTGCAGCCTTTTTGCGCGGCCAGCTCTTTTACTTTGTCAACCAGCGCCAGATTTTTCGCAAAATTATCGCCCTGAAAACGTGGGCTGGTGCGGCGGTAATCATCTTCCGCGAACTGCGATGGGGTAGTGATGGCACCGGTCAAAAACCCCCGGCCGAGCGGACTGTAAGGCACGAAACCAATGCCCAGCGCGCGGCAGGTGGCCAGCACGTCCTGTTCAGGGTCGCGGGTCCATAGCGAATATTCGCTTTGCAAGGCTGTGATCGGGTGTATTTTGTGCGCACGTTCCAGCGTCAGTGACGAAGCCTCTGATAGCCCGATATAGCGAATCTTTCCTGCTCTGACCAAGTCCGACAGTGCACCCACGGTGTCCTCAATCGGCGTTTGTGGGTCAACCCGATGTTGGTAATAAAGATCAATCGTCTCCACCCCCAACCGTTTCAAACTGCCTTCCACCGAATGTCGAACATATTCCGGGCTGCCGTTAATCCCACGTGCCGCGGGATTGTTTGGATCGCGAACAATGCCGAATTTAGTCGCGATAAAAAATTGATCGCGCTTGCCCGCAATGGCTTTGGCAATCAGCTCTTCATTGGTATACGGGCCATACATGTCGGCCGTATCGAGAAAATTGATGCCTAATTCAAGCGCGCGATGGATCGTCGCAATCGATTCAGCATCATCACGATTCGCATAAAAATCGCTCATGCCCATACAGCCTAGGCCGATAGCGGATACCTGCGGGCCGTTGGTGCCGAGCTGGCGGGTGACGATGGTGGTGTTCATTGAGATTCCCTGATGAGAGTGGATAAATTTGCGAGCCTTAGGTGGAGGCAATAGTGGCTGAGCGCAAGTGCTGATGGAATTAAACCTTATTTTTGCAAATAACTCGTTGTACGTCGATGTACGTTTAAGGCAGCGAGAAATTTTGTACGAGCCCATATTTCTTGGCAGACAATTCCATCATTCGTTCCCCCAAATTGCCCGCGACGCATTTTTTTCGGCAGGCGCTGTGACCATGCAGAGCGAGAGTTGGCGCATGTACGTTTCAGCCGAGTTTCGCTTCTAGGCCAAGACGAACTCGTTTCTAAAGTACTCAAATGTTACAAACACTAGGTTACACAGGGTTTGCAGGTCATAAGTGCTTGCTAATACCCGCCAATCCTTGTGTTTTGTGTTCTGACCTAAGCAAATTTTGCCAACACGATCTTCGCGCTTCACCGGCCATTTCAGTTTGTGACTGCCTGGCGCGCGAGCTTTAGATCGAAAAAAACCAAGCCTAAAACGCGAAGCCGCTGAAAAATCCGCCATTCAAAAATGCCTATCCCCTGATCGCGGATTGGCAGGGTGTTGAGCTTGATCGCATGTCAGGTTTGCGATTTGCATTTCGTTATTAAAGTTGGACAGTTTAGTTTTGCGCGCGACGTTAAAAAGTTTCAAGTTATGCGCTGTCCGGTGCCGCCCCCAACCCTGTCACTCAGAACCACGACGCACCCCTGCTGAGGGCGTGCCCAACGAAGTCGTGGGAATCAACAACACAAAGGAGAAATTCATGGCTCAGATCGTAAAAATTCTCGTGGTCACCGACGGTGGTGGCGGCTTCAAAAATTCGCAAATGATCGGCACTACGTTTGCAAACGCCTTTCATCTAGGCGAGTTTTTAAATGTGTTGCAAACTACATCGTGGGACGGATTTAATCTGCAAATGACCAAGGCGCATCGTGAATCACGAGTACCTGCCGACGTTGGCGCGGATCTGGTCAATTTTAAATTTGATACCCACGATCTCTCGCAATATGACGAAATCTTAATCTTTGCGATTCGCCGCGACGGCGATTCCCTGGATGTGCCGGCTGGTTCGCCGTCACGCTCCAGCAACGCCACCGATGCCGAGGTCAAAGCGATCGCTGAATTTATGGATGCGGGCGGCGGCGTGTTCGCCACCGGCGACCATGAAGATTTGGGCGCAGGTTTGTGTTCACGACTACCGCGCGTTCGCAATATGCGCCGCTGGTTTTGGGACGCCCCTGGACCAAATGGCGAGCCTGTCGCGCCGCGGGGCACGCCAGGCGTTTCCCCACAGTCCACTTCGCATAGCGATAGCGAGCTCGTCAATCGTCATGACACTCTGCGCGCAGGTCACGACTATGATCCGAGCCATCCGAACGATAACTATCAATTCGATGATCAATCGGACAACATTGCACAGCAAATCCGGCCGAATATATTCGAGGTTCGCGGCTCGCGATATATTCGTCAAACATGGCCGCATCCTTTGCTGTGCAGCCCGGATGGCATGGTTCGCTATCTGCCTGATCATGCCCACGAAGGTCAATGCGAAGTACCGGCCAATATGGGGTTGAACATCACGGTCGCGGGCTACAATCAAGCCGAATATCCGCCGCTGCCGGGCGGGGGCGCACTGGAGCCGGTCGTCGTGGCCAATGCGACCGTCATCGGCGGGCATGCGACCCATAATCCTGAAAAGCCGGTGGTCAACGCCAAGACGTTTGGGGTGATCGGTGCCTACGATGGACATCGCACGACGCGTGCGGGCAAGCGGCTGGGCCGCGTGGTGGTCGATGCGACTTGGCATCATTTTTTCAATATCAATTTGACCGGCGATTTGA
>JBBRZG010000196.1:0-5814 GCA_038236905.1 Burkholderiales bacterium
CGCATTTTCCGGTGATCAAGCTCGACCTCGATTTAGGCGAATTGGAAGCCTGGCCGACCGGCAAACTAGGCACCGCTTATGTGATGAAATTGGTCGAGGCGCTGCCGACATTGCAGGAGCACGGCTGCTCCTATCGCGAGGCAGGTGGCCTGATTCGGCGCATGTTGGAAGATGAAGGCACATGGCTCGGACATGTGTTTGAGCACGTTGCGATTGAGCTGCAAAACATCGCGGGCGAAGATGTCAGTTTCGGCAAAACGCGCAGCACCGACCGGCCCGGCATTTACAGCGTGATTTACGAATACGCGCAGCGCGACGAGGGTGTTGAGGCGGGCGAACTGGCGCTGAAATTATTGTGCTCGCTGTTGCCTAAAGATTTGCAGCCTGAGAATGCCGTGCCCAAAGATTGGGACTGGCCGACCGCCCGCGATGAATACATCCGCTATTCGCAGCGCCGCGCGCTCGGACCCTCGACGGCATCGCTGGTGCGCGCGGCCGAGGAGCGCGGCATTCCGTGGTTGCGGATGAACGAGCAATCGCTGATCCAATTGGGCTACGGCAAATGGCAGCAACGTATTCAAGCCACCGTTACCGGCCGCACCAGCTACATTGCGGTCGAGCTGGCCGGTGATAAAGAAGAAACCAATAAAATTCTCGCCGCGCGCGGCTTACCGGTGCCGCATCAAGAGTTGGTGCGCACCGCAGACCGCGCGGTTGTAGCTGCCAAGCGCCTCGGCTATCCGGTTGTGACGAAGCCCTACAACGGCAATCATGGTCGAGGTATCTCCGTTCATCTGACCAATGAAGCCGAAGTGCGCGCGGGCTTTGAGGCGGCGGCGGAACATTCATCCTCTGTGATCGTGGAGACCTATTTAACGGGCGATGATCATCGTTTGCTGGTCGTCAATGGCGAGCTGGTAGCGGCCACCCGCCGCACGCCGGGGCATGTAGTCGGTGATGGGGTGTCAACCGTTCGCGAGCTGGTGGACAAAGTGAATCAAGATCCGCGCCGGGGGATTGGTCATGCCAAAGTGATGACCCAAATCGAGCTCGATACGCAGGCCGATATCATGCTCGCGCGCGTCGATTTCACCGCGGATTCGATTCCCGCCAACGGTCAAATCGTGATGCTGCGCTCCACCGCCAATCTTTCGACCGGCGGCACTGCGACCGACGTGACCGATGTGATTCATCCCGATAATCGGGACATGGCCGTGCGCGCGATTACCGCGATTGGTCTCGATGTCGGCGGCGTGGATTTTCTGAGTCCCGATATTACCGAAAGCTATCGCACCGTCGGTGGCGGCATTTGCGAAGTGAATGCCGCACCCGGCTTTCGTATGCACGTCGCGCCTTCGGAAGGTACGCCGCGCGATGTGGCGGGGCCGGTGATCGATATGTTGTTTCCCGCCGGCACGCCCAGCCGCGTGCCGATTGCCGGCATCACCGGGACCAACGGCAAGACCACCACCTCGCGCATGCTCGCGCATATCGCGAAGATGGCCGGCTACACGCCGGGCCTGACCACCACCGATGGCGTTTACATCGATGGCGAGCGCACCGTCGAGGGCGACATGACCGGTCCGATTGCGACGCGTATGGTGTTGGCCGATGCACAAATCGATTTCGCGGTACTGGAAATTGCGCGCGGCGGATTGCTGCGCGCCGGGATGGGTGTGCCGTTCATCAATGTCGGCGCGGTGCTGAATGTGCAGGCCGATCATTTGGGCATGAAAGGCATCAACACCCTCGAACAACTCGCCGAAGTAAAACGCATCGTGGTTGAGGTCGCGCGCGATTGCGCGGTCTTGAATGCGGACGATGTCAACGTGATCAAAATGTCCGCCGACACCGAGGCCAAAAGTATTTGCTACGTCACCGTCAACCCGCAGCACGCGGTGGTGCGCGAACACATCCGCGCTGGTGGGCGCGCTTGTGCGCTGGAGGCAGGCGTGAACGGCCAGATGATTACGCTCTACGACAAGGGCGGGCACATCCCACTGATGTGGACGCACTTAATCCCCGCCACGCTCGAAGGCCGCGCCATGCATAACGTGCAAAACGCGATGTTCGCCGCCGCGATGGCGTTCTCACTCGGTATCAAGCTCGATGCGATTCGCCAGGGCCTGCGCACCTTCGACACCACGTTCTACCAGGCGCCCGGCCGCATGAATGTGTTTGACGAGCATCCGTTCAAAGTGATTTTCGATTATGGCCACAACGCCCACGCGGTCGGCGTCATGGCCGATCTGGCGCGGCGATTGGACGTGCTCGGTCGCCGCATTATCGTCCTGTCGGCACCGGGTGATCGGCGCGATGAAGATATTGTCGCCATCGCAGAAACCGTTGCCGGTAAATTTGATCACTACATCTGCCGACGAGATGATTCGCTAAGAGGCCGCGACGGTGACGAAATCCCCGGCATGCTCGCCAAAGTGCTGCGCGCCAAGGGTGTTGCGGAGGCGGCAATCAGCATCATTCCCGATGAACAAAAAGCGATTGACGCCGCCCTGCACATGGGCACACAAGGCGATTTGTTGTTGATTTTTGCAGATGCCTTAACCAGATCATGGAAGCAAGTCACCAAGTTTCGGCCCGCAGGCGCGGAGCAGGTTTCGGGAGGCGCAGTCGCTTTGAAAAAGGAGTCGGCACGAAGCGCAGACACTGATTCCCCGCGTGGCGCAGGACTGAATGAAGCTGCGCTGGAGTCCGCAGGGTTTGTGCGCGATGAGCGGGGGTTACGGTTTGTTAAGGAAAGTGATGATTGAAATGATAGCTAATGGTTAACGTTTTTTGCCAAGCGCAGAAGTTACGAGATTTTGAGGAAAGAGCAAAATTAACCTGTATTTTTCCTGAGATTTTTTAAGCAGAAAATCATCTCTTTTTTACAGATTCATTCTAACGATAGCTTGGTTATGACAACACCCGAACTAGTGACATTGATAAAAGATGTTCTTGTAGCTGTTGCAGCTATTGTCACACCGTCAATTGCATTCATTGGATTAAAAAACTGGAATCGAGAGCTTCGCGGCAAAGCGGCGTATGAGGTCGCGGTTGGTCTTACCAAAGCAACTTATAAACTGCGTGACGAAGTCATGTCGTTTCGAGCTCCCATGATTCGGGCTGACGAGTTTCCCGACGGAATTAAGCGCTCCGTATGGAGCAAAGATCCGCAAATAGAGGCGGATGCCTACTCGCATGTCTATTCTGCTCGCTGGCAACCAGTTCAGGCAGCGCTTCAAGACTTTGACACTCAGACCCTTGAAGCTGAGAGACCCATGAGGCTGTAAGACCGTTGAGGCTATAAGACCGTTGAGGCTGAGAGACCCATGAGGCTGTAAGACCCTTGAAGCTGAAGCACTTTGCGGTGCGCTCATCCGTCAAAAAACTGACGGCCTCCGCGCACGTGTACGAGAGTTAAATATCGCTATTGAGGCTATCGTTGCGAACACTGCCTCAGGAGACCAGCACCTCTCAAACGATCCAGACTTTGGCACGAGAATGCGTGCAACCGTGCATGCATCAATGGATGATTCGAACAACCCTTTCTCTCTAAGCCTTGCAAATGCGATTACGCAGATTGAGAGTCAATTGCGCCCTCAACTTCGAAGTAGATAGGCTAGTTTCGCGGAACTAATTTGGATTCCGAAACCTAACGAAACCCATTCTACGTTTGGTTTTTCTCGCGTCGATCTTATTTTTAATGTAGTGGATGCGCGCGATTGAGTTAAAGTCGCGTCACTATTGATCTCGCTAGCTTTAACTCACCTCATGTCTGTGCCTCAATTTTGTCCGACTCAAACACTCCCGAACCCAACACCTGTTTCGCCGACTCACGCCGTTTGACCGGCCCCAACCGTTATTTCGCCAGCACTGGCGCGGTACTTGAGGCATTGGGTGTTGCTGCCGGCGAAGTAGCCGCGCATGAGCGATGGCGCGATGCGGTGATCTCAGAGTGTGCGGCACTGGGCTGGGCACCGCCGCTACCCGTAGTGCAGCACCACGCCAGCGGCACCCTGCTCGCCTTCGCTGCGCCATTCGATCAACTCTTCACCGCGACAGAAATTAACGAGTGGGCGTGGGAGCAGGCGAGCGGTATTTTTTCGTCCAACATCAATGCCAATCGCGTTGATGTGAGTGGCGCTCCGTTTGAGCAAGTTCATAATTTCGGCGCTGATTTTAGACTTGTGGCGGCCGAGTTTAAAGCGCGTGCGGCGGCCGAAATGAAACCCGCCCTTGCAACGCTACGCGCGGCGGCATCTTTGCACGGCATGCCGTTCATGATTGACGACGACTACGTTTCTATCGGCGCGGGCAAAGGCTCACGGACTTGGCCATTGGCTGAATTTCCCGCCATCGAAAGCGTGCCGTGGCAAGCATTGCACAGCATCCCTGTCGCGCTTGTGACGGGCTCAAACGGCAAGACCACCGTGGTGCGATTACTCGCGGCAATTTTAAAAGCGAGCGGCAAATGCACCGGCTATTCATCCACCGAAGGCGTGATGATTGATGGTCGCGAAATTGATGGCGGCGACTTTTCCGGCCCGGCGGGTGCGCGGCTGGTGTTACGCGATGTGTCGGTCGAAGCAGCCGTGCTGGAAACGGCGCGTGGCGGGATTTTGCGACGCGGTCTGGCGACCGAGCGCGCAGATGTCGCTGTGATTACCAATATCAGTGCAGATCATTTCGGCGAATACGGGATCGATAATCTGGATGATTTGGCGGATGTAAAACTTACCGTTGCGCGCACGCTTGGCAGCGCAGGCACGCTGGTGTTGAACGCGGATGATCCGGTTTTGCTGGCGCGTGCCGGACTACAAATTGGCACGCAAACATGCAAGCTTGCGCTGTTCGCCAATGATGATGCGCATCCGAGTTTAATTGCGCATCGCCAGACTGGCGGCATGACGTGTGGTGTCGATAAATCTGAATTGATGTTGTCGCACGGCATTGACCGGGTTTCACTCGGTGCCATTGCGGACATGCCGCTGACGATAAACGGTGCCGCCGTTTACAACGTGGCCAATATTGCCGCCGCCGCACTTGCAGCGACCGCTGTTGGTATTGCGCCCAAAATAATTTCCGTTGCGCTGTTGCGATTCGGCAGCGTGCGCACCGATAATCCCGGGCGACTTGAACGGTGGCACATTTCCGGTGTGACGGTGGTGATTGATTACGCGCACAACCCCAGCGGTCTTTCGCTGCTGATGGACGCAAGTTTGAAAACGCGTTTGAAGTTAACCGTGCACGAGCGTCGAGAAGAGAAAGGACGTCTCGGTCTGCTGCTTGGACAAGCCGGCAATCGTGGCGACGAGGCCATCCAACAACTGGCGGGAACGGCAGCGAGTTACCAGCCCGATCTCATCATCATCAAAGAATTACCCAGCATGCTGCGTGGCCGTGCGATCGGCGAAGTGCCCGCGCTATTGCGTGCGGCGTTGGCCGCCAAACAATTTCCGCTTGAGCAGGTTATAACCGCGACCGCAGAGATTGAGGCGGCCAGGAGATTGCTCGAATGGACGAGGCCCGGTGATCTGCTCGTCATGCCGATTCATCAGCAAAGCGTGCGCGAAGAATTGGTGTCGATGCTGGATCAATTACAGGCGATGAAGTGGCGGGCGGGCTCGCCATTGCCAAATTTTGAACCCTAGTACTGGCGGGACTTTCAGAACATAAACCTAGATTCAAGTTCGAAAGGCGAGAAGCGGAGGGCAGTTGAATGCTACCTCGTACGGGGTAAGGAAGCCAAGGCATTTGCGTGGGGTATGGTTATGTTTGTACTGGATTTTGTTAAGCTTGGCTTGGGTCAAGCCA
>JBBRZG010000197.1:0-5773 GCA_038236905.1 Burkholderiales bacterium
CGAAAACGATAATTCCGCCCATGCGGGGAAGGCACCGCGCGCGCCGAGTACGGCGCGATCAACATCATCTGCGTTGGCGGCTTGGCCGCTCCAGATCGCTTCTTGCGAGACAGGATTTAGCGATTTAAAGGGGGTGCCGCTACCGGCCAGCCACGCGCCGTCGATGAACAGTTGAGACATATTTTTACCTAATTTAAAGTGAAACCCCAGCATTGGCGGGCACTCACAAGCACTTTTGCTCTGAAACACTCGTCCCTGCTAGGGTTTATTGATTAAGTCTTTCGCATGCGCGGCACTTCGCCGAACCTGCATGGGATTGCGCTCGCGCACCGACAGCGGCACGGCGCGAACCGCATCTCCTGCAATAACGCCAAGTGACAGCGCATCGTTCGCGCTGATGCTGATCATTTCGTCCACCACACTCGCGCGCATTTGCGCAACGCGGAAACGATTCAAATCAGTTTTTGCCGGCACATTTGCGACCAAATAAATTGTCTCGGCCTTTGTTGCCGTTGCAGAGGTTGCGGCATCACGAATCTGCACGGTAAATATCGCGCTGGCCGCCACCGCATCGATATCATCGACATCACATTCCACCGCAGGGCCTGCATCAAAAATATCCACATGGCCCTCAAACCGAAAGCCTTCGCTTTCGAGCATGGCGCGCGCTGGCGCAGTCAGTTCATGGGTCTTACCGATCACGGCCTGCGCTTCCGGCGTGAGAAACGAGCTGTATAGCGGATGCTTCGGCATCAATTCAGCAACAAATGATTTCTTGCCGATGCCGGTCAAATAATCCGCTTCAGAAAACTCCATCGAGAAAAAATGGCGGCCCAGACTCTCCCAGAACGGCGATTTACCGTCCGCGTCTGATACACCGCGCAGCTCGGCAATAATTCGTTTCGAAAAACGTTCGCGACAATGCGCTAAAAATAAAAAGCGTGATTTTGACAGCAAGCTGCCGTTTTTACCGACTCGATATTCCGGATCCAAAAACAATGAACATAGCTCGCTGTGCCCGGTATGATCATTGGACAAAAACAGCGTCGGCGTCTGCGTGAAAATATTCAATTCCTGCGACGCATGCACCACCAGACCCACCCGATAGGAATACCAGGGCTGACGCAAGCCGACCGCAGCAGCGATTGCGCAGGTGCCGGCGATTTTCTTTGACTCAAGGTCTTCGAGCACAAACACAAAAATCTCTTCTGAGCGATGCGCCGACCCCGCAAACGAAGCCAGCGAGGCGTCGATACGTTTCTTCAACTGCAGGTGGTCAGCAGGCAGCGTGGTGATACCCACGCCTGTTTTTGAGGCCAGCGCGAACAACGCTTCCAAGTCATGGGCGGAAATAGGGCGGACGACCATCATATTGCCGATCCCCAACCACCGCCGAGCAGCAGCGTGCGAACCGACTCGCCATGCGCAACTTCGAGCGTATTCGCGAGCTCCGGCGAAAGCAATAGTTCGCCGCCATCCACTGCGGCATGGGCGATGGTGGCGCGAAAGCCCTCGGTTGAGGTGGTAGCGATGATGTAAGGCAGCTCGGGCGGACTGCTGATGCGCTTGACCTGATTATTGGCGTCCACGTTTACGTTAATCACGGGCGAACGATTGACGCGCAAACGACGGTTTTCCTGGATGCTGCGCAGCGTTGATAAGCGCGCCTCCACGGTCGGACCCCCATCGAAAATATCAATGTAAGTATCGGCCTCGAAACCTTCTTCCAACAACATCGAAAACGGCAGCTGTGCAACCGGATGAAGCTGACCAATCGCGAGCTGCGCATCAGGCGGCAGCAAGGGCACATAAATCGGATATTGCGGCATTAATTCGGCAATAAATGTTTTGCTGCGTCCGCCGGACAGCTGTTCGGCTTGCGGATATTCCATACCGAAGAAACGCCGCCCCACGGCGTTCCAAAACGGCGCGTTACCAGCATCGTCACACAGGCCCGGATTCTCGGCGGCCAGGCGATCTGAAAACCGATGCGGATTCTCCGCCATGAATAGCAGCCGCGCGCGCGACAGCAATTGCGGCCATTGGGTGTCGTTATATTTGGGATCAATATAAAAAGACGTGAGCAGCGAGGTGCCGGTAAGGTCATGGCATAAATGCAGCGCATGAATTTTATTACTGACTTTCAGCTCCTGCGAGGCATGCACAATGATTTCATTGCGATAGCTATAAAAGCGATCATGAAATCCTGCCGAGGCGACGATGCCGCTGGTGCCGACTATTTCGCCGGACACCGAATCTTCCAAAACAAAAAAATAAATCTCTTCGCCATTCACGTCGACTTCTGCCGCAAACGATTGGGTGGACGCACGAATTTTTTCGTAGAGCTTGTCTCGATCCGGCGGCAGCGAGGTGATGCCCACCGCGCTCGCCAATGCAATAGCCTCGACCCCCGGTAAATCCGAAAGACGGGCGGGACGCAATATCAGCATGGATTCAGCAGTTCTTTTAAAAGGCAATTCTTTTTAAACTGTCGCGCGGGGTTTGGCCTGAAGATCAGGTTGCACGGGCGCCACCTTCGCAGCGGGCGCAGCAACTGAAGCGGCAACTGCCGCGGCAGATTCAGCAGCGACCAATGCGGCAACAGCCGCTTCAAAATATTGAAGGCCTTGCGTAACATCCGCCTCTGTAATCAATAACGACGGCGCAAGGCGAATCACATTGGGGCCCGCCATCAAGATCATCAGAGATTGCTTTTCACTGGCTTTAACAAAATCCTTCGCGCGGCCCTGCCACTTGTCCGCAAGCTCACAGCCAATCAGCAAGCCCTGGCCGCGAACTTCTTTGAAGACATTATATTTGTGACCAATCGCATTCAAGCCCGTAAAAAATTGATCATGCCGGGCGTGTACATTGGCCAGTGTCTCCGGGGCACTGATGATGTCCAGTACCGCCAGGCTGACCGCACACGCCAGCGGGTTTCCGCCATAAGTGGTGCCATGCGAACCTACCCCAAGATGTTCCGCAATCGCATTCGTGGTGAGCATCGCGCCGATGGGGAAGCCACCGCCCAAGCCTTTGGCGGAGGTCAAAATATCGGGCACCGCGCAACAATTCATGTAGGCGAAAAGGGAGCCCGTGCGCCCCGCTCCGCTTTGTACTTCATCAAAAATTAGCAATGCCTGGTGTTGATCACATAGTTCGCGAACCGCATGTAAAAAATCCTTGGTCGCTGGCGTAACGCCACCTTCACCCTGGATGGGTTCGATAATCACGCAACAGGTTTTGTCAGAAATGGCGGCGCGCATCGCCTCAATATCGTTGTAGGGCACATGTTTGATGCCGGCTGGCAAGGGTGCAAAACCTTGCGTGTATTTAGGCTGCCCGCCCACACTCACCGTGAACAGCGTGCGCCCATGAAATGAATTCAGACAGGAAACGATTTCAAATTTTTCTGTTTCGCCGTGGGTCGCATTGGGCGATGGGAACTTATCCGATGCCCATTTGCGCGCAAGCTTTAGTGCGGCTTCATTGGCCTCAGCCCCCGAGTTGCAAAAAAATACGCGCTCCGCAAACGTTTTCTCAACCAGCGATCGCGCCAAGGCCAGCGCCGGTTCGTTGGTCATCACGTTGGCCACATGCCACACCTTTTGAGCTTGGCTGACAAGCGCAGCCACCACGCTGTCGTGGGCATGTCCGACCGAGCTGACCGCAATTCCGCCCGCAAAATCAATGTATTCACGACCGGTCTGATCCCACACCCGCGACCCTTTGCCGCGCACTGGAATAAAAGACGCGGGTGCGTAATTCGGCACCATCACTTCATCAAACGTCGCGCGCGTAATCGGCGCACTGCTAGCCTTGGCGGCATGGGTGCCATCAGCGTTTGAGGGATAGCTGGCGGGGTGACTTGAACATTCAGACATGATTTGCTCCGTTAAATATTTCCAATGTTGCTATTTTAGGCTGGATGTTTGCCATAAACATATCAACAAAGCGACGCTGGTTTATATGTTGGCTTTAGATTCGGGCCTCGAATTGGTGTTTGGCGGAACATTGCTGAAGCGCTGGGTGCGTTGCTCTCGAGGCGTGATCCCGAAATGATGACGATACGCGCTTGAAAAATGCGGGCCCGACGAAAAACCGCAAGATAGACCAATTTGTAGAATGGATTGACTGGTTTGCTGTAATAGCTGCCGCGCCCGGACCAGACGCAGCTCAAGGTAATAGCGTGAAGGCAGACTATTTAGATATTGTTTGAATAGGCGCTCCAGTTGCCGCCGTGAAACGCCCACCAGACGCGCTATTTCCTCGGTTGGCAGCGGCTCTTCATAGTTGGCCTCCATCAGCGACACCGCTTCGGTCAATTTTGGCTGGCCGCCGCCAATCCTCGCCGCCAGCGGAACCCGCTGATGCTCTTTGTCGCCGCGCTGGCGCTCAAGCCCAAAACAATCTAGTACTTCAGCGACCAATTCGTCACCGTGTGCCGCACCAATCCAGGCCAGCATCATGTCAAAACTAGCGGAACCGCTGGCACAGCTGAGACGCTCGCCATCGATTTCATACACATTTGATGACACCACGGTGTCCGGGCATTGTTCAGCCAAAAGGGCTGAATACGGCCAGTGAATCGTGGCGCGATGACCGCCGAGCAAACCCGCGCGGGCTAATAAATACGCGCCGGTTCCCAGCCCGCCCAGCACGGCGCGCCGCGATGCCAGTTGCTTTAACCAATCCACCACGACTTCGAAACCACGTTCTGGCAGAGGAGAATCGCTCACCACAAACACAGCGTCGAATAAATTTGAATCACTTGCGGCATCGGTAATCGAGCGTACGTTTAACACCACACCGCTAGCGCTTTGGACGCGGGCGTCACCCGTTCTCTCACCACCCCGTGCATTGACGACAGCCGAGGGCTCAACACCAATCAGCTGCGAATCGTATAAACATTCACCTGACTGGGCATTAGCTTGATGCAGCGCATCGATGGCACCGCTCAACGCCACCAGCGAGAAATGTGGCAACAACAGAAAGCCAACGCGCTGCTTATTTTTAGGTGGATTCACGATCAGAGCGCGGCGACGCCATAAATTCGGCGCTTACGGGAAATAAGGGAAACTTATTTTAAGCTCCCGGATAAAAACTGCTTCAACCGATCACTTTGCGGATTCGACAATACCTCGCGCGGATCGCCTGTTTCCTCGACAACACCCTTGTGCAAAAAAATCAGGCGGTTGGAGACTTCGCGTGCGAAGCCCATTTCATGGGTCACGACAATCATCGTGCGCCCTTCGAGCGCCAGATCACGCATGACCTTCAGCACCTCGCCCACCAGCTCGGGATCAAGCGCCGAGGTAGGCTCATCAAACAGCATCACTTCCGGCTCCATCGCCAGCGCCCGCGCAATCGCGACGCGCTGTTGCTCGCCGCCGGAAAGATGCGCCGGGTACATATCTTTACGATGCGCAACACCCACCCGTTGCAGATAATTCTCGGCGCGCGCTACCGCATCTCGTTTGCTCAAGCCAAGCACATGCATCGGCGCTTCGATCACATTTTCGAGCGCTGTCATGTGTGCCCATAAATTAAAGTGCTGGAAGACCATGGCCAGTTTCGAACGCATGCGCTGAAGCTGTTTTGGATTTTTCGCTTTCAGACTTTTGTCGCGATCAGGCGTCAGCTCCAAGAGTTCACCATTCAGCGCGATCACGCCTTGGTCAGGCTGCTCTAGCAAATTGATACACCGCAGCAGCGTGCTTTTACCGGAGCCCGAAGACCCAATAATGCTGGTCACATCTCCCGCGTTGGCGGC
>JBBRZG010000198.1:0-5764 GCA_038236905.1 Burkholderiales bacterium
TGGGATGGGGTGTTTACGTTTTCGACGAAATAAGCAGTCGTTTAGCGGTTCGATTATTTGGCGAATAACTGCGCCGCTTAGTCTTGAGAATTGGTTGCATTGGTTGCATTGATTACATTAGGCCCATATGGAAACGATAAACCCCCCATTACTAAAAGCGGCTTTATGAAACCCATTCAAAATGTGCTGGTGCTTCAAGGTGGTGGCGCGCTGGGCGCATATCAGGGCGGCACATACGAGGGCTTGGCACGGCACGGGATAAATATCGGTTGGGTGGTGGGCACCTCGATCGGCGCGATTAATGGCGTACTGATTGCGGGCAATCGGCCCGAAGACCGTGTTGAAAAATTGCATGCATTCTGGACGCGAGTCGCCCGCGATACACCGGCTATTTTTCCTTTTTTTTCGACCCTCGATTGGCTGCGCCCGTGGAGCAATGCCACCAAGCTGTGGGACACTTTATCCAACGGCGTGCCGGGGTTTTTTACACCACGCACCAATAGCACCTGGGATATCAATAAAAGTGGCCCCAGCGTTCAGGCAAGTTTCTACGACACCAGCCCGCTTGAAGCGACGCTCAACGAACTGGTTGATTTCAAATATCTGAATGCTGGTCACGTACGCCTCACCGTGTCCGCGGTCAACATCGCGACCGGCGAGCTCAGGAAATTCGATAACACCATCGAGAAAATCACCGCAAAGCACATCATGGCGAGCGGTGCGCTGCCGCCAGGCTTTCCGCCGGTTGAAATCAACGGCGCAGACTATTGGGATGGCGGCATTTATTCGAATACGCCGATCGACATCGTGCTCGATGATCAGGAACGTCAAAATACATTGTGCTTTATGGTTGATCTCTGGGATCCAAGCGAGAACGTGCCCGCCTCGATTGCTGAAGCGATTACGCGGCAGAAGGATATTCAATTCGCCAGCCGTTCAACCGAACATCTTGAAGACCACGAACGGATGCAGAATTTGCGCCGCGCGGTGCAAATCCTCGCCGAAAAATTGCCCGCCAAAGAGCGGAACGCTGCGGCCACCAAGGAGCTCATACAGTTGGGCTGTAGCAGCACGATCAATATCGTCCGACTGGTCATGAAAGCGCTGCCCAATGACGACCAGAATAAGGATATCGATTTTGCGACCGCCACGATTGAGGCTCGATGGCAGTCCGGTATGAAAGATATTGATCGAGCATTCAAGCATAAGAGTTGGCTTAAATCACCGCCCGCGCATATCGGCATGGTGGTGCACGAACTCAAGCAGGAATAAATTGCCGGAAGACCGGAATGGGAAATGCTTTCCGCCATGCACCTCAATGCCAATCTCAACCGATTGTCGAGCGCCGTGATGCATGACGACTTCGCAACATTAATTCAAACCCCGAAAGGAAATCATCATGCAACTCAAAGATAAAGTCGCCATCATCACCGGCGCAGCGAGCGGTATCGGCAAAGAAATCGCTATTGAATTTGCGCGCGAAGGCGCCAAGGTTTGTATCGCTGATTTAGCGCTGGACGCCGCCACAGCCACAGCCAATGAAATCAATACTTCCGGCGGCACGGCGATGGCCGTCGCCATGAACGTCACCGACGAAGCGCAGGTCGATAAAGGCGTAGCCGACACGGTTGCCAAATTCGGCGGCGTCGATATCCTGATCAGCAACGCTGGCATCCAAATCATCAGCCCGATTGTCGATTTCAAATTTGAGGACTGGAAACGCATGCAGGCCATTCACTTGGATGGCGCGTTTCTGACCACGCGCGCGTGCATGCGCGCGATGATTAAGGCAGGTAACGGCGGCACGATTTTATTCATGGGCTCGGTGCATTCGCATGAAGCATCCCCACTCAAATCCGCCTACGTCGCCGCCAAGCACGGCCTGATTGGCCTCGCCAAAGTTGTCGCCAAAGAAGGCGCCAAAGACAAAATCCGATCGAACGTAATTTGCCCCGGTTTCGTGCGCACGCCGCTGGTCGATAAACAAATTCCCGAACAAGCCAAGTCGCTTGGTATTTCCGAAGCGGACGTGATTAAAAACGTCATGCTCAAAGAAACCGTCGATGGTGAATTCACCACTGTGCAGGATGTGGCGGAACTCGCGATTTTCCTCGCCGCATTCCCGTCCAATGCGTTGACCGGACAATCGATTACGGTGAGTCATGGCTGGCACATGCAGTGACGCTTGCGATAGTCCGAGTGACACGATTGCGGAATGTAAACTCGCCTATTCACGGGCGAGTGCCGATAGAAATGCTTCAAACGCCGCTCTGGGGGCGGCGTTTATAAAAATATTGGGTGGCGAATCGTCAACTCAATCGATGTCTCTTGCGGGTGGCATGCGATTCAATACCGCAGAGTCAAGGCGAGGGTTTGAACGCTACTTCATTCGCGCTCAATTGAATGCCCGCACGAATGTAAATGCAAAACCCGTGCGGATAAATGGAAGAGTGTAGCGCTAGGATCTAAAAGTGGACCGGCAGCCAAATACGGGATAAAAAATGGATCAAATCAATTTCAACTATCTCTTTATCGGCACACTCCTTATCGCGGGCACCCTTTCCGTTGTGTCCGGCCTAGTGGCGCTAGTGTCAGGACTTCGAAGTCGTCGGTGGCCGTGCATAACCGGTGTTGTCACAATTTCAAAGGCCGTCAGCGTGCGGACGAAGCAAAATAGAGAGCCAAAGTGGGCGCCGCAAATTCGATATCAATACACCGTAAATAAAACCAAATTGACCGGCACCTCGATACGCTTCGGCATGGAAGGCTTGAGTGCTGGGCGAAAATTCGCGGCAACCTACATTGACCGCTACCCTGTAGGCAAAGTCGTGCAGGTTTTTTATGAACCTGATCGCCCCGAGAACGCTGTGCTGGAACCGGGCATATCGGTGGAACATCTGTGGCCGATGGGGATTGGCGTGGCACTGTTGGTGCTAGGTTTTGCGTTCGTTCTGCACGAGTTAAGTCGAGTCGCCAGCTGATCTTTTGATACTGTGTACGGCGAGGTTAATTAAAGGCTCTAAAGCAAAATCGGAGTCAAGCGCGACCTCTAGCCTAGGCCAAATTCCCTTGCGTTCATTTCGTTATGGATCAGCCTTTATGAATCGAATTCCCCGTGCGGTTTATTACATCACCTTACCAAGCGACCGTTGCTAAGAACCTGCCTGGCCGTGATGCAGCTAGAACAGCCGATCGGCGCCGCGAAAAATCAAGCTATGTTGCGCTAATGGCCGCGTACACTTGTGTCATGCTATTAAACGAAGTACCGGTGCAGCAGATTTACTTGGGTGATTCGGTATTTGTCGAGCGCATTCAAGCGCCCATAGAAAAAGAAACGGGCAGCGATAGATATTCCCCGCGCCCAGCGGGCTACTCCAGCCACGCCAATGTACTATTATCTGAAACGAAACAAAGACCGAGGCAAGGTATCCGCAAGGCGGTTATGAAAGGTCAACAGAGCATGACGGATGTGAGCAAGGTATTAGGCTTGACGGTCTCGCGAATTAGCCGAATTGTGAAGGTGGGAAATGAGAAATAGGCAAGAGGCGAGGCCTGACCCCGGACTTTTAACGGATTGCGTTGCCGGATGATCGATTTCGACGAATTCATGTTGAGTAAATTCGCCTGCCAAGCGATACGCCAGAGTGTCGAAACCCGCGCCTATCACCAGCACGCGCTTGGTTCCAGCGGCTATGGCCTGACGACAATGTTTTTCAATCCAGTGTTTGCGTAGCCAGTAGTGTTGCATGATGCCGGGCAAGGTTAGGCGCTCTATCCAGCGCCAAATGTTGCGGGTTAGCGACCATTTGGCGCTACCGGCAAATAATTTATCTGTGGCGCTGGTGGATAAAAAAATTTCGCACAGGTGCGCCGCCTCGGCAGGCACGAGCGCTCTCGCGCGTGCGTCGCTTGCAAGGCACAGGGTGGCGGCCGCAATTACTTTTGCCGTGGTACTTGCCTGCTCTGGTTTCATGCGTGTTGCGCGTGCGTACTTGACGCACGGGAGATCGTGGAATCGACCATTTCATTCAGCGAAGTGTAGCCGCGCATTTCACGCCCACCCGTAGAATCGCGCATTTCATGCCGATAATGCTGATGCCAGTCACTATCGAAAAGGGTATCGGGATCATAATGATTTTTGCGTGCTAGCCACGTCTCAAAATTTGGGTAGCAAGCCAGCACCTGCTCGGCGGTAGCGTAACGGTGATAGGTTAGAAAAAAGCTGCCACCCAACGAAACACACAAATCGTTTAACGCCCGAAAGGTGGTGGCGTTTTTTTCAATATCTGCTGCAGTGTGCACCGTGCGCAAGTTAAAAATAACACAGGCAAAATCAGCACGCGCCCACGGCAAATATGAAACCGTATCGCGACTGATAGCGCGAATGGTGCCGTAAATAAGTTCGGCATCATGCTGCCGCAAAATTTCACGCGCGCCGTTGATAAATTCCAGCAAGCGATCCTGCGGCACGTATTGCTCCCCTATCACGAGTGACTCTTTGGGTCGCGGTGCGGTTACATCTTCGCGGGCGGATTCCAGAAACTCAGCGTAGCGGGGAATGTAGGTAGAAAGCTGCATGGTGTCTGACCAATAGCAATTGCCATCAGTGGCCAAGTAATGCTGGGCATAAAGCTTAAATGCTGTTTTTTTGTCGTCATGGGCGAGCTTTAGTAACTTTAGCCAAGTCTCGGGCGTCAAATCAGACGCACCTTCTTTAATGCCGTCGTCGGCTTGCACCGGTTTGTAACAGGCAAATACGCCGCGCCGTAAAAATGCGTCGTCTGCCCCGTCAATAACGAATTGAAAGTCGCCATAAATACAACCTTCGCTCACGCGCCGCCGCACCGCGTGAATGGCATCATCGATGTCGATAATATTGACCATGCGGCGCAAGCGCAGGCGTGGGCTAAGGCGCAAAGTGATGCTATAAATTAGCCCGAAGAGCCCGTAGCCGCCGATGACGAGTGAAAACAATTCTGCATTGTTTGTGCGATCACAAAAGACTAATTCACCGCAGGCGTTAACGATAGTGAGGTTCTCAATATCGCCGCCAATAGGTTGCATCATCAGCCCGCGCCCGTGCGCATTGGCAGAAACGGAGCCGCCCAAGGTCACCTCATCAACCCCGGTTTGTTTTTGTCTTATCGCCCAAGTGCAAGCACAACTCTGCCCGTCAGTGGTTTTCATATTATGGGTTGCACTAATAATGGCTGGCCACATGGCACCGGCTTGCAACGTGATGTGGCCCAAAGTGGCGTCGCTTGCGAGCACGTTGGTGAGTGCTGTCATGTCGATATGCAATGCGCCAGTTTTAAATTGCTGACCGCCCATCGCGTGCCGCCCACCGGCCACAGAAATTTTTAAGCCGCGTTGGCGGGCAAGCGCCACCGCAGATTGCAGCTCCTCAACCGAGCTTGGCCGCACCACATCTGCGACGTGGATGAGGTTAAGTTGCGAATGTACATCGTTAAGTGCTAGAGACATTGAATCCCCCAAATGTTGCGTGGTTACGTTTTGACTTGGTGACATTGCAAGATTGCAATGTTGTCGATAACGAGTATGGGGTGGCAGCACTTAACTTAGAAGGTAAAAGTTTTTTGTATCGAAATACGATACTGGCGGGAGCAGATTGTGCGCCTGTGGGTTTGTTGAATTGATTGCCATTTAGTTTGTAATCCTATTTTTCAGGAACGTTGGGGTCACAGGAACGTTGGGGGCAGGCCGTGCCTCTTGCCTATACTGTTTTATAAACGGCTTCACTTAA
>JBBRZG010000199.1:0-5760 GCA_038236905.1 Burkholderiales bacterium
ACGGGTAGCATCCTTTCCAAAATTCCGACAGCGAGAGACAGAAACTCATTTTTAATTATGATTCGGCAGAACGCGATAACTTGTATTGGCGTTGTTCAGGCTATCCCGATGACGCACTCGGCGCTCTAACGTGATCAATACCTGATGTCCACTGCCAGAATTCCACTGCCCACTGTCCCACGGGCACTAAAAATTCATCGTGAAATTGACGCGAAACGAACGCGATTCAATCGGGTGAAAGTGAGCCTCGGTCACCGGCGCAGGTTCATTAGATAAGCGTGACTCGTAATAGTAATCAATGGCGGCGTCCTTACGATTGATCAGGTTGTAGCCCTCCAGTTCAACACGCATTTTTGGCGTGATGCGATAGCCGATACGGCCGTTTAGCGTAGTGGTGCTGTTTGATCGCGCGCTGTTGTCTTCAATCAATGGGCGCGGGCCGAAATAACGCAGCTGAACGGTGCCGAACCAGGGACCGATGTTGTCGACCGCCAAGGCCAGCGAAGCCACACCTTCAACCGCCCCGGGAATGCGCGTGCCGGGCACGTTCACATCCACATCGCGAAAGCGCGCACGCGCAAATGCGATATCGGCATCGACCGTCAGCCAGTTGGTCTGCTTCCAGTAGTTGGAAAATTCGAAACCATAGCGACGGCTTGGGCGCCCGGCCTCGGTGGTACCCGCGTCGCCGACAAAAACGAGTTCGGAATCGAAATCGATGCGATATATCGACATCGAGCTTTGCAGACCGCGAATGAATTCAGTACGCAAACCTAGTTCGATGCCGTTGGAGCGCACCAGTGCCGGTACCTTGTCCACAGCATCACGGCTTTTCGGATCAACGCTGATGGTGGTGCCGCGCGCATCGTTACTGTGAAAGCCACGTCCGACGTTGAAATATGCTTCAGTTTTTTCCCAAGGCCCGAAAATAAGGCTCAATTTTGGGCTCGCGATGCTGTCATTGGCGGCACCGGAATTAGCTGAATTGTCACTTTTTACCTTGAAGCGATAACGGTCAGCGCGAATTCCGGCTTCGCTACGAAACCAGTTCATCCAGCGCGTGCCGACTTCCGCGTACACGCCAAGACTGGACTCGACAATATGATCTGCCCGTGTTGTTGATAAACGCTGGCGTGCATCGGTACTATACAAACCATTGTAGATATTGTCGTTCTGCAATTGCGCACCGATGGTAATGTCGGTTTTCTGTCCAAGCCCGGGCTGCAGCCACTGATGACTGATATTCAGCGCGCTGCTGACGCGTTTATCGGGCTGGCTGAATTGATCGCCGTTGACCGGATCGTCGAGGAAATAAGTAAAGTTGGAAAACAGATTCAGCTTGTTTTGCAACACATAGGCGTTGATTTTAGTGGCGCTGGTCTCGCTGTTGCGCTGCCAGGCGGCCGATAGGCTGTAGCGATCAGCATTGCCGCCATCGGTCTTGTCGATCGCGTCGAAGCGATCGAGGGCTCCGGACGCAACAGCACGCCTCGGGATCTGATCGGTCGCATTCCACTTGGCGGTATAGGCCATGGCGGTGATATTGAAGCCATTGGCGTCACCGCCCCCGCTATAGCGCAACACGCCATTGTATTTTCGATAGTTGTCCGGGTTTACGAACGGGCCGTTGTTATGGAATGCCTCAATGGCATATAGCAAATGCCCGTTACCAACTGCTGGTGATGCGGCCAGTAACAAGCGGCCAAGCCCGTTCTGACCGGCGCTGACGCTGGCGATGCCTTGAACCAGGCGGTCGACGTAGACGACGCTGGCGCTTCCTGCGGTCGCAAAATCGCCCTCACCCGCGTAGTACGGGCCCTTGCGATATTCGAGCCGGCTTGCCAATTCTGGGATCAAAAAATTAAGATCGCTCCACCCTTGGCCATGCGCATGGCTGCGCTGATTGACCAGCATGCCGTCGACGGTGGTACGCAGATCAGTACCATGATCGAGATTGAAGCCGCGCAGATAGAACTGATTTGCTTTGCCCTCCCCGCTATGCTGGCTGACGATTAGGCCGGGTGTGGCCTCCAGCAATTCTCCCGGGCGATAGACGGTGCGCGCTTCCAACTGCTTCTGTGTAATGACGCCCGCATTGGCCGAATCCGCAATACCCAATTGGCTATTGCGTGAGCTTTGTACCTCAACCGGTTCCAGCGTTTGCGCAGGCGTCTCAGTTTCAGCCCAAGCCTCCGAGGACATCGTTGCGACGCATACCAATGCGGTGCTGGCAACGGCTATTTTCATGGCTGCTCGATTCATACGAACTTATCTCCTTGATGTGCTGGACGTGGGTTTGGGTTGCAAGCCAACTAGAAACTTGGACCCAATCTACAAATTGTGCAGGTAGGCACACTGAGTTCGGCATCGCGGAAAAATCGCGGTCGAGAACCGCGAAGCTCATTCTTTCTCCCGCTCATTTTGCCGCCAACTTATTAAACTTCTAAGACACGGTATGACATTTTCAAAATTCTTCCTACTCTACTACACGATTGCAACTACGTGCTTGATTTGGATTTGGGTGCAAATTTTTTATTGCTGGCCAAAATCTCATCAAAGTCAGCTATTCTCAGAAAACATAAATCGTCATTGAAAGGATTCCATGCGCCGACTTACCGTATCTATTGAAGACGAGCTAGTCCAAAAATTTGACGCATTGGTGCAAAGCCGCGGCTATGAAAATCGCTCCGAGGCTTTTCGGGATCTGTTGCGGGATGCATTGGGCGAGGACAAGATTGAAGCGGGCGAGGCCAAATATTGCGTGGCAAGTCTGAGTTATGTGTATAACCACCACGAACGCCGCCTGGCCAGCCGCCTCACCGAACTACAGCACGCGAATCACGATGTGGCACTTGCCACGATGCACGCCCATCTCGATCATGACAACTGCATCGAATCCATCATTCTGCAAGGATCAACCAATGCTGTGATGCGATTCGCCGATTCCATCATTGCTGAAAAAGGCGTGCGGCATGGCAAGATAAACTTGGTGCCCGTTGAGATCAAGGCGTCTTACTTGAAACCTCGCCGACATGTGCACTTGCATCCAGAAACCTGATCCTATTAGAAGCTCCAGCAATCAAGATGCCTTAACTTAACTTACAAAGATATTTGCTGATACGGGGAGCCACAAATGGCGTCGCAACGAGGCAGTGAGATTCAAAATATGGCGCTGTTCTGCGATTTTGAGAACATGGTGCTCGGTTCGCGCAATGCCAAGCTAGCCGAATTCGACATTCGCAAAGTGCTCGAACGCCTACTGGTAAAAGGCGATATTGTGGTGAAGAAAGCCTATTGCGATTGGCAAAATTACAAAGATTTCAAAAAGAGCATGCATGAGGCCGCATTCGAGCTGATCGAGGTGCCGCATGTGAGCCAGTCGGGGAAAAATTCCGCTGACATTCGCATGGTGGTCGATGCGCTCGACCTTTGCTACACCAAAGCGCATGTGGATGCGTTTGTGATTATCAGCGGTGATTCCGACTTTTCGCCGCTGGTCAGCAAGCTGCGAGAAAATAATAAAACCGTCATTGGTGTCGGTGTCCGCGCCGCCACCTCTGATCTGCTTAAAAATAATTGTGATGAATTTATTTTTTATGACGATCTTGTCAAAGCCGACGAGGCCCGCAAGAAAGCGAGTGCGAAGAAAGCAGCCGAGGCAAGTGCGGCGGAGCTGGCGGTGAAAAAATCGGCGGAGTCCGCTGCTCAACCTAAGGTTCAGTCCGCAAAAGCACAACCTCAAAGAACGACGAAACGAGACGTCGCCAAACTGCCCGCAGATATGGCACCCGCTATCGATAAGAGTGAAGAGACCAAGCGCACCGAGGCAATAGATTTGGTGGTTGAGACGGTTCAAGCATTGATGAGCGAAAAAGATCGCGATGACGTTCACGCATCTCAAGTAAAAAACGCACTGAAAAGACTGCGGCCCGACTTTGTAGAATCCGCATTTGGTTTCAAGGGCGGCTTCAATAAAATTTTGGAAGAGGCAGAAAAACGTGGCCTGCTAGAAATCCATCGCACCGGCAATGTTGTCGCCGTTTGCTTGCCCGCTAGCTAAGCGTCACTGCCTTTAAATTAAACGCGTATTAATGTGGATAAATCAATTCAACTGATTCAACCTGAATCCCTCGCCAAGCCGGGCGGCCATTACAGTCATGCGGTCACGGCAAATGGCTTTGTTTTCGTATCCGGCCAGTTGCCCATTACGGCCGAAGGCATCAAGTTATGTGATGCCCCGTTCGATAGCCAAGCCGCGCAGTGCTTGGCAAATGTCAAAGCCGCACTTGTTGCGGCCGGTAGCGGCATCGACAAACTGGTGCAAGTGCGTGTGTATCTGGATTCAGTTGATCACTGGCCCGCGTTCAATATTATTTACGCCGCGTGGGCACAAAATGCACGCCCTGCCCGCGCGATCGTTCCTACGCCTGCGCTTCATTTTGGTTTGAAAATCGAAATCGAAGCGGTTGCCGTTCTCTGATTTTTAGCCAGCGCGAAGAGCTTTGGCTATGCCGAAGGTTTGGCTAGAGGCTTAGCGGCAGGTTTAGAAATGGGGGCGAGTGGGGGGCTGGGCACAGGATCCTGTTTAGGATTGGGCTTCTCGTTAGACTTAGCGTCGGTCTTAAGATCCGGCACCACACTGGCAGGCTCGGAACGTAGAAAAAAATACGCCGCCGCAACGATACATAAAAGCGCGAGCGAAGACAGCAGCGCTCGCTGTCCCCATCGAGCTCGCGCGACGAGATCAATCGACGGCAGGCTGTCGCTGGCATTCGGAGGTTCCAGAAAAGGCTGTCGCTCAATGCCAATGTCACGCTCAATTTCGGGCTTAGGCGGAAACGGAATAGTGTCCGGATAAGACTCATCGTTATGCAGTGCAGACCCCACAACGTTCCTCGTCGTCTGCTGGTTCGGTTGCGTCGGCAATCTGCCTTTTTCTGCATCTGCATCTGCATCTGCATCTGCAACTTGGCTCTGAGCTGCTGGCCGTGCTATTTCTTTTGCTCTGCTCATTTGCGCGGCTGGGCCCGAAGAATTCCCAGCATTGGCATCCTGCACTGTTACGAGGATCACGCTGGAATCTTGAGGTGCTACTTTGCCAACAATGTTAGCGTCAAGTTCGAGGCCACATTTATAGCATTGCACGGCCGCGACCTCGTTGACTGCCGCGCAGTTTGGACACGGGGCAAGGTCAAAAGGCGAACCACAGGCCTTACAAAACAGTGAGCGCAATGGGCTCATTTGGTCACAAAAATTACAATGCATTGATGTCATTAGACTTATTTTTTAGGCACGCTTCCGTCAGAGATTAGCACAGGGCACGCGAATATTGGCGCTCAATAAGAGACCGACCCGTTTCGCGTGCGCCACCAATTCGCGGCTAGCGCACCAACCCCATTCGTTTGGCGGCTTCGGTATACACCTTGGTGCGTTCCGCCATAAATGCGGGCACCTTCTCTAGGGGGATATCGACGAGCTCGAAGCCGCCATCGGCCATCCGCTTTTGAAATTCGGGATCTTTATTAATTTCTGCAAAAATATCAGAAATCTTTTTTCGCAGTTCAGGCGGCGTTGATTTCGGAACCGCAATACCGCGATAGGCACCGTCCACCCAGTCAATGCCCAACTCCCGGAACGTCGGTACATCTGGAAACTGCGGATGACGCTTTTCCGTCGCCACGGCCAGCATGCGCGTGCGACCTTTTTGCGCAATCGCCAAAGTCACATACGACATCGCCATACTCACATGTCCGCCCAACA
>JBBRZG010000200.1:0-5489 GCA_038236905.1 Burkholderiales bacterium
AAGCGATTCTGATTAGTCATATTAAAAGTCCTGAAGATAAGTTGGGTATGGTGCGACGTGAGCTACTAAAAAATACTGAAAACGGGGGACTAAATGTGCTTGAGAGACGCGGCTACTTTTCTGAAAACGAGATTCTCAGCGCTTATTGCGTTCGCTAACTATTTATCATTATCTGTATCTATTTGTGACGACCGGGAACCAAACGCCTAGACCGCTTTCTTAGCAGTCTCCCTTTTTATCTTCGAATTATGACGGATTCGTGACTAGGGTTGGATCGACTTTTTAAAGCCACTCGCGGCATAGCAAGGCGTGCCGGATCGTGTTTTCCTTTTGAGACAGTGCCTTATGTTGTACACCTGCACTTTTGCTTGAAGCCAGCGCGCTAAGTTAAGCAAAAATTTGGGATTTTTTATGTTTTTTTGTTGTACAAATGCAACAACTATTCAGTCTTCGTGATGTTTGTTAAGTATTGCTGAAAATTAGATCGTGATGCTGCGTCTAACCTAGTTGAGCCGTCGGAGCCGTCCCCCTATAGATGCCGGCGTGAGTGGCGAATACTCGCTCAAATAGTCGACCAACGCCTCGATATCCAAATCGCTGGTGAACCGGTCGGTGCCTGCGCGAAATGCGGTAAGACCTTCGCTGCCGCCCGCGAGAAAACTGTTTGCGGCCACCCGATATTGCAAATCAGGCTGCATCATTTCGCCATTCAGCTTCATCGATTGCGCGACGATATTGTCGCCCTTGGGCCGAAGCGCATCCCATGTGTAACTAAATCCTTTGGAAACACCCAGCAGGCGAGGCCTCGTGCCGGTGAAGGTTTGTTGTTCCAACGCTTCTTTAATTTGTTTACCCGTCATGGTCATGACGATCAAATTGTTTTGAAATGGCTGCACCGTAAACAATGCGCCGTAACTCACGCTACCGTCAGCGGCCGGAATGATCGGCGCACGCAGGCTGCCGGGGTTATTGAAAGCAATCACGGCACCGCCCTTATTTGGCGGGGCCGTGGCGGACAGATGCGCATCAGCGATTAGATTTCCAAGCGATGACTCACCGGCAGCATCCGCCACCATACTTACTTCGCGAGTAATCTTGCCAACGACTTTTTGCTCTCGCGGCTCGGATAACCGTTGATATCTTTCCAAAAGACCGGTGAGACGCGCATCTTTCGGCCCGTCTGGACTAACAATCAAATTCTTCGCACTTTTGTTTATGACTCTGCGCGTGTTGCGATCCAGCGATAAGTCGATTTCAGTGACCAAGGTGCCATAACTGCCCGCGCTGGTCGTGAGCTTGCCGGCGAAATCGCAGATGTAGGCACGATGCGAATGCGCTGACGTGACAACGTCCACCGCCGGATCAAATTTTTCCACTATGGGCTTCAACACGCCGGTAAAGTCGGCGCAATCATTGATACCACCCGATTGCAGGCCGCCCTCATGAATCATCACCACAATCGCTTCCACCCCTTGCTGACGAAGCCCGGGAATGAGCGCATTTACCGATTCAGCCTCATCGAGAAACGTGACCCCGGCGGTGCCACCGGGCCGCACCAGTGCTGGCGTCTCGCGTGTTACCACTCCAATAAACGCGACTTTAATTCCTTCAAATTCCTTGATGGCATACGCCGGAAACAGCGTTTGGTTGGTTGCCGTGACGACGACATTGGCCGCGAGGAATTTAAAGTTGGCACCTGCAAACGTCGCGCGCTCAGTTTCCCGCCCGCTGCAATCTGCCAGATTGGTCTTGGCATTGATCGCACAGCCGCCAACTTGCAATCGGCGAAGATGCTCGATACCGTAATCAAATTCATGATTGCCGACCGCATTGAAATCAACCCCCACGATATTCATCGCTTCAATCGTCGGTTCGTCCTGGAAAAGCGCCGAGAGCAAAGGCGTTGCTCCCACCATATCGCCGGCGGAAACAACGGCTACGTTTGGCGATTTCGCTTTAAGTGACGCGATCAGTGCACTCATTTGCTCAATGCCACCTGCTCGCTCAGTGCGGAAGCCGATGGACTGCGTTGCATCCGGGACACGGACAGTGAGGCTGGGGGTTTTCAAATTGCCGTGGAAGTCATTGAACGCAATAATTTTCACTTTGACCGATGCCGCAGTTTGGTCAGCGCTCTGGCCAATCGTGGTGGGCGGCACGCTGCTGCACGACGCCAGTAACATTGCCATAGCTACTTTTACTGACAGCAGCATGGGCAACGCTAAGTGCAGCCGCAGCGGCGGAACCCGCGGGCGATTGAGAATTTTCATAAGACCCATAACAAGATTAAATACACCGAAAAATTGAAATCGTAAGCCCACAAGCGACACGAATTTTACGCGACGAACACAAACGCAAACCACAACCTAGAATTTTTGCCATCGAAAACCGCGGCTCGATGAATACGGATCGGCATCATAAATCGGCATGGCTCACCGCAACAATAGACACCACAATACAAGCTGGTTTGCCGTTACACTAGGCAAAATACAGTGGGGCATAGCGCCCACATAAATGCCGACAGAGGCTGCAATAGAAGGACGTATTGTATGCAAGACATCACGACTCTACTAGCAAAAGCGAGCATGAATGAGGGTGATGCCCGCGATCGCTTGTGGACCGCGCTTTATGCGGAATTGCATCGGCTGGCGAGTGCGCAGTTGCGTCGCTCAGGCGGACTTGGTGGTGCGGGCGCATCACTAGACACCACATCGCTGCTGCACGAGGCCTATCTCAAGATGGTTCGGGTAGGCGAAATGCAGGCCGATTCGCGCGGCCATTTCTTTGCATATGCGGCCAAAGTCATGCGCTCCATCGTCATCGATATTTGCCGGAGCCGCATGGCGGATCGCCACGGTGGCGGTGCGGCCGTCGTCACTTTGAACACCAATATCTCGGACGCAATCGCCAACAACGACGAAGACTTGGTGCGGGTTAGCGATGCGCTTGAAGAACTGGGCAAAATTAACCCGCGGCTGGTTCAGGTTGTCGAAATGCGTTTTTTTGGTGGCCTGACCATGGACGAGATTGCGGAAGCGTTAAACGTCACGACACGCACGGTAGAGCGCGATTGGGACAAAGCAAGAATTCTATTGCTGGCTGTCGTTAGCTAAATTCACGGCGCACTTCTTTTGAAGCAGGTCATCTGAAGCGGCACGTTTAAACCCAAAGCGCGGCATGACTGCGAAAAGAAATACTCATTTGCAGCCGGGTTTCATAAAGTTTATAAATTAACGTGGCGCAATGTCGGGTTTTATCTAAAAAATCCGTTTGCAGATACACGACTATTGAAATCTTTACACGCTGTAACTTTTATTAGAGCGAATAGTCCTTCCCAGAACAGTTTTTGCAGGAACCACCCGATGGTCGGTGTTGATCTAAATGCGATTTCCGAATTACTAGACCAGGCGCTCGATATTGATCCCGCCGGACGCGAACCGTGGTTGGCGGATTTGGCGCGCACCGCACCAGATGTTGCCGGCAAATTAAGGAAGCTGCTTTCACGCCAGAGCGAACTGGAGACTGATCAGCTGCTGATGGCGGGGGGAAGATTATTGAGCGCGGAGGTGCTGGCGATAGCCATCGAAGGCAGCACCGACCATAAAACCGCGAACGACAAGTCTGCACAATTTACACTGCAGCCGGGCACCAATATCGGCCCTTATCGCCTGATCAGGCCAATTGGCGAAGGCGGAATGGCTTCGGTCTGGCTCGCTGAGCGCACTGATGGACAACTCAAACGCGAAGTTGCGTTAAAGCTGCTGCACGCATGGCGCAATTCAGCCGAACTGGTTGAACGTTTTGCCCGCGAGCGCGACATGCTGGCAGGGCTGGTTCATCGCAACATTGCACGTCTCTACGACGCCGGCGTGACCGCAACCGGCCAACCTTGGATTGCGCTCGAATACGTTGAAGGCGTGGATTTTGCCACCTTTGCAGACACCCATTTTCTGTCCATTCGGCAGCGCGTAGAGTCTATCCTGCAAGTCATGGGCGCGGTGCAATATGCGCACCAGAATCTGATTGTGCACCGCGACTTGAAACCCACTAATATTCTGGTCAATCCGCAAGGAGAGGCGCGCTTGCTCGATTTTGGAATCGCCAAATTATTACTTGATGCAAACCTGGGTGCGGATGAGACGGCGTTAACCCGCGAGTCGGGACGCTTGCTGACCTTGCGCTACGCAGCGCCCGAGCAGATTGAAGGCAAACCGGTGACCACAGCAACCGATGTATATGCGCTCGGGCTAGTGCTATATGAACTGCTGACCGGTTCCGGCGCCCGAGATGCAAAAAACCGCCAGAAAAAAAATAAAAAAAACACCTCGCGTGCCGGTACAAAATCCAGCGCAGATGCCGAACACGCCATGGCGACCACCGCCAACATTTCCCCTGCCACGACTGACATCCTGCGGCCTTCGCGCGCCGTGTTTGATCAGAAGTCCGCCATGGTACGCGGCAACCTAAGCGCAGCGGCGATGAAATCCACGCTCTCGGGAGATCTCGATACCATCGTGCTGAAGGCGTTGGCGCTTGAACCTGCCCGTCGCTACCCAACGGTAAGCGCGTTCGCAGCAGACCTGAATGCATGGCTGGAGCGCAAGCCCATTACCGCACGCCGGCCATCAATGGCATATGCCGCAAAGATGTTCATTTCACGCCAGCGCATCCCCGTGGGCATTGCGGCGTTTGCGATGCTGGCACTGATTGCAGCCGGTGGCTATTCATGGAAACAACGCGCCGATGCTGAAATGCATCGCGCCCGCGCGGAAGAAGTGCAGACCTTCATGGCAAACCTGCTCACGGGAGCTGAGCCGGAAGGAACAGAAGGTGAAAAAGCCCTGACGGCCAAAAGTCTCCTTGACGCAGGCGTGGAAAGAGCCAGATTCGATTATGCGAACAAGCCGCTGATGCGCGGGGAAATGATTGCAAAGTTGGCGGGCGTGTATTTGCGGATCGGCGAAAAGGATGCTGGAGCAAGTTTACTGAATGAAGCGGTTGCGCTTATTGAGCAAAATGCGCTTCCGGGCGAGCCGTCTTTACATGCCGCACGCTCTTATCTTGGCGGCCAGCTGTTAAGAAGCGGCAAAGACAAAATGGAACGTGAGCGGGCAATTGCAATGTTGAATGCTGTGTTGCAGGGTTGTAATAGCGAGACAGCGGCTTGCCGAAATGCGAAGGGTACAGCACACCTAAATTTGGCGAACGATCCCGCACTTAGCAATGCCGAGAAGCTTGCTCATACGCGCTCTGCTTTGGCGCTTTTTGGCAATTCGTTTGGTGCAGGTGCCGAAGACCGCGTGCAAGCTTTGTTATTTGGCGCAGATCAAGAACGAGTGCTGGGCAATTTTACTGCTGCAACAAAACTGATCAGTGAAGCGGACTCTTACTTTTTGCAGCGCAGGGGAAAAGCCACGGAACGAAATTTATTGTTAATGACAAAGGCTAACCTCGCCTTTGATCAAGGCTCGTTTGCGGAAGCCGCCAAT